>PLOU01000073.1 GCA_003142235.1 Granulicella sp.
CAGGAGGTCAGCACCGAGCGCGAGATCGAGATTCCCGGCGAAGTCCGCCAGGTCTACGCGCAATGGCGTCCCTCGCCGCTCTTCCGCGCGCGCCGCCTGGAGCAGGCGCTGGACACGCCCGCGCACATCTATTACAAGAACGAGGGCGTCAGCCCGGCCGGCTCGCACAAGCCCAACACCGCCGTTCCGCAGGCGTTTTATAACAAACAAGACGGCACCAAGCGCCTCTCCACCGAGACCGGCGCTGGCCAGTGGGGCTCGGCGCTGGCCATGGCATGCGCGTTCTTTGGAATGGAGTGCAAGGTCTTCATGGTGCGTGTCAGCTACGACCAGAAGCCCTACCGCCGCGCCCTGATGGGGGTCTTCGGCGCGTCCGTCACCGCCAGCCCCAGCATGGAGACAGAGACGGGCCGCGCGATCCTGGCCGAGCACCCGGACTCCAACGGCTCGCTCGGCATCGCCATCTCCGAGGCCGTCGAGATTGCGGCCTCGGACCCGCACACCAAGTACGCGCTGGGCAGCGTATTGAATCACGTCATGCTGCACCAGACCGTCATCGGGCTGGAGGCGATCGAGCAGATGGCGCTGGCCGATGACGAGCCCGATGTGATTCTCGCCTGCACCGGCGGCGGATCGAACTTTGCCGGATTGACGATGCCGTATATCGGGCGCAACCTGAAGGGCAAGAGCCACGCGCGCATCGTCGCTGTCGAGCCCGCCGCCTGCCCCAGCCTCACCAAGGGCCCGTTCACATACGACTTCGGCGACACCGGCCACCTGACGCCACTGGTCAAGATGCACACCCTCGGCAGCACATTTATTCCTCCGGGAATCCACGCCGGCGGACTGCGCTACCACGGCATGGCCCCGCTGGTCTCGCACGTCAAGGACCTCGGCCTCATCGAGGCCACCGCCGTGCATCAGCTCGACGCCTTCGCCGCCGGAATCCAGTTCGCCCGCGCCGAGGGAATCGTCCCCGCGCCGGAGTCCAACCACGCCATCGCCGGAGCGATTTTCGAAGCGCTCGAGGCCAAGCGAGAGGGCAAGCCGCGCACCATCCTCTTCAACCTCTCCGGCCACGGCCACTTCGACATGCAGTCCTACATCGACTTCCAGGCCGGCAAGTTGCAGAACTACGAGTACCCCGCCGAGGAGATCGCCATGGCGCTGGCCGGCCTGCCCACAGTGCTGTAAACAGCCCTGCGGATGTGTTGTACGAACGTAATATTGGGTGCCCCATCCATCACAGTCTCATCGCGATGGGTGGGAAGTAAGTTTTATCTGTGAACAGAGTCTCTGCACTCAGACCACGGGCGCAAATCGCAGCTCCAGCCCATCCGCCTTCGCCGTCACCTCGACCGCTTCGAGCGACCGCGCAAGCCACGTNNCCGGATGGCGCGTCTTCGACGACGATGCACTCGCCGGGCGCAAACCCGAGCAGCTCCGCGCCGCGCCGGTACGGCTCCGGGTCGGGCTTGCCGCGCAGCACCATGTCTCCGCTGATGACGCGCGCCGGAACCGGCAGTCCCGCCGCAGCCAGACGACCAATCAGAAGCCGCCGCGTCGCCGAGGAGACCACCGCCCAACGCTCCGGTGGAAGCCGCGCCAGCAGCGCCTTCACTCCCGGCAGAACGGTGAGGTCGGCCGTGTCCACCAGTTCCAACTCCTCGATCGCGTGCAGCCCCTCGGCCACTTGGGCCTCGTCGAACTGCGGCTTCAACATGCGCACAATGTCCACCGCGCGCGTGCCATGGGGAACCTGAAACTGCGCGGCATTGGGCACGTCGTACTGCTTGCACCACCTCTGCCAGCAGCGCACCACCGAGCCGGTGGAGCTGATCAGCACGCCGTCCATGTCGAAGAGCAGCCCCCTGGTCTCGACCGTCAACAATTCATTCGCATTCTTCGCAGCCGTCTCGCTCAAGCCGCACGCCTCTCCATCACGAACGCGCGCGCCGCCTCAAGAATCGCCGTCACCGACTCGGTCGAACAGCTCTCGCAGTAGACCCGCAACAGCGGTTCCGTCCCCGATGCGCGCAACAGCAACCACGTCTCCGCAGCATTTTTCTTTGTCGCGGCGGCAGGATTGTCGAGGAAGAATTTAATCCCGTCCATCGTCTCCACGCGGAGCACCTTCATCCCGGCCATTGTGTCGCCCGCGGCCAGCGCGCCCGCGCGCGCAATCGCCGACTGCTTCAGTTCCTCGTCGATATGCATGTCGATGCGCCCGTACTGATGCTCACCGAACTCCTCCTGTAGCGCGGCCACCAGTTGCCCCAGCGTCTTACCCTCGTCCGCCATCACGTTGGCCAGCAGCAGCGCGTTCAGCAGCCCGTCGCGCTCCGGCAGGTGGCGGCTGATGCCGATGCCGCCCGACTCCTCGCCGCCGATCAGTATCTCGCGCTGCAGCATCAGGTCGCAGATGTACTTGAAGCCGATGCCGTGCTCATGCAGCGTGCGCCCGTACTTGGCCGCGATGCGGTCGATCATCTTGGTGGTGTTGAATGCGCGGGTCACATCGCCCGGCCAGCCCTTGCGCGTCA
>PLOU01000180.1 GCA_003142235.1 Granulicella sp.
GAAGAAGGTTGCGGATAAGAAGGCCGCTGAGGCAAAGAAGGCTGCGGCGAAGAAGGGTACAGCGAAGAAAATTGCGGTGAAGAAGGCTGCGGCGAAGAAGGTGTCCGTGAAGCTAAAGACCAGGACTTCGGTGAAGCCACCGGTGAAGGCTGTCGCGAAGAAGACCCCAACAAAGGCTGCCGCGGTGAAGGCGAAGAGCAAGCCTGCGGCGAAGACTGTAGCGAAGGTTTCAGGGAAGTCGAAGGCCAAGACGCCTGCGAAGGGTGCGCCGGCGAAGAAGCGATAGCTGGCAGAACGCCGAAGGCAAGCGATCCGTGGCGCAACGCTGGTGGAAACCCATGTCTCAAAAGCGAGACATGGGGCACCCGCTCTACGCACAGAATGACGAGCTAAATGATCGGGTGGTGCGCGCTTACTCAGCGGATGGCGAGCAGGGTGAAGAGGCAGAGCCAGAGGGCGGCGATGGCGTGCCAGTACCAGGCTGCGCAATCGACCAGGATCTGGCGGTCTTCGACGCTGCGGAAGGCGAAGAGGCCGACGATGGCGGCGAAGAGCCCAATGATGCCGGCGGAGAGATGGATGGCGTGGGCGCAGGTGAGGATATAGAAGGAGTGTCCGCTGCCGCCGCTGGTCCGGAAGGGGACTCCCTCGAGTGCGAGTTGATGCCATGCGAGCCCCTGCCCGGCGAGGAAGAGCGAGCCGAGGACGAGGGTTGCGAGCAGCCAGGGAAGGGCGCGGCGGGTGATGGGATGGCCCAGGCCGAACCACTCCTCCATGGCGTCGATGGAGTGGAAGATGTGGCGGCGGGCGATCTCGACGGTGACGGAGCTGAGCAGCAGGATGGCGGTGGTGAGCCAGAGGATGGGCGGGACGGCGGCGGGCAGCCAGGCGTTGATGGCGTGGTTGTAGGCGTCGAGCCGGCCGGCGGGCTGGGTGACGGAGAAGACGCTGACCAGCGCGGTGAAGAAGAGGAAGACGGCTCCGAGAGCGAAGAAGAGGCCGAGGCGGCAGGAGATAAGGCGCTCACCGGGATGGTGCGGGCGGTTGGGACGGTTGTCCCAGTTGTCGTTGTCGCCCCCTCCGCCGGTGCGCTTGAGGTCGTGGCCATTGGGCGGACGGCGGCTGTTGCCTCCATCGTCCTCTTCGGAGCGGCGGGGGCGGCGTTCGAGATTTGGAGGCGTGATGGTTGTTGGCATCCGGATCACTCCACACGCGCGCGCGATGAGTAGAGATTACTCGGATTGGGCCGCTGGCACCACTGGGGAAGAGTGGGAGGGATTAATGCGTTGGATTCGCTGGGGCGGCTGGACGGCGCTTATTTATGAGACGCAGGAGCGAGGGAATGTCTGAACAGATTTTTGACTTTCCCTCAGGGGCTAAAGCCCCATTGATTCTCGGCACTAACGGACGGGCTGAAGCCCGTCCCTTTCAAAGCGTGGATTGATTGAGAGATTCCTATCTGGGTGGGTTGTTGGGGGGCGGGTCGGCGGCGACTTCGAGGCCGAAGCGGGCGAGTTCGCGCTTCTGCAGGTGGTAGTCGACGAAGAAGCCGATGCCGATGGCCAGGGGGATAAGGCCGCAGGCAGAGACGACGAGGGTTTCCCGGTCGCGCTCGATCGCGGCCAGCAGAGTGCCGAAGAGGATGATGCCAACGCCGATGGAGACCAGAATGACGCCAGTGCGGCGGGCGTTGGCGAGGCTGCGCAGGGGGTCCCTGGTCTTGATCTCTCCTCCGTCGTCCCTGGTGGAGCGCAGCACGAGATCAATCTGTTCGGCGGTCATGCCGCGTTGCACCATGGCCATACGTTGCTCGGCCTTAAGGCGGCGCGCGTGGGCCTGTCCTACGATTCCCGAGACGATTGCGACGATCGCCACCAAGAACGCTCCCAGCGGCACGATGAACGGGCTTCCAAATGGTCCCATAACGATTTCCTCCCTTACCTGCACGCGTTAGACTGGCGGGGCGGCGCAGAGTTTCACTGCGGCGGGTGAAACTTTCACTGCGGCGCGAGGTCTAACCCTGCTTGGCATCCGACTTCAGCTTCGAAGAGATTGTGCGCGAGCATCAGGCGATGGTGTTCCGCACGCTGCTGCGATTGACGGGAAGCCGCGAGCACCTGGACGATCTGGCGCAGGATGTGTTTCTGCGGCTGTATCGCGCGCTGCCCAGCTTTCGCGGAGAGGCGCTGGTGACGACGTATCTGTACCGCATTGCGGTGAATGTGGCGCAGGATGAGTGGAAGCGGCGGCGGCGGGAGGCGCAGTCGCTGGTGTCGATTTCGGATGAGACGAGCGGATGGGAGGAGCGGCTGCCGCATCCCGGACGCAACGCGGAAGAGCAGATGGAAGAGCGCGAGTTCCAGTTGGCGGTGGAGGAGCAGATGCAACGGCTGAGCCAGGTGGAGCGCGCGGTGCTGGTGCTCTATCATCAGGAAGAACGGACGTATGAGCAGATTGCGCTGGCGCTGGGGCTGCCCATCGGGACTGTGCGGACGCATCTGCACCGGGGACGCAAGAAGCTGCGCGAGGGGATTGCGGCGCGGCGCAGCGAGGGAGACCGAACGCCGGTAGAGGAGGCGCGATGCACGAGCAACGGATGAGGGATGGAATGGATGCATTGGAAGAGCGCGTAGTGCGGGAGCTGGAACGGGTGCCCGAGGTGAGGATTCCCGCGGAGTTTGCGGCGCGCGTGGCTGGGCAGCTGCCGCAGCGCAGGACGTTTGCGGCGAGGCCTGCCCGGTATGGGTTGATGGCGATGCGGATCAGCATGGCGGTGCTGGTGATTGCCATGGTGGCGGTGGCGATGAGCGCGGCAGGACGAAGTGTCTTCGGGATCGCGCTGGAGTGGGTGCTGTGCGCCGAGCTGGTTGCGCTGGCGGTGTGGCTGGGCGACGCGAAGGGACTCATCGTTCCCGATGCGTAACGGCGCGGGCAATCCTTTTAGTGCGATTTATGCGCGAAGTCTGCGTGGTGCTGACGGACGAGGGTGAGGAAGAGCTGGTGGACGCGGTGGTCGGCGGAGAGCTCGGGGTGGAAGGTGGCGGCGAGGATGTGGCCGGAGCGGACGAGCGTGGGGAAGCCGTCGCGGGTGGCGAGGGTTTCGACGGAGGGGCCGGTGCGGGTGATGCGCGGGGCGCGGATGAAGACCATCTCCAGCGGCGGGCCGGGGAGCGCGGTGGGCGCGGTGAGGATGGAGGAGTCGATCTGGCGGCCGTAGGCGTTGCGCTGGACGGTGATGTCGAGCGCGGCGAGCGAACGCTGGGCGGGGGCTTCGACGTGCGCGGCCAGAAGGATGGCTCCGGCACAGGTGCCGAAGGTGGGCGTGGACTTGACGTAGCTCTGGAGGATCTCGAAGAAGCCGTTGCGGTCGAGGAAGCGGAGCATGGTGGTGGATTCGCCGCCAGGCAGGATGAGGCCGTCGAGGGCATCGAGTTCAGCTGGGACGCGGATGAGACGCGGGGTTGCGCCGAGGGTGGTGAGCGCGCGGACGTGTGCGTCGTAGGCGCCTTGCAGGGCAAGGACGCCGATGAGCGGAGACTTGGGCGCGGCTGCGGTCACTTTGGGGAACTCGCGGAGGGCTTGCTCGCGGACGGAGCGGGTGCGGCAGCGGGCGCGGGCGGGGCCTGACTCTTGCGGAAGTCGTCGAATGCTTGACTGATCTGCGGTTGAAGGATGACCAGACGGGAGTGGGCAAGCTGCTCGATCTGGTCGTTGATCCGCGGCATCTTGTCGAGCAGGGCGATTCCCGCAGGGGTCTTGTAGAAGGCGACGATGGCGTCCAGTTCCGGCTCGGTGAAGGTTTGAGCGTAGATGTCGATGATTGCGGGCCCCAGCGCCTTCCAGTCCAACTGCGCGTCGATCAACTGAGAGACTTTGTTCTCAAAGCTGGCGAGGCGGGCCTTGTCCTGCGGCGTGAGGTTGGGGCCGATCGCCTTATCCGCCGCGTCGGAGACCTGCTTCATGATGGTGGCGGAGTTTTGCTGCAGCATGCGCTCGGTGTGCAGCAGCTCGACCAACTGGGCCGCCTTGGCGCGGCGGGAGGCATCGTCGGCGCGAGCGGCGATGGGAAGGCAGAGGACGAGAACGAGGAGCAGGGCGAGACGATGCGGACGGAGACGGATGGGCATGATGGGACTAATTTTACTTGGTTTGAAAAGTGAGAGGACGAGAGACAGAGTGCTTCAACAGGCGAAATTTCTTTTTGTAGTTACAAAAATGAGTTACAATTGTGGCAGGCATGATTCGATTCGAGTGGGACGAGACGAAGGCCGAGAGCAATCTGCGGAAGCATGGGATCGACTTCGACGATGCCATCGAGGTCTTTTATGATCCTGATGCAGTGGTCGAACAGGACCGCATAGTAGACGGCGAACTACGATGGCAGGCGATCGGCAGGGCATCCAGGATTGCGATCTTGTATGTTGCCCACACGGTAGATAACGAGGGTCAGGATGAGGTGATCCGAATCATATCGGCGCGGCGAGCCGATCGAAGGGAGCGAAGACGATATGGGCAAAATTGTTAGAAGAGCCTGGGGTGAATCCAGAATAAGCGAGGAACGGAAACGAGAACTCGACCGGCTTGCCGAGCGGCCAGACAGCGAGATCGACTATTCGGATATACCGGAGGCGACGGAGAAGTTCTGGCAGAACGCGGTGCGGAATCCGTTCTACAGGCCGGTGAAGAAGCAGGTGACGCTGCGGATCGACGCGGACATTCTGGCGTGGCTGCGCTCGCAGGGTGAGGCGGGGTATCAGTCGCGGCTGAATGCAGTGCTGCGGCAGGGGATGTTGCAGGAGTTGCAGGCGAAGCGGAAGCGGGCGTGAGGCATCTCCGGCACGGATGCCTTATGGCGTGAACTTTGCATGAGGGTGCAGGAGGTGGAGGATTGAGAGAAGATCGGATTTCTTGAGGCCGTTGCGAGCTGGATAGTGAATATTCACTATGACACAGCTATTTGGTTTGCACCGGACTTCGACGGTTAGAGATGTGAGTGGTTTTGTGATCTGCTCATCGTAACCGACAACCGTTACAAGTGAGCCAGTAGATCGAATGGCTTTGAAGTGCGGTGCGGGATCTCCATTTGTATCCACAAAAGGGTCTCCATCGAGGCCGTCGATCGCAGGAATGAGATCAGCCTTGGCTTGTGCAGCGGCATCAATCTGCAAGGCACGAAGCAGAGGCCGATCAAAGAGTTCAGGCCTGCGTTTGATTACAATGTCGGTTGCCCTTTCCTTCAGGCTATCGTCGGTCACGATGGGGAGGTACCAGTCGTAGAAGCTCTGGACGAAGGCGATGGCATGTGACGATGAAGTCGCTTGAGTCTGCGCGGATGTGATTCGGGCGAGGCAGAGAAAAAGAACCAGGAGTAGGGAAAGACGCTTCATCGAGGCACCTTTTAATTGCTCCCAATTCTACTTCGGAGCCTGCGATGTTGTGAAGTGAACAGCAGATTCCTTCGCTTCGCTGCGGAATGACAAACGAAACAAGCAAAGGCTCTCGGTACGGGCATCATACATCCCACCCATCGCAAAGTGCGCGATGAATGGGGCACCCAGACTTTGTAGCTGTTGTTTAAGGTTTTGCGCGGAGCGCGACTGCTCCATGCAATGGTTACCAGCCGCGGGTCTGCATTAGGTCTTTTTCTTCGATGGCGGCGGCGGCGAGGCCCTTCATGCTGCCGGTGACGGTTTCGGCGGCGTCGGCTACGATCTTCGCGTCGTTAAAGTGTGTCGTGGCAATGACGATGGCCTTGGCGCGGGAGACGGCTTCGGCGCGCTCATCGGGATTGCGCGGGGTGCCGACATCTTTTGCGGTGCAAAGGCCGACGGCGGCGTCATCCTTACTCCAGAGGGCGACATCGAGCGGAGTGGCGCGCTCCTTCATGAAGATGCCCGAGCCGACGAAGATGGATTCTGCGCCGAGCTGCATCATGAGGGCTGCATCGGCGGGAGTGGCGATGCCGCCGGCGGAGAAGTTGGGGACGGGGAGCGAGCCTGACTTGGCGACCATGCGGACGAGTTCGTAGGGCGCGCCGTGGACCTTGGCGGCGTTGTAGAGTTCCTGATCGTCGAGCACGGTGAGGGCCTTGATCTCGCGCACGATCTGACGCATGTGCTGGACGGCGTGGACGACGTCGCCGGTGCCGGGTTCGCCCTTGGTGCGGATCATGGCTGCTCCCTCGGCGATGCGGCGGAGGGCTTCGCCCAGGTTGCGCGCGCCGCAGACGAAGGGCGTGGTGAAGGCGTGCTTGTCGATGTGGTAGGTCTCGTCGGCGGGGGTGAGGACTTCGGACTCGTCGATGAAGTCCACGCCGAGGTGCTGGAGGATCTGCGCTTCGGCGAAGTGGCCGATGCGGGCCTTGGCCATGACGGGGATGGTGACGGCGGCCATAATCTCTCGGATGAGCTTGGGGTTGGCCATGCGGGCGACGCCGCCTTCGGCGCGGATCATGGCGGGGACGCGCTCCAGCGCCATGACGGAGATGGCTCCGGCTTCTTCGGCGATGCGGGCCTGCTCGACGTTCATCACGTCCATGATGACGCCGCCCTTGAGCATCTCGGCGAGGCCGAGCTTGAGGCGGAGCGCGGGTTCGCTGAAGGATGGAGTGCCGTTCGAGGTTGGGTCTGCCATGTCGTTCTCCTTCGTGTGTCGCAGATATTTAGATGCGCGGGGACTGGGCGCGCGCGGAGTGCTGCGAATCTTCAGTTTAGCAGCTTGGCGGGACAGGCGAGAGCTATGCACTACAGAGGGCGAGGATTGCAGAGCCGAACTTTTCGGCTTTTTCAGGGCCGATGCCGGAGATGGATTGAAGCTGAACGAGAGACTTGGGACGCAGCAGGACGATGCTGCGCAGCGCGGAGGAGCCGAGGACGAAGAACTGGGGAAGGCCGATGCGCTCGGCTTCGGACTTGCGCCATGCGCGGAGATTGGCGTCGAGGAGTTGCTGGGCTGGGGTGAGTTCGGCGGCGGGGTCGGGGGGTGCGGTGGTGCGAGTGCGGTGGAAGATTTCTGTCTTCTCGCCGAGTGCGTTGGCGCTGCGGGAAAGATGCGGGGGTCCCTCCACTCCGCTGCGCTCCGGTCGGGATGACGGTTGATTATTGAGGTGTGATGAGGTTGGTTCAGTGGAAATTGCTGCGCGGCAGATGGCGATGATTGCCGCGCCGAATCGGTCGGCTTTCTCGGGGCCTATGCCGGAGACGGTGAGGAGATCGGAGATCGTCTGCGGATTGGCGAGGACGAGGTTGCGGAGGACAGCGTCGCCGAAGACGATGAAGGCGGGCTTGCCTGTCTTGGCGGCTTCGGACTTGCGCCATGCGCGGAGCTTGCCGTCGAGCTGTTGCTGCGCTGGAGTGAAGGCCGCGGTCGTCTGGTCGCGCTCTGCGGTCTTGCGTGGGACTTTGCTGGACTTCGACTTCTTAGACTTCGTGGCAGGCGCGCCGGGTTCGTCGGTGTCTGGGAGCAGGATATCGGGTGCGTGGATATTGCCGGTAGAGACGGCCTCGCGGCCTTCGTAGGTGAGAGAGACTTTTTTGTAGGGGATGAGGTTTCCTTCGGCGTTGGTGAAGGACTCTGCGGTGAGGACGATGAGACCGGCGCGGGTGAGGGCGTCGAGGAGTGTGTCGAAGGCCTTGCGATCCTTGCCCGCAGGAGTGCCGCGAAGAGCGCCTTCGGAGAGTGCGGAGAAGAGCTTGCCGGTGGAGCGGGAGCGGTCGTCCAGCTCTTGCAGGATGTACATGAGCTGGCGGAGGTCTTCCGGCGTGGGCGGGCGGTAGGTCTGCGCGGCGGCGGTGGCGGGGGAGCAGACGTCGCAGATGCCGCAGGGACGGTGGGCGTCGGCGGTATCGCCGAAGTGGCGGATGATGGCGGTCATGCGGCAGTGCTGGGTTTCGGCGAAGGCGACCATGCGGTCGATCTGGGAGCGGCGGAAGGCGACCTGGGCTTCGTAGGCGGCGCGCCAGGATTTGGGCGATGCGAGGTTGGACTCAGCACGGCGTACGTTGCCGGCGAAGTCGATGGAGGCAGCGCCGTGGGCGATGAGCTTTTCGATGGCTTTGGTGAAGCTGTCGAGGTCCATCTTGAGACGCTGGGCGAGTGGGCCGGGCATGAGGAACTCGCTGGTGAGGACGGCGGCGACACGGGCGAGATCGGAGGCAGGCGGATAGTCCCGCTCCAGAAAGGACTCGTGAATCTTGCGGTCGGCGTAGCTGTGCAGGAGGATGGAGCGGCTGGGCAGACCATCGCGGCCGGCGCGGCCGATCTCCTGATAGAAGGCTTCGACGGATGCGGGGAGCGCGGTGTGGACGATGGTGCGAACGTCGGCCTTGTCGATTCCCATTCCGAAGGCGATGGTGGCGACGACGACTTCGAGCTTGCCGGACTGGAAGTCGCGCTGCACGCGCTCGCGGACGCTGGCGTCGAGGCCGGCGTGATAGGCGGCGGCGGGGAAGTTGCGATTAAGACCGGCGGCGAGATCTTCGGAGTCGCGGCGCGAGGGAGTGTAGAC
>PLOU01000202.1 GCA_003142235.1 Granulicella sp.
GCGCCGAGGGCGGCGATGAGCGCAACGGCGGGGGTGTATGCGCTCTCGCCGAGCTTGGCGCTCTTGCGCTCCTTGCGCAGGTCGAAGTAGTAGCGCGGGTTGTAGCTGGACTCCATGCGGTCCCATGCGCGCTGGCTGATGGCGAGATAGCTGAGGCCGGGAGGAATCATGACGGCCTTCTGCGATCCGCCGATGAGGACGTCGATGCCGAGCTTGTCCATGTCGATGTGTGTGGTGCCGAGGCCGGTGATGGCGTCGACGACGAGCAGGGCTTCGGAGTTGGCCTCCTTAAGGAGCTTGGCGACTGCGCCGAGGCAGTGGCGCGCGCCGGTGGAGGTTTCGGTGGCCTGCATGAAGACGACACGGGTTTCGAGCCGCAGCGCGGCCTTGACGGCATCGAGCGAGAAGGTTTCGCCGTAGGGCGCGGAGACGAGATCGACCTGGCAGCCGAAAGCCTTGGCGAGGCCGGCCCATCGCTCGCCGAACTTGCCGGCGCTGAGGACGAGGACGCGGTCGCCGGGCGAGGTGAGATTGGAGACGGAGGCCTCCATTGCGCCGGTGCCTGAACTGGAGAGGACGATGACGTCGTTTTTGGTGCCGACGAAGTCCTTCAGTTGCGCGAGGACGCGGCTGTAGATGGCGCGGAACTCCGCGGTGCGGTGGTGAATGTCGGCCGCGGCCATGGCGAACTGGGCGGCAGGAAGCAGGGGCGTTGGGCCGGGGGTGAAGAGACGCGTCTTGAGGATCATGGGTCTATTGTAATGGAGCCGCGCGGCAGGGGAGATTACAGGAGAACGACTGACCGCGAATGAACGCGGATTGGATTAAAGACAAAGGGGAAGGCTGCACAACGATTCGAGATTCCCTCAGGGGCTAAAGCCCCCATCGATTCGTCGGCACTTACGGCGGGACTAAAGTCCCGCCCCTTCAAAACAAGACGATTGCAGATTTCAAAAGAAGAACAGTTGCAGCGATTTCAAAGAAGGCCTTGTTTTATCCGTTCAAATCCGCGTTCATCCGCGGTTGGTTCCGGTCTATTTTTTACTTTGCCAGTTCGGATTTGACGAGTTCGGAGAGGAGCTTGCCGTCGGCGCGCAGGCCGGTGGCGAGGACCTGTTGCTGCGCGAGCTTCATGACGGCGCCCATCTCGCGCGGGGTGGGCTTGACGCCGGAGCTTGCGGCGAGCTGCGCGACGGCTTGCTGGACGAGGTCGCGGAGTACGTCTTCGCTGGCGGCCTGGGGCATGTAGAGCTCGATCATGGCGATCTCGGCCTGCTCCCTGGCGGCGAGCTCGGGACGATTGCCCTTGGTGAAGCTGTCGACAGATTCTCGACGCTGTTTCAGCAGCGTCGAAAGGACGGCAGTCTGCTCGGCGTCGGTGAGGGGCTGGCGCTTGTCGATCTCCTTGGAGCGCAGCGCGGACTTGACCATGCGCAGGGTGGTGAGGCGATGCTCCTGGTGGGCCTTCATGGCGGCGATGATGTCTGCGCCGATTTTTTCTGCGATGCTCATTGCAAGTCTCCGTGCCTCGGGGCTGCCCGGGCAGATTCATTGTACGAGCTTGCGAGGAGCGCGGCGCGATGTGCGCGATGTGCGCGGCGCGGGATTGCGGTAGGACCCGGTGCGCGATTGCGATAGGATTGAAGGTGAGGATTTTTTCGAATGACTGAGATGAAGCGCCTTCGTTCCGTGGTTGTCGCCGCTGCCGTTGCGATGACTCTGCCCTTCGCTGCTGCGCCCCTGACGGCACCACTGATGGCGCAGCGGTCCGCGCCCGCGGGAACGGGCGAGACGTTCAAGGACACGTCGATGCTGAAGCCTCCGGCGGGGGCGAAGATCGCGATCTTCGAGCTGTCGGACATGGAGTGTCCGGCGTGCGCGCACGCGTTCCCCATCGTTCATGCCGCGGCGGAGCATTACAACATCCCGCTGATGCTGCACGACTTCCCCTTGCAGTATCACATGTGGAGCCTGGATGCGATGATCTGGGCGCGCTATCTGCAGGACAAGGTATCGCCGAAGACGGCGGACGAGTATCGCGGCGCGGTGTTCGCGGCGCAGATCAGCATCGAGAACAAGGACGACCTGCAGACCTTAACGCGGCGGTTCTTCCTGTCGCACAAGCTGCAGATGCCGTTCGTGCCCGACCCGACGGGGCAGTTCAAGAAGGAAGTGGAGGCGGACAGGGCGCTGGGCGAGAGGCTGGGACTTCAGTTCACGCCGTTGATCGTCGTATGCACGCAGCACGAATGGGTGCATGTGACGGACGTTTCGCTGCTCTACCAGACCATCGATGAGCTGGAGGCAAAGGTTGCGGCGGAGGCCCCGGTGAAAAAGTCGGCGTCTACGCCAGCGAAGAAGACAGCAACACCGCCAGCAAAGAAGGCGAGCCAGCCTTAGAGAAGGTATGCATAAGTGTTCGAGATTCCCTCGGCGGCTAAAGCCGCATTGGAAATCGGCCGCTTGCGGCGGGACTAAAGTCCCACCCCTTCAATACGGGGACATATTCAGAGATCCCCTAGCGCGCAATCAGGGGCAGGGCGAGGAGACACTCCATTGCTTGCGCTGCGAGAATCGCGCCGGTGAGCAGGAGGAAGAGCTTGCGAGTGCGGGTTTCCAGCGCGTCGGCGAAGACCCCTCCAATGAAGGTGAAGAAAAACGGCAGCGCCCAGAGCCAGGGCGCGCTGACGGTCTGGGTGGTGATGAGGGGCGCGAGCGCGAGCACAACCAGAAGAGGTGCGGTGTTGCCGAAGTAGCGGCTGCGGCGCACAGCGCAATAGAGAAGCGTGGCAACGGCGAACGCGGTGAGGATGGGGAGGTTCGCCAGGCTGCCGGCGAAACCGCGGTTGAGAACGAAGCTGCGAATGCCCGCGAGAGAGAACCAGAAGCGGGCCGCGCCTCCGGTAAAGACATAGCTGAAGGCGGCGGGGTGGAATCCGAAGAACGCGAAGAGAATGGCAAGCGCTCCGATGGTGGAGATGAGGAGAACCTGAAAGACGTAGCTGCGCCGCCGCTCCGCGAGGTAGAGCATGAAGACCAGGGCGGCGATGAAGCCAAAGATTGCGGCCAGAAGATGTGCGGCCGCGGTGAGGCCCAGCGCAATGGCGAGAAGCAGGATACGCGGACGCCACCGGCGGCGCGGACCCTGCATGGCGTGGGCGACGCCGATGGCGGTGTAGACGAGGCCGTAGAGTCCCCACATGGCGAGTAGGTCGTTGTTCGGAGTCACGGACATGCGGACGACGGCGGGGCAGAAACAGTAGAGGCCGAGCGCGAAGAAACCGCCCTCGTTGCCGTAGAGACGGCGCGTGACCCACCACAGGCCACCGCCCAGCAACAGCGCGAAGAAGACAAACGGCAGATGGATGAGAACGAGGACGAACGCGAGCTGGTGGCGCGACTCCCATGTGGTGCCGTTCAGCGAATCGCCGGAGTAGAGGCGATTGGCGGGGGCGCGAAGATGATCGACCGCGAGCAGGGCGAGGCGCTTGAGGGTGAGCGGAAGGCCGGCCACGCGATAGGCGAATGTGCCGTCGCCGTTGAGGTTGCCGCAGGTGGTGAAGGTCCCGGCGAGGGGCGAGGGACGCTCCCACATCTCGCGGCCGCAGCGGGCGAAGCGATCGTCGGCGGTGGAGAGCTGCTGGTGGCCGACCACCCAGAGACACTGGGCGAGGAAGGCCAGCAGAAGAAGCGCGGCAAGACATTGCGGCCGCCCGATGTGGATGCGCGGGAGGGTCATGCGGCGAGGTTTGGCGGATGCGATGGGGACGTTCGTGCCACGCATCGAGTGTAACGCGGGTGCGTGACGAATACGGAGATTCTGGCCTGCGGCCAGAATGACGGCTCGGGGAAGTGGCGAGAGTCCCACATCTCAAAAGCGAGACGTGGGGCATCCGGCACCCGGCCATCACGAATTCTGAGCCAATGAATAATCGGGCCTGTTGACGTAATAGTTTCTAATGGCGTGCTTCGTACGGTGCAGTGATCGGTAGGACTGCATATTTATCTTTCTGAACGCGCTTAGAGGGATTATGTTCGCCTTAATTTGGGCTGTGATCTTCGGCAGCATGTCAGCAAACTTATCTCCCCGTTCACCTGCAGATGCTACCGATTGAGCAAGGTCATGTACTTGATCATTGGAGAGTGTCAGATAATACGAATTTGCCAAGAGAAACTGATCCAGACAGATCGCGGCGGTGCGCTTGTTTCCGTTGCTGAAGACGTGTCCCGAAGCCAAGTGATAGAAGATATAGGCAGCTTTGGCCGCAAGTGAGGGATACAACTCGAGGCCAAAGCATTCCATATAGGGCTGCTGCTCTGCAGACATCAAGAGATTGATGTCTATACAGGTAGCCCTTTGGACGGGTTCAATACCCGGCCACACCACATTGATGCCCACATCGTGGGCTTTTTCGATGAAAGCGGCTGAAAGCCGATAGACGCGTTGTTTACTTTGCGGCAAGCTTCTTCAGTGCAGGATAGTATTTTGCTACCGACGTGGCGAACGGCGCATTGTCCTTTGTCTTCACACGTGTCATATATCGCACCGTGTTTTTCGTGAGGGTTGCGACCTTATTTGCGGTTGCCTGAGTCATATGACTTGTCCCTTCTCGCCAAGGGCTAGCGGTACTTCCGACCTGCCTTTGCTGCTGTACTGTTCCCCGGTAGAAACAGATTCCGTTGGTTTGTACAGTGCGGGTACAGGCCCACTTCTGTTAGACGAAGGTATATCACTAAAGTGCCATACCTTGTGCAGTTTAAGATGTCTGGGGCATCCCGTAGGATGCTTCCATCATACACATTGCGACTGCTTCCTATCCTGAACTCTGGAATTTGGCTTCTTCGTCTCCACTCCACCGTCCAGTATGGAGCTTCCGATAAGCTAATCGGCAAACCGTGATTTTCCTATAACCCTTTGGATGTAGAGACTTCCAACCTTCACATTTGCCCTATCCAGCAAGTTCCTCAGCGCAAACGCAAAACAATCTGCTGCTGATCGCGCCACTTCAATATCTGTACTGTTTTAATTATACGGGTTGGAAGGAAACTACTATGCCAACTATTTTTGTTGGCTAAGGGATTGCGAATGTTTAGTTTAGGAGATTTTTGAGGGGCTGAGGGGCTTGACATGCGGATTTACGGCCAAATTCGCGGGAGTGGGGTAGCTGCCTAAGTACAGTACACTCTACAGGTAGTGGTTGCTGATCCGCCAACTCGGGAAATTTACCCGCCGTATCCAGGAACCTGGCAGGAGTTTTGTTACTGGTTTGCTGATGAGCCGTCTTGCGCCGCGTATCTGGAGCAGTTGCGATGGCCAACCGGTGTTCGCTGCCCAAAGTGCGAGGGCGCAAAGGGTTGGCGAACAGCAGATGGGCGCTGGTCTTGCTCTGCTTGCGGTCGTAAAGTCTCTGTCACGGCTGGGACGATCTTCGACCGCAGCCGGATTTCGCTTCAGGAATGGTTTGCCGCAGCCTGGTACATGACCAACCAGAAGCATGGAGTCAGTGCGCTCGGCCTACAGCGACTGCTGGGGCTGGGAAGTTATCAAACCGCGCGGACCCTCTTACAGAAGTTGCGCACCGCCATGGTGCGGCCAGGGCGGGATTGCCTGCGCGGGTCCGTCGAGGTGGATGAAACCTATGTGGGCGGCATCGAGC
>PLOU01000181.1 GCA_003142235.1 Granulicella sp.
CGGCGACGGATGCCGCGTTCGGTCAATCTGACCTGGGCCGAGTCTGTGCCGGTGGGGACGAAGGTGGTCTCGGGCGAGTGGTGGAAGGCGGGCGAACGCGGGCCGGAGCTGGCGATCTCGCAGCAGGAGGCGGACTGGCTGGGCGTGAAGCTGGGATCGACGATCACGTTTGCGGTCGAAGACCAGCAGATTGCGGCGACCGTGGTGGCGTTGACCAAAGACGATGGGCGGCACCTCTTCGGACGCGCGCAGTTCACGCTGCCGAAGGCGGCGCTGGACGGGCTGCCGGTGGTGTGGTCGGGCGGCGTGCATGTGACGCCGGAGCGCGTGGGCGAGTTGCAGCGCGCGCTGTACGCGGCGTATCCCACAGTGACGGTGATCAACGTGGCGCAGGCGATGGAGACGGTGCGCGCGGTGGTGATCCAGATTACGTACGTGATCCAGTTCCTGGCGGCGTTCTCGATCTTCGCGGGCGTGGTGATCCTGGCGTCGTCGATTGCGGGGACGAAGTACCGGCGCATCCGCGAGGTGGTGGTGCTGAAGACGCTGGGCGCGACGCGGGGACGGATTGCGGCGATCTTTTCCATTGAGTTTGCGGTACTGGGACTGGTTGCGGGCGTGGTGGGGATCGGCTTTGCCAATTTGATAACGCGGACGATACTGCACCAGATGAATGTGGCGTACCAGGCGCAGTTGCTGTTGAACTTCAGCGCTCTGGCGGGAGTGGCGGCGCTGACCGTGGCGACGGGCTGGATGGCGAGCTACAGGATATTGGAGCAGAAGCCGCTGGAGGTGCTGCGCGAGGAGTAGGCACTTCTCAAAATAGGCAGTCTTATCGGCACGGGTGAACCCGTGCCCTTCCGATTTGTTTGCTCTGGCAGAGTTAACTATCGGTTGGTGGTTCGGGTATGATCCTGTTGCCGGAGGCAGGGGTGGTTTCGCGGCACCGGCTTTCATCGGTGTCATTTATTGTCATTCTCTTTCAAGGGTTAAAGAGCGAGGTTGTGCGATGGTAGTTGGGCGGAAGACGAGGTTGCTTGCCATGGCGGCGGGCGTCTGTTTGTTGGGGACAATTCAGCACGGGGCATGGGCGCAGCAGGCAGCAACGCCTCAGGCAGCACAGGTTGCAACACCGCAGACTGCGCCAACGGCCTCGCCGCAGACTGCGCCAACGGCTGCGCAGCAGACTCCGCAGACGGGTGCGCAGCAGTTTCCGTCGCAGTTGACGGACACTCCGGTGGCCCCGCCGAATACGGAGGCGATGCGCCTGGCGGGGATTGCGAGGGACAACTCGCGCGGGTTCGGCTCCTCGCCGGACGATGGCGGGCCGCTGGACAGAGACCTGTCGCCGGCGATTACCCCCGAGGCGGTGGGCGCGGCGATGCGCAAGGTGGCGGATTCGGAGCTTGCCGGGTCGCAGCAGTACTTCTCGGTGGTGGACCGCGCGCGCAATATGGACGGGCGGATATGGACCTGGAGCGTGCTGTACGCGGGGTATATGGCCGCGGCGGACGCGCTGAACGAGCCGAGGTACCGCGACGCGATGGAGCAAGTGGGCAAGAGCTACAACTGGGGGCTGCGTTCGACGCAGATGCCCAGCGGCGACGACCAGAGCATCGCGCAGATGTACCTGGAGCTTTATTTAAAGGACAAAAAGCCGGAGCAGATTGCGACGATCCAGGCCGCGCTGGACGGGATTCTGGGGGCGCCGCGCGTGGAGATGGGAACGCAGCGGAGGATCGCGTGGTGGTGGTGCGACGCGCTGTTCATGGCGCCGCCGGTGTGGGCTCGGATGTATGCGGCGACCGGCGACAAGAAGTACATCGGCTATCTGGACGAGGAGTGGGCCAAGACATCGCAGTTGCTGTACGACCAGCAGGCGCACCTCTACTCGCGCGATGCGTCGTATATCGCGAAGACGGAGAAGAACGGGCAGAAGCTGTTCTGGTCGCGCGGCGAAGGATGGGTGATGGGTGGGCTGGCGCGGACGCTGGAGTACCTGCCGAAGGACGATCCGGCGCGGGCGAAGTACGAGACGCAGTTGAAGGAGATGGCCTCGGCGCTGGCCAAGATCCAGGGGCCGGACGGGCTGTGGCGCGCGGGGCTGCTGGACCCGGCGGACTACGACCAGCCGGAGTTGTCGGGGTCGTCGTTGATTACGTTCGGCATGGCATGGGGGATCAACAACGGGATTCTGGACCGCGCGGTGTATGGGCCGGTGGTGACGAAGGCGTGGGACGGAATGCTGAAGCACATCTACGCGGACGGGCGGCTGGGAGACATTCAGCAGACCGGGGCGGAGCCGACGGCGTTCAAGCCTGCGGCGAGCTACAACTATGGGGTCGGCGGATTCCTGATGGCAGGCAGCGAGGTCTACAAGATGTCGGAGGCTGGGCGCAAAGGGAAGTAGTTGGCACCCGCTTGACGCACTACACTATGGATGAGCGAGTCTGTTCTGCTGGAGTTCCTCCAGTGGATTGGCTCAATTTTGTCTTGCGCGTGAATCGAGAGAAGGGGCATGTGTTGAACGAAACCGAGTCCACCACGCGAGCCAGTGCGATTGAGCCGGCGTCGGTGCGCACGCACGCGGCGTTGATGGGCATCTATGAGATATCGAAGGTGCTGACGCGGCCGGCGCGGCTGGAGACGGCGCTGGCTGGCGTGGTGAACCTGCTGCACAGTTTTATGGACATGAGCGGCGGGCTGATCGCGCTGCTGGACGAAGAGGACCTGACGACGACCGTGGTGGGCGCGGGATGGAACGAGGCCGAGGCGAGAGAACACTTTGAACGGCTGCCGGAGCAGGCCGTGGGGCAGATTGTGGTCTCCGGGATGCCGCTGGTGGTGCGCGATGTGGCGCGGAGCCCGCTGTTCGCGGAGTGGAGCGAGCTGAAGGCCGAGGGTGCGGCGGCGGTGCGGTCGTTTGTGGGGGTGCCGATCAAGGGTGAGAACCGCACCGTTGGGACGATCACGATCGAGCGCGTCGGCAGCCAGTCTTCTCCCGGCACACTCGACGAAGACGTGCGCTACCTGACGATGATTGCCAACCTGGTGGGCCAGACGGTGGCGCTGCAGACGATGGTGGAGCGCGACCGCGAGCGGTTGATGGCCGAACGCAACCGGCTGGAGCAGGAGCTGGAAGAGCGGAACCCGGCGAAGCATGAGGGGATCTCGTGGATCATTGGAGTGAGCGCGGCGATCCGCGAGGTGACGGAGAAGGTGCAACTGGTGGCGCGATGCAATCTGCCGGTGCTGCTGTGCGGCGAGTCGGGCACAGGCAAGGAGCTATTTGCGCGCGCGATCCATGAGTACTCTCCGCGCAAGGAGCAGCCGTATATCCGGTTGAACTGCGCGGCGCTATCGGAGTCGGTGTTGGAGTCGGAACTCTTCGGCCACGACAAGGGGGCGTTCACCGGCGCGATTGGAATGCGCAAGGGGCGCTTCGAGATGGCCGACGGCGGGACGCTGTTTCTGGATGAGATTGGCGAGATTTCGACCACCTTCCAGGCCAAGTTGCTGCGCGTGCTNNCGGCTGGTGACGGCGACCAACCGGAACCTGGAGGCGGCGGTGATTGCCGGCGACTTCCGCTCCGACCTTTACTACCGCATCAGCGTGGTGCCGGTCTTTCTGCCCGCGCTGCGCGAGCGGCGGGAAGACATTCCGCTGCTGGCGCGTGAGTTTCTGAAGCGCTTCAACAAGGAGCATGGGGTCAGCCTGAGCATTTCGCCGCGCGCCATGGATGTGCTGAGCGCGTGCGACTTTCCGGGCAATGTGCGCGAGCTGGAGAGCTGCGTGCGGCGCACGGCGGCTCTGACCAAGAACCCGGTGTTGCAGGCGGAGGACTTCGACCTGAGCAGCAGGAGCGGTCCGACGGCGATGGGGAAGCCGATGGGCAAGGCGCGCTCTTCGGGCAAAGGCGCGATGGTGTTTCCTGCTTCGGAGCCGAATGGAGCTGAACAGGTCGCCGCTGGGCCGGGCTTTGCGGAGACGGAGGGCGTGGCCGCCGCGGAGGGCGCGGGCGAAGGCGGCTTCAGCGAGCGGGAGCGGCTGGTGGATGCCATGGAACGGGCCGGATGGGTGCAGGCCAAGGCGGCCCGGCTGCTTGGCCTGACGCCGCGGCAGATGGGCTACGCGCTGCGCAAGCATGGGATCGAGATCAAGCGGTTCTGAGCGACTCCTGCGAACGTCAGCTACACAACTAACCGAGCCAGTCCGGATTGCGGGACGAGCCGTCGAAACGCGCGGTGGTCTTGAAGGGCTCGAACTGGCCGCTGAGGGCGGCGTCGCGGGTGCGGGCCAGGAGCGAGGCTGTCTCGGATTCGGTCAGCGGCTTGAAGGTTCGCATCGCGGTGAAGGCCTGCTCCATGATCTTCTCGGTGTCCATGCCGGCGATGACGACAGCGACCGGCTGGGAGAGCGCGTAGTGCAGCGCCTCGACGGCGCTGACGTTAGTGCTCCTCAGCAGAATGCCGGCGCACAGGGTCTTCATGGCAAGGACTGCTGTTCCCTGGGCGTTGGCCACGGGAACGACTTGCTTCGAGAACGAGCGGAATTGCGCATCGAGCACATTGATGGGCATCTGCACGGTGTCGAAGTGGAAGCCGTGCTGCTGGGCGATCTCGAACATGCGCAGGTGAATGGCGGGGTCCTTGTGGCCGGTGAAGCCGATGTAGCGGATCTTGCCCGCTTTTTGGGCCGCGAGGGCGGCTTCCAGCGCGCCGCCGGCGGCAAAGATGCGGTCGGGGTCCTCCATGCGAATGATCTCGTGAAATTGCATCAGGTCGATGGTGTCCACCTTGAGGCGGGCGAGGGACTGCTCGAGTTGCGTGTTGAAGGACTGGGCGGATCGGCCGTCGATCTTGGTCATGAGGAAGACTTTGTTGCGGTAGCCGTCCTTGAGGGCGTCGCCCATGCGCGACTCGCTGGCGCCATTGTTGTAGTCCCAACTGTTGTCCATAAAGTTGATGCCGCGGTCGATGGCGGTGCGTATCATGCGGATGCTCTCTGCGGGATCGGGCTGTATGCCGACGTGGTAGCCGCCCAGGCCGATGGCGGAGACCTTCACTCCGGTGCGGCCCAGGGTGCGGTACTGCATCTCTGAAGAGGAGGGCGCCGTTTCAGTCTGCGCCTGACCAAGAAGGTTCGATGTTGCCGCAGCAGCCACTCCTGCAACGGCGGCTGCCTTGAGAAACTCTCTACGCTGCATATGCTCTCCCGTGGAAGTGAGGTTGCAACCATGCAGGCGAGGAGGGGTGCATCTGGGCTACTCGGGAGCATGGAGATGGCGATCATGGGCCCAATGCGCGTTCTGCCGGACTTCCTATTGATGCAGGAGATGGAAGGAGAGATGCAGAAAACTGAGTTGGCGCGGTGGGCACGCCGACAGCGAAGCAGGATTCAATAGGGATTGAAGGATGGAGAGGAATGGTCGGGGCGAGAGGATTTGAACCTCCGACCCCCTGGTCCCGAACCAGGTGCGCTACCAGACTGCGCTACGCCCCGAACTTTGTTGCCAAGAGCCACTCATGATGCCAAGTGCCACAAGATAGAGCAATCTGCCACGAACTGTGGCCGAGTGGATGCCGGCGTGTGGGATGCAATCCGTGAGCCGAGAGGCGCACTGGACCGCAGTGCCGACATAAGCAGTTTAGCAGAGATTCTGCGCGATGGGGTGTGCGGACGTTGGGACAAAGACCCACTCATCTCGTCCCACCCGCAAAGCGGCGGGGACCCCGATTCGCGTGAGACAAAAGCGCGATGAAGGGGGCACCCGGCTGGTAGTTGAGGTACGCTTGGGCGAAACAGGAGCAGACGCAAATATGACAATATCTCCCGATGTGCTTTTGAGAATCACAATACCTCTTGCTGCAAGCGTCGTATCGATAGCGGTAGCGATTATCAGTTGGAGTCAGTTGCAAATCAGTCGAGAGAAACTCAGACTCGACTTGTTCAATCGCCGATTCGATATATTTCAGTGTGTACTCGACTTCCACCAGGAATTTTTGACCTGGAAGGGGTCAGCGGAACAAAAAGCTCTTTATACCCCATTCATCAAAGCCGTTAGTGAATCACGCTTCATCTTCCCAAAGAAATCCGGTGTGTTGCCATTTCTGGAAGAGTTTCAAAGACATTCGTTTTACATCGTCACGTTTGAGGAGGCGCGTGATTCGATGCAAGGAATGAACCGCGAGATAGGGGAACTGGCCCAAAAGAAAATTGAACACCAGAATTGGATTCTGAACTCAATGCCTACTTTGGAGGACAAGATGGAGCCGTATCTCCGGTTTGAAAAGTTGTGACCTGATGTAGCGACGGGTGGGCCTCATCTGACCGTTACTCACCCGCCGAAACTTCTACGTCTCAGAAGCGAAACGTGGGGGTACCCGGCGACGGCGTGATTGAAGCTGCGCGGGTCCGGATGGGCAAGGATGACAGAGATTTGCATGGGCTTGCGAAAGCATATCACTGCGGATTGCAGATCGAGGCTTCTGCCGGCTATTGGGTGCGTTGACTTAGAAAGGTTGGGATGTCGCGGGCGCCCTGGGTGACTGCCACGATCTCTATCTGCACGTCCTGCACGCGATAGATGACCAGGTAGGCCCCGACTGGCCAGAAGAGGATCGGGTAGGCGGTGAGGTCTTCGCGCCGATGGCCCATCGCTGGAGTCTGGGCCAGCGCGTGGAATGCGTCGAAGAGTTTGCCGATCCAGCGGTCCGCGGCATCGAGGCTGTCCTGCGCGATGAACTCCCATATTTCGTTGAGATCGAGCTCGGCGGCAACGCTGAGGACGAACTGTTTCATGCGCTGAGCTTTCTGCGCGACCGGGACTTCGACAGGATTCGCTGGTGCGCCGCGGCTGGCTCGACCCGCTCTCCGCGGTCGAGCGAGGCGAGCCGGTGGCCAAGCTCCTGATTGAAGGCGGCGATCTGCGCGCTGCGCGCCTGGTCGTGCTCTTCGAGTAGACGGAGGGCCTCGCGCAACACCTCGCTGGCGGAGTTGTAGCGTCCGGAGCCGACCTTGCGGTCAACAAAGCGTTCGAGTTCGGGGGTGAGAGAGACGTTCATGAGAGAGACCTCCTGCTTCGATGCTGAGGCCAATAACAGACTTTGTCAATCCTTAGCATTGCGCGGAGTCTCCCCCACGGGAGTCACAGGCGGCAGATGAGGAGCTCGCGCTCGTAGACCATCTGGGCGGGGAGGTGGTCGTGGAGGGCGATGAAGAGCTCTTCGTGGTCCATGACCTCGCGCTTCCAGGCGTCGGGATTGATGTGCTGGAGCTGGTCGAAGAGTTTGCGCAGCTCGTCGCGGGGAATGTCCAGGCCCTCCCAGTTGATGTCTTCGAAGAAGGGGACCCAGCCGATGGCGGTCTCCTCTCCGTTGGCGTGGCCGTGGATGCGGTCGACGACCCACTTGAGGACGCGCATGTTCTCGCCGTATCCGGGCCAGAGGAAGTGGCCGTTGGCGTCCTTGCGGAACCAGTTGACCTGGAAGATGCGCGGCGTGTAGGAGAGGTTGCGCTGCATGTTGATCCAGTGGCGGAAGTAGTCGCCCATGTTGTATCCGCAGAAGGGGAGCATGGCCATGGGATCTCGGCGCACCTTGCCCACGGGCGCGCCCGCGGCGGCGGTGGTCTCCGACCCCATGGTGGCCCCGATGTAGACGCCGGACGACCAATTGAAGGACTGGAAGACGAGCGGGATGATGGTGGGGCGGCGGCCTCCGAAGACGAATGCGGAGATGGGGACGCCCTCGGGGTTCTCCCAGTCGGGGTCGATGGAGGGACACTGGCTGGCGGGGGTGGTGAAGCGGCCGTTGGGATGGGCGGCGGGGGTTTTGTTGGCCGGGGTCCAGGGATTGCCGCACCAGTCGATGAGGCGGTCGGGCGGAGTGTCGGTCATGCCCTCCCACCAGATGCCGCCGTCGGGCTTGCCGTTGGCGCCGACGGTGAGCGCGACGTTGGTGAAGATGCTGTTGCGGGCCAGCGTCTTCATGGCGTTGGGATTGGTCTTGTCGGATGTGCCGGGAGCGACGCCGAAGAATCCCGCCTCGGGGTTGATGGCGCGCAACTGGCCGCTGGCGTCGGGCTTGATCCATGCGATGTCGTCGCCCACGGTCCAGACCTTCCAGCCGTCGAAGCCGGCGGGGGGAATGAGCATGGCGAGGTTGGTCTTGCCGCAGGCGGAGGGAAAGGCCGCGGCGATATATGTCTTCTCGGTGCGGCCGTTGGCGTCGGGCGGTGTTTCGATGCCAACGACGAGCATGTGTTCGGCCATCCAGCCCTGGTCGCGTGCGATGTTGGATGCGATGCGCAGGGCGAAACACTTCTTGCCCAGCAGGGCGTTGCCTCCGTAGCCGGAGCCGTAGGACCAGATCTCGCGCGTCTCCGGATAGTGGACGATGTACTTGAGGTCGTTACAAGGCCAGGGGACGTCCTTCTGGCCGGGCTCGAGCGGCGCGCCGACGGTGTGCATGCAGGGAATGACGCGATGGGTCCCCTTGTCGATCTCGGCGAAGACGGGGGCGCCGATGCGCGCCATGATGCGCATGTTGACGACGACATAGGCGGAGTCGGTGAGTTCGACGCCGATCTGCGACATGGGCGAGCCGACCGGCCCCATGGAGAAGGGCAGGACGTACATGGTGCGGCCCTTCATGCTGCCGGTGAAGAGCTGCTTGATCCGCTTGCGCATGACATCGGGGTCTTCCCAGTTGTTGGTGGGGCCGGCGTTGTCCTTGGAGAGCGAGCAGATGAAGGTGCGCTCCTCGATGCGCGCGACGTCGGTGGGCGTGGAGCGGGCATAGAAACAGCCGGGCCACTTCTTATCGTCGAGGGGGAAGAAGGTGCCGGCCTCGACCAGCTTGTCGCAGAGCATCTCGTACTCTTGCTGCGTGCCGGTGACCCAGTGGATGTGCGCGGGCTGGGTGAGTTCGGCCATCTTCTCGACCCAGCGAATGAGATGGGTGTTGGTGGTCGGGGGAGCGGCGGCGGGCTTTGTCGTCATAGGAGTGAAGTAGTTTTCCTTGGGGGTTCACTTCAAGTCTTAGCTTTTGGGGCGGGACTGTCAACCGGATTCGTTGGGTCGAGGCGCAAAGACCGCTCAAATCGTGCGATTTCCTGCTGCGAAGAAATCGAAGTGTACTATTTTCCGAGAGGCGCGAGCGATGACTGCGAAGATCTGTATTGTTGGGCTGCTGAGCTGCTGGATGGCGGTAGGGCAGACGGCGAGTGCTCCGGCGGCGGGGAGTGCTGCGGCAACTGGGGCTGTTGTGTCCGCGGCAACACCGACCGAGCCCACTCCGCCCACCATCAAATTCGATGTGGTCCTCCTGAAGCGCTGTGCGCCGGACGCCATCGCCGCCTACAACACGATTTCGACTGGCGACTCCTGGCAGAGACACTGTCGGCCAATCAGGGGCCTGCTCGATCTGGCGTACGGTGGCGGCCCCACTTACCTGTTGAAGGGAGAGCCCGACTGGGTCGACACCGACCCTTATGACTTTGTGGCCAAGGTAGCACCTGAGGATGTCGCCGTTTGGCAGAAGATGGATGACCCCACCAAGAGGCTGATGGTCCGCGCCGCGCTCCCCGATGCCCTCAACCTCAAAGTGCATATCGAGATTCAGACTCGCCCTGTTTACAATCTTGTGGTTGCCAAGGGCGGCCCCAATTTAACCCCGACGAAGCCTGACCCGAACGCCCCAAGCGATGCCAAGACGCCTGTCAGAGGGAGTGTTGAATGGGTCGGCATGGACGAGGCCGCATACACGAACTGCTCCATGGCAGATCTCGTCGATGGGCTTGCCGCACGGCTCGACCGCGATGTTATCAACAAGACCGGCCTAACCGGCAGATATGATTTCCACGTGAAGCCCCTGCCAGGGGCACACTACGACCCCAAGACATCCACCATAGAGAACACCGACTTCGGCGGGATCATCGAGGGAGTCAAGAACCTTGGCCTCAGGCTGGAATCGGGCAAAGCCGACACGACCGTCATCGTCATCGACCACATCGAGCGGCCACAGGAGAATTAGCTCCGCGTTTGCTGTGGCCCGAAAGACGATTGTGCTTCGCACGATGCCCTCCCATCGCGTGAGACAAAGGCGTGATGGATGGGGCATCCGGCAAGAACTTGGGCTGGAGTTTTCTGGGAGAAAGATGCGGGCGGTTGTGGCGTCTTTCGATGTATCGGGGTCCTTCGCTGCGCTCAGGATGACAGCAAAAACAAGCAACGACGTGGAACAAGCAACGACTAAATGCGGGGGTCCCTCCACTCCCCCTTCGACTCGCTGCGCTCGCTCAGGGTTCGGTCGGGATGACGGATGTTGGTGGGGGTGCCAGAATGACGGCATCAAAGTGCTTTGCGACTAGCTTTCGGCGAAGGCGCGGAGGTGGGACTCGGTGGGGCGCGGGGTGAGCAGGCTGACCGTGATGAGGAAGAGGAGACTGGCGAGGAGCGCGGGGAAGATGGCGTCGCGGTCGCTGATAACGGCCGGCAAGTGGGCGTGGATGAAGGCCGTATCCCAGAAGACGGTGACGAAGGTGCCGGTGAAGATGGAGGCGACGGCGGCGGAGGCGGTGGCGCGCTTCCAATAAAACGCGGCGAGGATGACGGGCGTGAGCGCGGCGGAGTAGATGGTGTAGGCGTAGAGGGATTTTTTGAGGACGGACTCGGTGTGCAGGCCCTGATAGAGCGCCCAGAGGCCGAGCAGGACGACCATCAGGCGGGAGACGAGGAGGATTTCTTTGTTCGATGCGCGGGGCTTGAGGTAGCGGACGAAGATGTCGTTGACCAGGTTGGCAGCGGGCGAGAAGAGATAGTTGTTGGCGGTGGAGACGATCTTGGCGAAGATGGCCCCGACCAGCAGCGCGCCAAGGAGCATGAGGGGGCTGGAGCCGGTGAAGGCGTGGAGGCCGGTGTAGGCGAGAATCTCGCGGGGGTGGTCGTGGACATCGCCGGTGGGAAAGATGGCGGAGCCGGCGATGGCCAGGGCTACGATTACAGTTTCGAGGATTACGGTGCCGACGATCCATCCGGCGACAGCACGGCTGGCGTCTTTTTCGGACTTCGCCGAAAAAAACTTTTGATACATGGACTGGTTGCCGAGCATGAGCAGGCAGGTGGGCAGGAATATCTCCAGCGCGGAGGAGATGCGCTCGTGCGTGCCGTCGGGGAGGAGGTTGAGGCCGTAATAGCTATTGAAGGGATGCAGGTCTCCGAAGATCTGGAAGTGGGTGGCGGGGAGGGCGGCGCGAACGGCGGACCATCCGCCAAAGTTGTGCAGCAGGACGGGCAGCGCGGCGCAGAGGGTGAAGGTGGCGAGCAGGCCGATGGCGACGTCCATGTAGGCGACCGAGGACATTCCTGCGATGGCGGTGAAGGCGACGACGAAGACGGCGATGATGTATCGGCCTTCGATGGCGGAGATGGAGGCGGGGAAGATGAGGTGCAGGATGTCTCCGCCGCCGATGAACTGGTAGCTGGTGATGGCGGTGTAGGTGAAGAGAATGGCGAGGACGCCGAGGACGCGTGCGGTCTGGTTGTAGCGTGCTTCAAGCAGGTCGGGGATGGTGTACTGCGCGAAGCGGCGGGCGCGCGGCGCGATGAAGTAGATGAGGGCGAGGCCGGCCCATCCTCCGGCGGGCTGCCAGAGGGCGGCGAAGCCGTGGCGATAAGCATTTTCCGCGCCGCCCAGCAGCGAGCCGGAGCCGATCCAGGAACTGAG
>PLOU01000065.1 GCA_003142235.1 Granulicella sp.
CCCGCGCAACCCCGCCCAAGGCGATACACTATCCCCTGTAGCCCACGCCGAGAGCGGAGACCCAATCTTGACCGACATCGCAGCCACCACCGCCGACGAAAAACTCACCCCCACAACCGAGCCCGAGCAACAGGACCGCGAGACAGCGCTTGAATCGCTGGCCTCCATCTGCACCGTGCTCGCCCTCGGCCTCTTCGTCATGACCTTCATCTTCCAGAACTTCGAGATCCCCTCCGCCTCGATGGAGAAGACGCTGCTGATCGGCGACCACGTCCTGGTCGATCGCATCTCGCTCGCGCCTCCATCCCACTGGGCACCCTTCGTCCACTACCGCGGCGTCCGCCGCGGCGACATTATTGTCTTCCTCAAGCCCCACCCCGAGACCCCCGACCTCTATCTGGTCAAGCGCTGCGTTGGCCTTCCCGGCGACCGCATCCATCTGCGCGACGGAGTTCTCTATCTCAACGGCGTCGCCCAGAACGAGCCATACGCCGCCATGCCCGACAACGGCGACCCGGACGACGCATACGTCCCCTACCGCGACGACTTCCCTGCCGACCTCGAAGGCATCGAGCAGGCGGCCAGCCAGAACAATGCCTCCCTCTGGGCCATCGACCTGCCCAACCACATCGTCGACGGCGACCTCGTCGTCCCGCCCGGCACCGTCTTCGCCATGGGCGACAACCGCACCCGGTCCCTCGACGGCCGCTACTGGGGCTTCATCCCGCGCCAGAACATCGTCGGCCGCCCCCTGTTCGTCTACTGGTCCTTCCTCACCCCCTCCGACCAGATCGACAAGACTGCGTTCTCCGACCGCCTCAGCTTCGTGGGCCACATCCTCACCCACTTCTTCTCCGAGACGCGCTGGGGCCGCACCTTCCACATCATTCGCTAGGCCGGCAACCCGCGCAAGGGCACTCCCTTGCGACTGCTATAAGATGATCGTGAATCGCAAAGCACAGCCTCATCCCATCCGGGAGCACAGATTGATGCGCAGGTTGACCTTCATCGCGTTTTTTCTAGTCGCAAGCGGTCTCGTCGCGCCTGCGCTGCAAGCCCAGTTCATCGGCGCGCCCACGCACGACGACTTCCGCGACACCACCATCCTGCGCCCGCCCGCCGGCAGCAAGGTCGCCATCATCGTCTTCGAGGACCTGGGATGTCCCGCCTGCGCACGCGCCCATCCGCTGGAGCTTCAGGCCGCCGAGCAGTTCCATGTCCCGCTCTTGCGCCATGACTTCCCCCTCCCGGCCCACATCTGGACCTTCGAGGGAGCCGTCGACGCGCGTTACCTCGAGGACAAAGTCAGCCCCAGGCTCGCAGACGAGTTCCGCAGCGCCGTATTCATCTCCCAACAGGCGATTTCCAGCAAGGACGACCTTCATCAGTTCGCCCAGCACTGGTTCCAGCAGCATGGCCAGAAGGTTCCCTTCGTTATCGACCCCACTGGCGCGCTTGCCGCCAAGGTCCAGGCCGACTTCGATCTGGGCAAGCGTCTCAACGTCACCTTCACCCCGACCGTCGTCGTAGTCACCAACGACAACTACCAGGTCGTCTGCGGCACAAAAGAACTGTTAGACCCCACGCAACTCGTCCCCATCCTGCGCGCTGCAATTGAGAAGACGCGAACGGCNNTTCTGCCTCCCTACATCAACGTCAGCCGCTACCAGCGCCGCGTCGCGCTCAACATCAGCGCCTCGCTCGGCCGCCCCGTCCACTTCGACCGGATCAGCCTCAATCTGCTGCCCGTCCCCGGCCTCACGCTGGAGAACTTCGTGGTCGATGAGGCCCCCGCCTTCGGCTCCGAGCCCATCCTGCGCGCCGGCGAGGTCCGCGCCAACCTTCGCATCAGTTCGCTCTGGGGCCGCCGCGTCGAGTTCTCCCGCATCTCGCTGACCGACCCCAGCGTTAACCTCGTCCGCACCGCCGATGGCCACTGGAATCTGCAGAGCCTTGTCCTTCAGGCCTCCCGTACCCAGGCAAACGCAGCGCCCACAGCCCAGAAGTTCGTCGGCCCCGCGCCCCGCTTCCCCTACATCGAGGCCACCGGCGCGCGCCTGAACCTCAAGCTCGACCAGGTCAAAACTCCCTTCTCGCTCACCGACGCCGACTTCGCCCTCTGGCTGCCTGAGCCGCACCAGTGGCGCCTCCGTCTCGAAGCGCACCCCGTCCGCACCGACACCAACCCAGCCGACACCGGCTCCCTCCGCGTCGAAGCCACCCTCGGCCAAGCCACCACCTCCGCAGACCCCCTCGCCGCCTCGCTGGCCGACCTCCCCATCGACCTCCATGCCACCTGGCAGGACGTCCAGCTCGGAGGCCTCAGCCGCCTCGTCGCCGCGCGCGACGCNNGCAACGCCCGCCGCGCCGACTTCGTCCCTCCCCGCCTGCTCTCCGTCGATGCCGGCTGCCGCGCCATCGCCCTGAACTTCTTCCACACCTTCTCCAACGTCGAGTGCCACTGGCCTCCATCCACCTCCTCCGGCCCCAGCAATCTCATCCTCACCGCCAACCTCCCCGACGTTCGCCAGTCCAGCTCCGCCTCCGCCACGCTCACCATCCCCGCCCTCCCCGCCGAGACCTTCCTCGACTGGCTCGGCGTCGCCACTCCCCGTCCGCCCACTGGCCTCACCGGCCCCGGAACCCTCGCCGCAAACCTCGCCTGGGGAACGCCGAACCAACTCCAGCAAGATTTGAAGACCGCGGGTGCCTCATCCATTCCGCGTTCTTTGCGGAATGGGTGGGAGTCAACAACTCCGGCCAAGCCCACCCTCACCGGCGAGCTTGAGTTCTCCAACGAATCCCTCCATATCCTCGCGCTCGGCCCCAAACCCATTCCGCTCGGCGATCTCATGCTCCACTCCACCCCGTCGCCCGCCGGCCACTCCCCGCGCCACCGCGGCGCGCAGCCGCCCGCCGCGCAGTCCGTCAGCTTCGACCTCGCCCCCATCTCGCTGCCCCTCGGCGGCAAACAGCCCGCAACCCTGGAGGGCCACATCGACGCCTCCGGCTACACTCTCCACCTCACCGGCTCCGCTCTGCTCGCCCGCCTGCTTGCCCTCGGCGACGCCATCCCCCAGCTCGGCGACGGCCTCCGCCCGCTCCTCGAACCCACCCCCGCCGGTGCCAACCCCGCTCAGCCACAGAAGCCCACCCCCGAAACCGAACCCATCCACCTCGACCTCACCGCCGCCCGCGCCTGGGGAGGCCCCCAGACCTGGAGCCAGACCACCCCAGCCCCCGCCCACCCCCATAAACGCCTCGACCCATAGCTCATAGACCAAAGCTCATAGCCGGGAACCTACGGCGCAGGCACGCCTGCACCCTTCGCCTTGCCAACGTGCGGCGCGCGCGGGGGCTGGGCTGGAGCCAGCGTAAGTTTGGGCGGGGCCGGCGGCAGCGGAGGCAGCGGCAACACCGTGCCCTTGTCGATGGAGATGTCGCTGTTCGTAGTCGTGATCCGGAGCAGCGACCCGCCAGCGCCCACCGTTCCATTGACACTCTTGTGATTCTCGCTGCCCTGGATGGAGAGCGGAAAGTCCGTGTCGATGTTGCCATTCGAAGTGTTGGCCTGGACGGAGAAGCCTGCGTGCTCGGGCAGAATCAGCTTGACCGAGCCGTTGCGGTCTTCCAGCGTGATGGCGCCCAGCGGCGGCGCCGCCGTCAGCTCGATCGTCCCATTGCGATCGGTCACAGCCACATCGCCCGCAATCCTGTCCAGGCGAATGTTCCGGTTGCTCGTGGTCAGGGCGAAGGGACCGACCGCCTGGTCCACCATCAGGTCCTCGTTGGGAACGCTCTCAACCTCACCGTCCAGCCGGGCGATCTGAAGGTCGGTGCGGCTGGTGTGGAGGTGGACCGAGCCGTTGATGTGCTCCAGGTGGGTGGTGCCGAAGAACTCGCCGGTGATGGAGACGGCGCCGGCAATCTCGGAGAGTGTGACATCCGACGCGTGGCCTTCGATGGCGATCCCCGATCCCATGCTGTGCGCGGAGATGGAAGAGCCTCCGTTGTTGATGTGCGCCGTGGCTGGCCCAGTGATGGCGAAGAGTTCAATGTCGCCGTGGTTCGCCGTGACTACGACCGGCGCTTTGATGGACGCAACGTGAATATCGCCGCGGTTGGCATTGACCTGGATTGCCGCCGCGGCGGGCACCGTAAGCACCAGGTCGGCGCTCGCGCCGTCCAGCGCGGCAATGTTGACGGAGACCGCGGCGCCTTCGCGGGCAACCGCAGGGCTAAGCTGCCGGGTTTTGCTGTCGGCATCGGGGTCCGAGTGGGCATAGACCTGCTTGTGCTCCGCGATGTGAATCCGTCCGTCGTCGCTGGTGCCGTCGATCGTCACATCGCCGCGCGGATTGACCACGGCAACGGAGCCGCCGACCGGGAAGGCGAGGTCCAGCGTCTGGTCGCTCTCGTGCTTGTCGCCGAAGAACTCGTCCAGATTCTCCTGATCGAAGTGCCAGCCTCCGTTGTCCCATCGCTCTCCGGCTGTGATGTGATGTCCGATGACGCCGGCAAGCACCAGGAAGAACAGCAGCAGAAAGACGCCGAAGCCGACGGAGCGGCGGTAGGGCGGGCGTTGCGGATCGCGCAGATGGAACTGGTCGAAGGTCCACTCGGCCAGCAGAACAATGCCGGCCGCAACCAGCAGCATCGGCCACCAATGGCCATACCACTCCCAGAAGCGGCTGAGATTCAGACGGCTGGTCTCAACCAGCAGGAAGAGCACGCCGACGGCGATCAGCAGGAGGGGGCCGAGAACGGAGCCGCGGCGCATTCCCCGCATCTGGTAGCGGATCTGCTGCTGCTGCGCTCGGACCGCGTCACGCTGCGCGCGCATCTGGGCGCGAAACTGTTCACGCTGGTATCGCCGCTGCGCCTGCGGATCGTAGCCGGGAGGCGGAGGAGGAGGCGGTGGTGGAGGATAGCTCGCCATGATTTACCTTCCTTCCCGGTCGTCGTGCAGGCCGTTGCCGGAATCGCTGNNCCGCCAAACAGGGTGCGCTTGAACAGCAGCACCACGCCCGCGGCAATGAGGAAGAGCGGCCAACTGCGTTCCCAGGAGAGGATGCCCAGTACATCCAGCAGCCAGAGCACGCCGGTCAGAATCACCCACATCGAGCATTGCACGGCGCGCGCAAAACGCCACTGATAGTATGCACTTCCGTCGTTCTCCAGGCCATGCCCGGTGCAGATCATCTTATGCACAAACAGCCACACCCCGACGCCGATCAGCAGCACCGGCCAGAAGACAGGATGGTGAAAGATGTGGAAGAAGCCATTGTCGCCGACCAGAAAGATCAAGCCGAGCCCGATCAGCCATATCGCTCCGGAAGGAAACCGGCGGTAGTACGGCACCTTGACATCGCCGTAGGGAGGCACGGGAGCAACCGGCGGATCGGGCGGTACATAAGCGTAGCTATAGGGCGGCGCATAGGACGGTCCATAGGGCGTGGATGGCGGAGGAATAAAGCCAGGCGCGTAGGGATTCGCAGGCGGAGCATATGGAGGCGCGATGGGTTCCTGCGGCGTGCTTGCCGCCGCGTTCGCCGCGCTACCAGGCCACGCCTTGCCGAAGCCCAGCCGCTCCGAGAGGTCATTCAACCCAAATGGATTGGGCAACGGAGTCCCGTCGCGGCGCGCGCAGGCCGTGTGGTGCGCCTCGATCACCATGTAGCAGATCCAGCCGGCGATGAAGAGTCCAAAGATTCCGTTGACGTCGTCGGCCAGCGATACCAGCACTGCAAAGACAATCAGATGCACGATCCCCTTGGCGTACTGCCCGTTGTACATCGCGCCAACCCCGGGAATAAATCCCAGCAGCGCGGCCAGGCCGGGGCTGGGTTCGCCCGCGCCCACGGGCGGTCCGGCGGGCGGGTAGCTCGCAGCGCCTGGTGGAGGATAGCCCGCGGCGCCGCTGGTTCCGGGAGCGGGCGTGTATCCGTAGCCGGCGGGCGGAGCGGCGCCAGCCACGCGTGCTGCCAGGCAGGGTTCGCAGAAGATTGAGCTTCCCACGTTGCGGACGCATTCGCTGCAGACAGGCTTGCCGCAGTGCTGGCAGAAGGCGGCGGCTTCACGATCGAAATGGTTTGCGCAGTTCATGCCATCCCCCTTTCAGTGTGTGTGTGAATCAGGTTGCCGTAGCCCCTGCCGGAGTGGATCGCGGCGACGAGGTGACGGCCTGGGTTAAGCTCTTCGCGGAGGCTGGTGCCGGGGTTGGCGGCAGGCCCCTTGCGCTCGGGCTGCTTGCGGTCGGCCGGAGGAGCGGCCTTCTGCCCTCCCGAACCCGGCTGCGCGGATGGGGCTTGCAGCGTGGGCTGGCCGGAATTGGAGGGCGTACTCTGGCTCGCGGCGGGAAGGTCGTTGTCGCTGGCGCCTTCGAAATCATGCACCCGCGACTCCAGCTCGTAGACCACCCTCAGCCCCTCGTAATACCGCACCACACGCGCGTCCGCATCAATCAAGTCGCGCTGTAGACTGCTCGGCCGCAGGTCGCTCGCACGCAGCGACGTCGGATGAAAGCCGGTCAGGTTCATGGTCAGCGCGATAGAGAAGAATGCCATCGCCGCCGTCATAGCAAAGCGCGGCTGGAATACGATCTGGCCGAACGAGTTTGCGCGGACCGCGGCGGCCATGCGCCTGCGGAAGGGAAGCACGTTGCCGTAACTCGCTGCCGCTCCGGGCACAGCGTAGCCCGGTGCCACAGCAGCCACGCCGCCGAAGGCCGGCGACCGGCCATGCGTTGCGCCCGCAGCTCCCGCATGTTCGATCCCGCCGGAAACCGCCCGTCCTGCGCTTAAGAATCCCTGCGCCCCACTGGTCTCGGCCAGGATCCGTTCCAGCAGCTCCACCGGAGGCTCTGGCCGTGGCGTGCGCAGCATCTCCAGCCACGCCGCGCCCCGCCGCGCGTCGGCCAGCATCTGGCTGCACGGCACGCACTCGACCGTATGAGCATCGAAGCGTTCCTGCTCCTCCACCGTTAGCGCACCATCCAGCGCATCGGCCAGCATCGCCTCGCACTCCGCGCACTGCATGCTGCCGCCAGCCTGGTTACCGGCTGCCTTCTCCCCGAACCGCAAAACCTTCGGGCTGCCGAACTGTCTTCCGTCTGCCACTTAGACCACCTGCCCTTCTATACGATGCAAAAGCCTTGCAAGTTCCCCGCGTCCCCGGCTGATACGGCTCTTCACCGTGCCTTCGGGGATGCGCAGCACCTGTGCGATCTCCTTGTAGTCCATATCTTCCAGGTCGCGCAGGATCACCGCCTCCCGCAGCTCCGGCGACAGTTGCGCCAGCCCCTGCTGAATCCTCACCCGCAACTCCATCCCCGCCGCGTGCGCCTCCGGCGAGAGTCCCGGATCGGTCAGCTCGGCCAACCGGTCGCCCAGCGTTGCGCCATCGTCGTCTCCCCCGTAGCTCGCGTCCAGCGAATCCGTCGCCCGCTCCAGTCGCGTCCGCCGGAAGTGGTCCACCAGCAGGTTGCGCGCCAGCGTCGTGATCCACGTCTGAAAGCTGCCCCGCTCCACGTCGAAGCTCGCCAGGTTGCGGTACAGCTTCAGGAAGACATCCTGCGTCAGGTCTTCGGCGTCGGTCGCCGACCCGGTAAACCGGTAGCAGATTGCATAGATCCGCCTGTGCTGCGAGACAACGAGCTGATGCCACGCCTGCGGATCGCCCGCCACGCACCGCCGCACCAGCCTGCCGGCTGCCTCCTGCGCGGCTTCCTGTTCCGGCGTGCGAATCAAGCGTGCCTCGACCCTTGGCCGTTGTGAGTTCCGCGGAGTTCGCTGCGGAGTTTGCAGTGGAGTTGCTTCGGCCAATGGCAGAAGTGTACCGCCTCGAAGGCCCGCGCGCCCGTCAGCCCGCTGTGGACGGGGGAAGATGCCCGCGCCCGGGTTCGCCATCTGCAGAACGCCCATGCGCAGCTATACGCAGGAGCAAGTGGGTTGGTTCCAGGAGTAGATGGTCAGTCCTTAGTTCTCCGTCGGGGACTTTTCCACGCTATCGACGACGAGTATCTTCACCATGGCCTTACTCGGCTCCAGCTTCAGCCCCAGCTTCGCCACCGACGCAAACACACTCGTCCCTCCGCCGCCGCTCGGATCCGATGCTTCTGCCGCCCCACTATCCGGCGGAGAGGCCGTCACGCCCATTGCACGCCCAGCCACCGCCATTAAGTCCGCGTACGAGAGATTGAGCGCCACCTCGTAGTGCCCCGTCAACCCCGTCTGGTCCACTACCGACCGACTGCCCGCGCCGCTCATCTGCATTACCTGGGTCAGCATGTCGGCGAATCCCCCCATCGTCACTCCCTTGCCGTCGATACGGACGGTCTGCGCCTGCTCGTCAATTCCCTGCAGGAAGACGCCCCGCGTTCCCATATCCAGCCTTGTCGCTCCCTGTAGGTTTTTGGGCGCATCGAGGGCGCGCGACCTGCGTGCCGGACCGTCCGGCAAGTCCATCTTCAGCTCGCCCGGCTTCAACTCGGCGCTCTCGTCGATCGCCGGGAGAGCGGCCGAATCCTTCAGCTTCGGCCCACCCTTCGCCACCACCAGCGCCAGAACAGGGCGCTCCTGCATTTCATAATGCACTGCCAGTTTGAAGCGATCCGCCAGCAGCGCCTGCAACATTTTGGGAGCGTCGTCTTTCGTAGTTCCCTCCGGCAGCCGCGCCACAATGTCGAAGTGTTCGTTCGCTAACCAGTCCGGGCCGGAGACCTGATTCGGCCGCAGCTTGTATGCGTAGACGACAAGCGTCTTCAGCGTCATATAGGTGTACTGTGCCCGCAGCCCGTCCAGGTGCGCGCCAAGCCGACCCACTGCACGCGCTCTTAACGCCTGATCCTGGCTGAGCGGCGCCGACGGCCGTATCGAAGCCACATCGAACTCAAGATTCGCAGCTGACGCCTGCGCGGCTGGTGCCGCCTGCGTATTGGCCGGTGTCTGCCCCACCACCATTCCGCACGCCAGTAGCGCCACTACACACACACGTCCCAACATCTCCGTTGCCCTCGCGGAGAATCCTATACCATGCCCCTCAATCCATCTGGACTGAAACGTCATCGTCCGGTATCCGAGACGTTTCGTTCAACCAACAACCAACAACCAACAACCAGCAACCGTTCTACATCGCCGCTGCCGGAATTACCCCGCACGCAATCCGGTTGCCTGCGTTGCCCGTGGGATCGGTCTTCATGTCGTCGGCCTTCTCGTGCACCATGATCGATCGCCCCAGCACCGACGTCGGCGCGCCCGGCTCCAGCGTCAGGTAGTCCACCGTGTAGGTGATCTCGCC
>PLOU01000026.1 GCA_003142235.1 Granulicella sp.
TGGCTTCGCCAGAATGACGATGCAATGGTAAGCTAGTTAAGTAGAAGCAGTTAGACAGGGTAAAGATCGGGGATATGAGTCCCCGCGTGCCTGTTCCCTTCACTTCTCGGGATGGATTGATGCCGGGACGCCGGATTCTGCGGGAGGTTCCCGCGTGCCGGGTGAAGGTTGCTGCAATTCAGGATTGGAGTTTCAACATGGCAGCCAAATGCGACATCTGCGGCAAAGGCCCGCAGTTCGGAAACAACGTCTCCCACGCCAACAACACCACCCGGCGACGCTGGAATGTTAACCTGCACCCGGTAAAGGCCTCGGTTGCGGGCGGCAGCAAGCGCATCCGCGTATGCAGCAGTTGCATCAAGACGGGCAAGGTCGTCAAAGGCTAAGCAGAAGGATCTTTTAAGAGAGACAGGACGCCCCGGCTGGCAACATCGCAGCTGGGGCTTTTCGTGTCTGCTGCAACTCACTTTTTCGCGAAGGCGAGCGAGGCGCTGTTGATGCAGTAGCGCAGGCCGGTGGGCTGCGGTCCGTCGGTGAAGACGTGGCCAAGGTGCGCGCCGCAGGTTGCGCAGGTGACCTCGATGCGCCGCCTGCCCAGCGAGAGGTCCTCATGCTCGTCGATGGCGCCGGGCGACTGGGGCAGCCAGAAGCTGGGCCAACCGCAGCCCGAATCGAACTTGGTGTCGGAGGTAAACAGTAGCGCATGGCAGGCCCCGCAGTGGTAACTGCCGTCCTCGTGGGTGTCCACCAGCGCACCGGTGAATGGCCGTTCGGTCCCCTTCTGACGCATCACGTGGAACTGCTCCGAGGTGAGCAGCTCGCGCCACTCCGCCTCCGTCTTCTGTACCTTTTGCCTTGGCGCAGCGCCCTGCTTTTCCGTTGCGCCCGATCCGGGTGCCGTCTCAGCCATCTGTGAAATCCTCTCTTTTATTCGATGCGCCACAGCCCCCAGAGTCTCACCCCTATGCGCTCGCACCACCCCGGCAACCAGCAACTGCTGTTACGGCTGCGTGGCGATGACTTCGATCTCCAGCAGCGCGTCCTTGGGAAGGCACGCCACCTCGACCGTGGAGCGCGCGGGCGGCACCACGCCCTCCGGCGCGAAGTAGCGTGCGTAGACCTCGTTCATGGCGGCGAAGTCGGCCATGTTCTTGAGGTACACGGTGGTCTTGACGACGTTCGCCATGTCGAGTCCAGCCTCATCGAGCACGGCGGCCAGGTTGTCGAGCACGCGCGTAGTCTGCTCGCGAATGCCGCCTGCGACCAGCGCTCCGGTGGCCGGGTCAAGCGCGACCTGGCCGGAGGTGAAGAGCATATCGCCCACGCGCACCGCCTGCGAGTAAGGCCCGATCGCCCTGGGCGCCAGGCTGGTCGAGATCATCGTCTTGGTCTGTGCCATCGTCGTAATATCTCCGTAAGGATGGCTCGATTGTCGCGCTTGCGGAGGTTCTGCACAACCTGTCGGCTATGAACGATTGATCCAGTGCAACTAGCGCAGCCGTGCAAGGATGTGGAGCGTTTCGACCCGAGCCGGGTATTTTGCAATACATTCAATTCTGGAATCGACCACCTCGAATCCAGTGCGATGCAATAGGGCGTTCATGGAGTTCTTATTGAAAAAATTCAGGTGCTCATGGCATTTTACGAACCCGAGGGGGGGAATGTGGCCCAGGCGTATACGCGCTGCCGCCGAGTAAAAATCCACGGCGACCAAAGCCGCCGGAAAATGCAGCAGGGTGTTCAGGTAGCTGCGATAAAGCCTGCCCTTCCCCGCAAAGCCGATCCCATATCGCTCGTAGGGAACTTCGATGCAGAGGAGCGATCCGGGGTTCTGGCAGGATCGCAGTTGCTCCAGCACACTGGCGGGCTCCGAGCAATGCTCCAACACGCCGGAGGCCATGATGAAGTCGAACTTCATCCGATTCAATTCCTGCTCGGAACCGATTCGAGTGACTCCATGCACCGGCACTGCATCGGACAGTTCAAAAACAAATTTGTTTGTGCCAAGCGAGTTTGGAATGAACTGTCCCCGGTCGCCGCCGTAGTCGAGAACGGTCTTGACCGTTGCATGGTTCACATGCGGAAGGAAGAGCCTTTCAAGCCCGGCAACTCGCGCGGCAATTTCTTCCGGGTCGCTGCCGATTCCATCGTTGACCTTCCTGGAGTACCAGAATTCCCAGCGATGGCGCTCCGCGAAATAGCGCTCGCCTCGATAGCCTGAGTAAAGGCGGTCAACCTCATCGGGGGCCAGGCGCGAATCGAAGAACCGGAAGGAGCAGTTGGAGCATTCCAGCAGCTTGCAAAGGAATGGCGGGCGCCCGACTGCATAGTGCGCGAGGAAGGGCGCAATGATCGCCCATCTTGCGTGGACCTCTTTCGATTGACAGCACGGGCAGGTCTCGATGGTGTACATATTCGAACACAGTAGCATACGACATCGAGGACCGTCTCATCGGCCTCCCTTCGCATAGTTCGATGCGTGATTGCGGTTTCGCGGGGCCGCGGCTAGATTTTCTGCACGCGCTGGACGTCGTGGACGCCGGGGACGCGGCGCAGCTTGTCGACCAGGCGGTTGAGATGGCGGAGGTCGACGGTTTCGACGACGAAGTCCACCACCGCGCCGCCGTCGTCGGATGCCTCCGAGCTGGAGGAGCGGATGTTGGTGCCCTCGTCGGAGATGATGGCGGTGAACTCCTTGAGCATTCCGGCGCGGTCGTCGCAGAGCACGGTGAGCTTGACGGGATAGGTTTGTGGCTTGGGTGCGCCNNTTCTGCACGTTGGGACAACTGCGGGCATGCACCGCGACGCCCTTGCCGCGGGTGACATAGCCGATGATCTCTTCGCCGCGGATGGGGTTGCAACAGCGCGCGCGGTAGACCAGCAGGTCGTCCTGTCCCTCGACCTGGAGCGACTCCGAGCCCCTGCCGAAGAAGACGCGCTTGACCGCGTCGGACATCTGGCCGAGTGTGTTGCTGACAACGCCCTCGGGCGCGGCGGGCTCGATTGCCATGGTGGAGCCGGGCTCCAGCTTGTTGAGCACCTGGCGCGCTGAGTACTTGCCGAAGCCGACGCCGGCCAGCAGCTCGGCGTGCGTGCCCAGGCCATACTCCGCGGCAACCTTGTCGTAGTCGGCCTCGTGATACTTGGAGAGCGCGATCTTGTACTTGCGCGCCTCGCGCTCCAGCAGCTTGCCGCCCACTTCGATGGCGCGCTCGCGCTGGTGCTCGTTGAGCCAGTGCTTGATCTTGTTGCGGGCGCGCGAACTCTTGGCAAAGCTGAGCCAGTCGCGGCTGGGGGAGTGGCCGGCCTGGGTGGTGATCTCGACGATGTCGCCGTTGCGCAGCTTGGAGCGCAGCGGAACCATGCGGCCGTTGACCTTGGCCCCGGTGGTGGTGTTGCCCACCTGGGTGTGGATGGCGTAGGCGAAGTCGATGGGGCTGGCGTCCTTGGGCAGGACCACGACCTTGCCCTTGGGAGTGAAGATGTAGACCTCCTCTGGGTAGAGGTCGATCTTCAGCGTGGACATGAACTCGTTGGGGTCCGACATCTCGCGCTGCCACTCCATCAACTGGCGGACCCAGGCGAGGCGGGCCTCGTCCTTGGGTGTGACATTGTCGCCGGCCTTGTACTTCCAGTGCGCGGCGATGCCCTCCTCGGCGACGCGGTGCATCTCCTCGGTGCGGATCTGCACCTCGAACTGATGGCCGCCGGGCGCGATCAGCGTGGAGTGCAGGCTCTGGTAGAGATTGGGCCGCGGCATGGCGATGAAGTCCTTGATGCGGCCGGGGACGGGACGCCAGATGGAGTGCAGCAGCCCGAGCACCGCGTAGCAGTCCTGCACCGATTGGCAGATGACGCGGATGGCCAGCAGGTCGTAGACCTGGTCCAGGGGTATCTTCTGCTCGGAGAGCTTCTGCTGGATGGAGAAGAGGCGCTTGATGCGCCACTCCACGCGGCCTGCGATCTTGTGCTCGGCCAGCTTGGCTTCCAGCGTCTTGACGATGCCTTCGAGGAAGACCACGCCCTCGTCGCGCAGCGCGTCCACCTCGTTGGAGAGCTGCTCGTAGGCGAAGGGATCGGTGTAGCGGAAGGCCAGGTCTTCCAGCTCGCCGCGCAGCTTGCCCATGCCCAGGCGGTGGGCCAGCGGCGCGTAGATGTCGAGCGTCTCGCGCGCGATCTTCTGCCGCCTCTCCGAGACCAGGTGCTCCAGGGTGCGCATGTTGTGCAGGCGGTCGGCCAGCTTGATGATGACGACGCGGACGTCGGTGACCATAGCCAGAAGCATCTTGCGGATGTTTTCGGCCTGGTGGTCTTCGCGGTTGGCGAACTTGATCTTGTCGAGTTTCGTAACCCCCTCAACGATGTGCGCCACCTGCTCGCCGAAGCGCTTCTCGACCTCTTCGGTGGTGACATCGGTGTCTTCGACCGCGTCGTGCAGCAGGCCGGCGGCGATGGCGGTGGAGTCCATCTTCAGCTCTGCCAGCACCAGCGCGACCCCCAGCGGATGCACGACGTATGGCTCGCCTGAGGCCCGTTTCTGGCCCTCGTGCTGCTCCAGGCAAAACGCCCACGCATGGCGGATGATCTCCAGGTCGTCGCCCGGCCGGTTCTTATGGACTTCCGCGAGCAGGCGGGCGAACTTGGCGTCCATCTCGCCGATGGTCTTCGCGCTGGAGCCGACAAGGTGCTCGGCCGCGGACTTCTCCGCCGGGCTGTTTTCGACTGGATCGGGTTGGGCAATCGCAGCCTCGGCGGGCGGCTCCGGGCGCAGAGGCTTCCGTGGAGACGGGTGCGGCAGAGCTGTCTCTCGCTCGATGCCTGCTCCCGTCGCAATGGAGTCGGAACTCGTCCCTTCCGGCCTGGAAGGTGCGGCCTTCCCGGAACTTCCCGGGGCCGCTGGAGTGATTGCCATGAGCCATTATAGAAGGCGCGGCAGAATCGCCGGGAAAAACGTCGGTGCTAGTTCTGCGTTTGGACGACTTCGCCGGGCAGAATCGTGCTGGATACAGCGAATTTGTGATAGTTCGCGTAGTGCGCCTCGTAGCGGAGGTGAACCGGATTCTTCCTGTCGTCCTTGTCTTTTAGGTCGCTGATTACGGTCTTTGGCAGCCAGTACGTCTTGCTGCCAAGCTCCACAGGAGCGTACTCCGCAATGAAGGTCGATACGTTGTCTCGGCTGGTCACATACGCAACAAAGGGGATGTGACCTCTGATCCCCATGTCTACGTCCACATCTTGAACGGTATATTCCAGACGTATGATCTGGAAGGTCTGTGGATCGACGAAGGCCTTCATCGAAAAGCTTGGCGAGAAATGACACTCCGCCGGTCGATCGCTCGAAACAGGTTTTGGCGTGCTCAGAATGAGAATAGTTTTGTCCGTGTCTGGTGCCTCGCCCAGGCTATAGGCCAGGCATTTGCTGTCGACAGAGCCAAGTGCATCGGCGAACCCGCCTCTGTAGAAATATGGAGGTTCAATTTTCTGATTCTTCGGAGTCTTTCCATCCACCAGCTTGGTGGTACGCGTCTCGAGCATGTCGCCCGTGCCGCCACGCCGCTTCACCTCGAAGGAGGATTCAATCTTCATCTCCTCCTTCAGCTTGTTGTTGACGAAGCGCTGCGAGAGCGCAGACTCATCGCTGACGAAGCCGGGAACCGACTTTTTGAACTCCGAGATGTTCTCTCGCACCCGCGCGAGGACGGCATCGATAGTTGGCGCGGCCTGCTGCGCAGTGCAAGGGGTTACGGCGAGAAGAAGCAGAAGCGAGAGAGCGGCCCGATAACTCTGGTGTGCGAACATGGCCACATTCTATATCGGCCTCATTCTATGAAATTTCTGCAAGAGCAGCAAAACATCGGCAAAGCTGACGCCGGATTCGGCTAAATCAATTTGTGCGCGGCCTGACCGGCCGCAAAGCCTCGCGCAGCGACTCCCGCCGGTAATGGGAATCACTGGCCACTCCAGCCCACGTCTGAGACAATCAAAGGAACTGCGCGAGGACCCGATCTATGGCAACGGCTGCGGCACCAGAGGTGAAGACCATGCACACGCTTCCCGGGGACGCGGTGCGCCAGATCCAATGGCGGTTTGCGGACCGTTTCGACCTGCAGATGCTGGTGCAGTCGGCGCGCACAGTGGCGCGGACGACAGTGGCGCAGATGGTAGCGGCGGGCGAGCGGAACACGCATGAGTGGACTCCCGCGAAGGCCGAGATGATGGAGGCATTCGATCGCGCCGGAATTACCGCCGCGTTCATGGAGCCCGAAGAGGGCGGATTCATCGCCGGGCCAAAGAACCTGGCGCTGTCGCTGGCGGCGTTCGAGCTGGCGTGGGTGGATGGCGGCGCGGCGACGGGCAGCCTGGCGAGTTTTCTGGCGCTGGCCCCGATCCACGAGTGCGGCACCGCCGAGCAGATCACCCACTACAAGACGCTGGCTGCGCCGTCGCAGACAGCCGATGGCCGCAAACCGTGGCGTGGCGCATTCGCGCTGACCGAGCCGCTGCCCTACGTCGGCGTGGACACCGGAATCCTGAGCGGAAAGCTGCGCATCGCCGAGTGGAAGGACGGCGCGGAGCCGATGTTGCAGGTGGACAAGCGCGGGCGCTTCATCACCAACATCGCCTTCGCCAACTTTGTGACCGCGGCGGTGACCTCGGACGATCCGCGCATCAAGGGCAGTTGCGTGGTGATTCTGGAGGAGGGCGACGAGGGCATCTTCGACCG
>PLOU01000137.1:0-4711 GCA_003142235.1 Granulicella sp.
CACCGAATCAATATTTTACCCGCATCTCTCCGCGAATGAATATTTTACCGGCGCCGCCTAGCAAAATTCGCAATTTTCACCCGTAACCATCATGCCCTGAATATTTTATCCGCAACTCGCCGCGAATGAATATTTTAGCCAACCATGCACCGCGCAACCCAATGATTCCAAACCGCTTACTACTAAATCGTTTATTATGTATGTTTTCCCTGTGGCNNGGATGGCAGGGGGAGGGGGAGAAGAAACAGCGATCAAACGGCGATCAAACGGCGAGAAACTCCTGCGATTGCTCCTGACTGCTGACCTTCCAGCGCTGATGGTCTGCCCACCGCACAAAAAAGAGGGCCCAAAGGCCCTCTTTCCGCACTCTGCAACGTACCTTACTGCTTCGCTGCAGGGGGAGGTGGTAGTGGGGGTGGTGGCCCCGGAGGCGTCCCGCCCGGACGCGGCGGGCGAGGAGGCAACGGTATTCCATCCTGCTTCGCGATCTCCGCGATCAGCCCAAGATGACCGTGCATCGTTCTCATGGCATTGGCCACGGTCGTCGCCAGCGTGGGGTCAACCGCCACCGACGCCTCCATGTAGAAGTCGTGCAGCTTTTTCCAGTGCGCCTTGAGGATAAACGGGATGTACTCCGTGTCGAAGTCCTTGCCCGAGAGGCCATTCAGCTTGTCGTACTCCGCTTGGTCGTCCTTGTTCATCTTCTTCGGCAACAGCACGCCCAACGAGTCGGCAACTGTCGCAAGCTCCTTGTTGATCGCCTCGTGGTCGGGGACAATCTTCTCCGCGAAGGCTTTCACATCCGGCCCGCCCTTCTGGATGGCGAGCTGCCCCAGCTTCACGTCCGCGATGCCATCCTCGGTCGCCGTGCGCACAAACGCCTTGTCCTGCATCTGCTGCCCCATCTGCCCGGGAGCGCCCAGCGTCTCGCGCATCGAGGTGTCCGCCGGTTGTGGCGGCCCGCTCGACGGCACCGTGCCCTGCTGACCACTCGGTTGCGAAAGACTCGGATCCATCTGTGCAACCAGCGCCGGCGACAGCAGCACCACCGCCGCTCCAACCACCGCAATCCAACGAATTTTCTTCATGGCAAAACTCCTGGAGTTTGATGACACTCCCTAGCTCTGGTTCCCGGTTCGCAACTGTCTACAGCACTCCCCTGCTTGGAGCGTTATCCTATCCCTATAAGCTCTGAAGTGGCAACATTCCTCTTTCCTCGCGTTCCATCCAAACAAACAGATCCACCCATGTACTCGGGAGTCGCATTCAGCAATGTCGCACGCCAGCACCGCATCGAATCCGCCCGCTCAGCCGCCGATCGCCCGCCGCGATCCCACGTCCACAACGCTGCATGGTGTCACTCTGCACGACGACTTCCGCTGGATGCGCGACAAGAGCTCGCCCGAGCTGCTCGCCTACCTGGAAGCCGAGAACGCCTACACCGCCGCCGTCATGGCACCCACCGCCGAGTTGCAGACCAAGCTGTACGACGAGATGATCGCCCACATTCAAGAGACCGACGAGAGCGTTCCCTACCGCCTCGGCGACTGGTTCTACTCCACGCGCACGGTCGAGGGCAGCCAATATCCCATCCATTGCCGCCGCGCCGCAGCCAGTCCCGACCTCAACTCCGCCTTCGATCCTGCTCAGCCCGAGCAGATCATCCTCGACGTAAACGCGCTGGCCAAGGGCAAGCCCTTCATGGACGTCGGTGCCATGGCCATCAGCCCCGACGGCAACCTCCTCGCATACACCACCGATTCCACCGGCTTCCGCCAGTACACGCTGCACATCCGTGATCTTCGCACCGGAACCGACCTGGCAGACACAGCAGAGCGCGTCGGCTCGCTGGCCTGGGCCGCCGACTCGCGCACCCTCTTCTACTCCACCGAGGACGAGACCACCAAGCGCCAGGACCGCATCCTGCGCCACACCCTCGGCGAGCCAGTCGAGCAGGACACGCAGATATTCCACGAAGAGGACGAGCGTTTCAACCTTGGCGTTTCCCGCACCCGCGACGGCCTCTACTTGATGATCGAGTCCAGCAGCCACACCACCAACGAGTTCCGTTTTCTCTCCACCGACGAACCACAAGCAGACCTTCGTCTCATCGCTCCACGCGTGGACGAACAGGAGTATTACCCGGACCATCGGGACGGTCTCTTCACCATCCGCAGCAACGACGCGGGCAAGAACTTCCGCGTCGTCACCGCGCCCGTCGCCGCGCCCGGCCGCGACCACTGGCAGGAGTTGATCCCGCTCGATGCAGACTACCCGATGGAGGACTTCGACCTCTTCCAGTGCTTCGCCGTCGCCACTCGCCGCAAACTCGGCCTGCCCACGCTGGAAGTCCTGCGCTTCACTAACGATTCGTTGTCATCCCGCACACTGAGCGACCCTGAGCTTGTCGAAGGGGAGTCGAAGGGGGAGGGACCTGCTTCTGCTGCTCCGTCGTTCGAATCACCCGTAGAGATCGCCTTCCCCGAGCCCACCTACTCCGCAGCCACGCACGTCAACCGCATCTTCTCCACCGACGTCTTCCGCTACAGCTACCAGTCGCTGGTATCGCCGCCCTCGGTCTACGAGTACAACGTCGCCCGCGCCGACTCCGCTCTCCCCATCGGCCAGTCGAAGCTGCTCAAGCAGCAGCAGGTCCCCGGCGGCTTCAACCCCGCCCACTACGCCTCCGAGCGCCTCTGGATCACTGCCTCCGACGGCACTCTGGTCCCCATCTCCATCGTCTACCGCCGCGACCGCTTCCGCCGCATCGCCATTAATCCCCTCTATGTCTACGGCTACGGGTCGTATGGCTACCCCCTCCCNNTACGCCCACATCCGCGGCGGCGGAGAACTGGGCGACGCATGGCACGACGCCGGCAAGATGTCCCTCAAGAGCAACACCTTCACCGACTTCATCGCCGCCGCCGAGCAACTCGTCATGCGCGGTTACGGCAACGCCAACAAAGTCGCCATCGAAGGCGGCAGCGCCGGCGGCCTCCTCATGGGCGCGGTCGTCAATCTCGCCGCCGCCTCCGGCAAGCCCAACCTCTTCCGCGTCGTGCTGTCGCATGTCCCCTTCGTCGATGTGATGAACACCATGCTAGACGCCAGCCTGCCGCTCACCGTCGCCGAGTACGAGGAGTGGGGCAACCCGAACGAGCCTGAAGCCTTCGCCACCATGCTCAGCTACTCGCCCTACGAGAACCTCGACGTTTTCAAGTCCACCGAAGGCCAGCCCACGCCCATCCCGGCGATGCTGGTCAAGACCAGCCTCAACGACTCGCAGGTAATGTTCTGGGAGCCGGTCAAGTACGTCGCCAAGCTGCGCACCCTCAAACGCGACGCNNTACGACTACCTCAAGGAGATCGCCTTCGACTACGCCTTCCTGCTGCCCCAGCTTGGCGTCGTCGCATCGCCCTGACCCATCCCTTGCGAGAAATGTTATAGTCGGCGAATCAGCAACTCAGTGAGTCAGCAAGACAGAGAGCAAGAGGGAGAGCGACATGGGATTAGTACCGATGGTGATCGAGCAGACGAGCCGGGGCGAACGGGCCTACGACATCTACAGCCGTCTGCTGCGCGACAACATCATCTTTCTGGGCACGCCGATCGACGACAACATAGCCAACGTCATCATCGCGCAGTTGCTGTTCCTGACGAGCGAGGACCCGGAGAAGGACATTCAGCTCTACATCAACTCGCCGGGCGGGTCGATCACGGCGGGCCTGGCGATCTACGACACGATGCAGTACATCAAGAACGATGTGCAGACGTTCTGCATCGGACAGGCGGCGTCGATGGGGGCGTTTCTGCTGATGGCGGGCAAGAAGGGCAAGCGGTTCGCGCTGCCCAATGCGCGCATTCTGATTCACCAGCCGTCCATGGGCAACCTGAGCGGACAGGCCACCGACATCGACATCCACGCGCGAGAGATTCTGCGCATCCGCGAGATCACCAACAAGCTGATAAGCAAATCGACGGGGCAGTCGCTGGAGCGCATTGAGCGCGACGTGGAGCGCGACTTCATCATGACGGCAGCGCAGTCGAAAGAGTACGGCATCATCGACGACATCATCGACCGGCCGCGAACGTAGGCTCTGAACTGTTGTGTGCCGAGATCCCGGCCCTGGTGGCCGGGGTTTTGCGTTCTGAGGCGAGAGCAAAAGCAAAATACGGGGATTTTTCCCTTCGGCTGCGATCAGGAAAAGAAGGACAGTTCTTGCAGGTTGGAACTCGGAGCGTTCAGCTCCCAGTACTGAAGTGAGTACCCATAAAGGGGTATCTCGGTGACTTCCGTGTAGTGGGTCGGCGGTGGATTCGGGTGTAGACTTTAGTAGTTCCCTATACGACGGTACGTGCCCAGGAGTTGCCGCAACCATGAAAACGTCCCGCGGTTCAGACGAATCGCTTCGCTGCTCATTCTGCCACAAGTCGCAGGACGCAGTGGCGAAGCTCATCTCGTCGCCATCCGACTATCCACGGGCCTACATCTGCGATGAGTGCGTGGGGGTGTGCAACTCGATTCTGGAGGACGACCGGGGCGAGGCGCTGCCGGGGACTTCGCCGGCGCAGCTTCCCAAGCCGCAAGAGGTGAAGGCGTTTCTGGACGAGTACGTGATCGGGCAGGAGCAGACCAAGAAGAAGCTGGCAGTGGCGGTCTACAACCACTACAAGCGCATCCAGATGAACAAGACGCGCGGCGGCGATGTG
>PLOU01000137.1:4770-9796 GCA_003142235.1 Granulicella sp.
ATCGACAAGATCGGGCGCAAGGACGAGAACCCTTCGATTACGCGCGATGTGTCGGGCGAGGGCGTACAGCAGGCGCTGTTGAAGATTCTGGAAGGGACGGTGGCGAACGTGCCGCCGCAGGGCGGACGCAAGCATCCGCACCAGGAATTTACGGCGGTGGACACGACCAACATCCTGTTCATCTGCGGCGGGGCGTTTGTGGGGCTGGAGAAGGTGATTGGGAGGCGCGTCGGCAAGAAGGCGCTGGGCTTCCGCGCGATTGCGGACCCGAATGCAAAGGAAGGCGATGTTACGCCGATCCGGGCGCAGCGCGACGGTGAGCTGCTGCGCCAGGCGGAGCCGCAGGACCTGCTGAAGTATGGGCTGATCCCGGAGTTTGTGGGCCGGCTTCCAGTGCTGGGTATCCTGGACGAGTTGGATGAGTCGGCGCTGATCGAGATCCTGACCAAGCCGAAGAACGCGATCCTGAAGCAGTATGCGAAGCTGTTCGACTACGAGGGTGTGAAGGTGACATTCACCGACGACGCGGCCAAGGAGATTGCGCGCGAGGCGCTGCAACGCAAGGTGGGAGCGCGCGGGCTGCGCATGATCCTGGAAGAGCTGATGCTGGACCTGATGTACTATGTGCCCGGCAACAAGAAGGCCGGCGACCTGACGATCACGGCTGAGATGGTGAAGAAGCACAGCCTGACCCTGCTGACACTGCTCGAGAAGGCTGGCTGAGGCAGCAGTGAATTGCCCCGGTCGGCGATTTATCGCGCTCCTGGACGTTCCACATCCTCCGGCCGCGTGGGCTATCGTCGATTGTGAATTCATGAAACGCGATGCAACGCACCAGTGAGATCGAAGCCTGCGGCCTCCTATGATTGCACTGTATAAAACCCTTCGAGCGATTCTGAAACATCCTTTGAACGCTTCCAATCGCTGGGGAGCAATTGTGAGGTATGTGAGGTGGCAGGTGGGCAGCCGGCTCGTGCCTGGAGCGGTCCTCGTCCCTTTTGTCAATCAGACGTCTCTGCTCATCTCTCCCGGCATGACGGGGGCAACGCAGCAGGTCTATACAGGCCTGAGCGACTTTGCCGATTGTTCTCTCCTCCTGCACTTGCTGCGAGAGGGTGACCTCTTTGTCGATGTCGGCGCAAACGTCGGTGTCTACACGGTGTTGGCCGCGGGAGCTCTGGGAGCGCGAGTTGTATCGATTGAACCGGTGCCAGAGACCTTCAGCAAACTGTGCGCGAATCTGCGTGTCAACAACATCGTCGATAAGGTCGCGCCGCACAATATCGGGCTGGGCCGGGCGGAGGCCAGGTTACGATTCACGGCGAACCAGGACACTACGAACCATGTGATCGAGGACGAAGCATGGAGCGGGCCTTCCATTCTGGTGCCTGTATCCACCCTGGATGCAGTATTGAACGGAAGCACGCCGGTCCTGATAAAGATCGATGTCGAAGGCTGGGAGTCGGAGGTGCTGGCGGGAGCCGCCGCGACGCTTCGTTCCCCTTCCCTTCTTGGGCTGATTGTCGAGATGAACGGGGACGACACGGCAATGAGCGCGAATGAGCGCGCGGTTCACGACTGCCTACTGCACAACGGCTTCAGTCCCTACTCCTACGACCCACTGACCCGGGCGGTGACTTTGCTGCCATCGAAGAGCTTGGGATCGAACAATACAATCTATTTGCGGGATTTAGACCGCGTATCGGCCCTTGTCGCCTCGGCGCCCCCGTTTCGGGTCCACGGCAAATCGTTCTGAACATGGCGTGACCTATAGGCGAGGTGGGCGTGTAGGCGAGATGGGCGTGCGCAAATTGTTGCTGAGTTACCAAAGGGTGTGAGGAAGAACCGGCGCGCAGGCATTACAATCACCTGAAGCGTTGCATCCTGGGCAGCGGACGGCACGTCTTATGGAGTGAGCCATGGCAAACCAATCCAAGATCGTTTTGACCGGCCAAGCCCGTAAGCTGCCGATGATGCCGATCCGGGACATGGTGATCTTCCCCCATATGATGACTCCGTTTGTGGTGGGACGGGTGTCGAGCGTGCGCGCGCTGGAGGAGGCGTTGAGCGGCGACCGGAAGATCTTTCTGGCGACCCAGCACGACGCCTCGGTGGATGAGCCGAGCGTGGACGACATCTATGAAACCGGCACGATAGGCAATATTGTCCAGAGCGTGCGCATGCCGGATGGCAACATCAAGGTACTGGTGGAGGGCGTGGAGCGGGCGCGGTCGATCGAGGTGAGCGACGACGACGGATTTTTTGTTGCGACTGTGCGCACGGGCAAGACGCAACTCGAGATGACTCCGCAGGTGGAGCAGATGATGCAGCGCGTTCACGCGCTCTTCGAGCAGTATGTGAAGCTGCAGCAGTCGCTGAACCACGAGACGATGGCGGCGGGCGTGCGCATGGACGAGCCGGCCAAGTTGGCGGACACGATTGCGGCCAACCTGCAGCTTTCGATCGACGAGAAGCAGCAGTTGCTGGATGTCTTCGACCCGGAGACGCGGCTGGCGCGCGTGGGCGATGTGCTGGATGTGGCCATCGAGAAGCTGAACATGGACCGCACCATCCAGTCGCGCGTGAAGCGGCAGATGGAGAAGGCGCAGAAAGAGTACTACCTCAACGAGAAGATCAAGGCCATCCAGAAGGAGCTGGGACGCGGCGAGAAGTCGGAGTTCGACGAGCTGAAGAAGAAGATCGAGACGGCAGGAATGCCCAAGGACGTGATCGAGAAATCCTTGCAGGAGCTGCGCAAGCTGGAGGCGATGCCGCCGATGTCGGCCGAGTCCACGGTCTCGCGCAACTATCTGGACTGGCTGCTGGCGGTGCCGTGGAAGAAGCGCTCGAAGGAGATCCGCTCGATCGAGCACGCAGAGACGATCCTCAACACCGACCACTATGGATTGGAGAAGATCAAGGAGCGGATTCTGGAGTTCCTCGCGGTTCGCCAGTTGGTAAAGAACCCGAAGGGGTCGATTCTGTGCTTCGTTGGGCCTCCGGGCGTGGGCAAGACTTCGCTGGGAAGGTCGATTGCGCGGGCGACGGGCAGGAAGTTTGTGCGCCTGAGCCTGGGCGGCGTGCGCGACGAGGCGGAGATCCGCGGGCATCGGCGAACGTACATTGGCGCGCTGCCGGGGCAGATCATCCAGTCGATGAAGAAAGCGGGGACGAAGAACCCGGTCTTTATGCTGGACGAGATCGACAAGATGGCCTCGGACTTCCGGGGCGATCCGGCCAGCGCGCTGCTGGAGGTCCTGGACCCGGAGCAGAACGGCTCGTTCCAGGACCACTATCTGGATGTGGAGTACGACCTGTCGAATGTGCTGTTTGTGACCACGGCGAATGTGTTGCACACGATTCCCAGCGCATTGCAGGACCGCATGGAGATTCTGCGGCTGCATGGCTATACCGAGCTGGAGAAGATGGAGATTGCGAAGCAGTATCTGGTGCGCAAGCAACGCGTAGCAACGGGGCTGAGCGAGGAGCAGATTGTCTTCGAGGATGAGGCGCTGAGGGCGATCATCCGCGGATATACGCGCGAGGCCGGGGTGCGGAATCTGGAGCGCGAGATCGGCAATGTGTGCCGCAAGGTGGCGCGCAAGGTGGTGGAGGGCGGGACGAAGCATCGCGAGGTGCTGACCGGAGAGAACCTGAGCGATCTGCTGGGCGTGGCGAAGTTCCGCGACTCGCAGGTGCATGCGAAGAGCGAGATTGGCCTGGTGACCGGGCTGGCCTGGACGGAGGTCGGCGGGACGATCATGCAGACCGAGGTGCAGGTTCTGGACGGCAAGGGCAAGTTGACGACGACCGGACAGCTCGGCGAGGTGATGCAGGAATCGGCGCAGGCTGCGTTGAGCTATATACGGTCGCGGGCGCAGTATCTCGGCCTGGGCAGGGAGTTCTATCGGCATGTGGACATCCATGTGCATGTTCCCGAGGGCGCGATCCCGAAGGACGGGCCGTCGGCGGGCATCACGCTGGCGACGGGACTGGCCAGCGCGCTGACCAAGATCAAGGTGCGACGCGACATTGCGATGACCGGCGAGATCACGCTGCGCGGCAAGGTGCTGGCGATCGGCGGACTGAAGGAGAAGCTGCTGGCGGCGCACCGCGCAGGCATCTTCGAGGTGATCGTGCCCGAGGACAACCGCAAGGACATGGCCGACATTCCGGAGTTGCTGAAGAGCGAGATGAAGCTGCACTTCGTGGAGCAGATGGACGAGGTGTTGCAGATNNTGCCCATCTCTCCGCAATAGTGCGGTTGTTGGTTGTTGGTTGAAAAGCCGGTTAGCGGGTGGCGAGCGGAGCAGTCTGTCGAAGTCTGCCAGGCGCGCGCGGTTGCTCTTTGCCGGTTGCGGCCTTTCTGGGCCGCTGTTGAGGTCCCCCCCCCGGTGGTAATAGCGTAAAGTATTCAAAAGATGCAAGTTAAGCTCACGCTAAGCGCGTGAGACGTAGTAAAGGCGAAAACTTGGCTGGTTGCGGTTGCTGTGGTGCTGCGTTATCTCGCTTTGTGTGCGAAAAATACTAAAGTCTTCAAAAAAGGCATGTTAAGTCTGGACTTCTCTGGACTAGGTCTGGACTTAGTCTGGACTTGGTCTGGACTTGGTCTGGACTTCGTTGCGACGGTTGAGGGTTAAATGCGAAGGCCCGGCTGGTTGGCCGGGTCTTTCTTTCTTTCGATTGCTACTTTAATTATACGGGATGGAGGGAAACTAGTATGCCAAGTATTTTTCTGGGGGAAGTGATTGGTGGGGTGTGGGTTAGGAGGATTTTGGAGGGTTGAGGGGGTTGACAACAGGGATTTGCTGGGGATTTTGAGGGTGGAGTAGGACGAGGCGTTTTGAACGGTGAGCTGTGAGCAGTGAGCAGGGGATCTGGGGGAGAAAGGGGTGGAGGGTTGGGGTGGTGCGAGCGGTATCGGGGTCCTTCGCGCTCGAAAGACGCGCTCAGGATGAGAACTATATCATAAATAATTATAAATAAACAATATATTTTGTTACGATGTTCTATACAAAGCCTGCAC
>PLOU01000113.1 GCA_003142235.1 Granulicella sp.
AGTGCCAGAAGCTGGTTGCCAAAGATCGCGCAGGACCTCGGCCTGCGCAGTACGGCGGCCCATGCCGGATTCACCTTCGAGCGCGGCGCCGTCTCCACCAAGTGGTTTGGCGAGCAGGTGACCCTGCCCGTGCAGGACTGGAGTCTCTCCAGCAAATACATCCCCTACCTCTCGGTCCTCTCCGGCGAGAGCTACAAGTTCCGCGGGCCGGGCAAAGACACTCCGGAATCGCATCCCAACCGGACCGTTCTGCACACAAACAGCTACATGGTCGTCAGTTTTACCCCGCAGGAGGACCCCGCCGAGCGGGCCGCGCTGATGGACTTCCAGTTCTCCTGCATCACCCAGCTCACGCCCTGCGCCAGCGAGCGCGACATCCTCTACGAGGCCTGGAGAATGTCGCAGGAGCAGGAGAACTCCTCGCATACCCCTCAAACTCCGCGCACACGCTAAACTCGTAGTACGGCGGCGAGCGAATCTCCCGCCCGCGGAAGGACCTCCTCGAAGTGATGCGAAGAGCACTCTTGCTGTTGATGCTGGCCGCCGGCCTCGCGCTCGTCGTCTGGTCCGGCTGGAAAAACTGGAGCCAGCGCCGCAGCGCCATGCAGGCGCAGCAGCAGCGCCGCGTCGATCTCATGCCCGGCAACTCCAGCCCGGCCGCGAGCGATTTCTCCGCCGGCCAGTCCCAGCTCCGCGGCAAGCCCGCCCCCGCATTCACCCTGCTCGATCTGAACGGCAACAAAGTCTCCCTCAGCAACTTCAAGGGCCGCCCGCTGGTCCTCAACTTCTGGGGCACTTACTGCGAGCCTTGCAAGATCGAGATGCCCTGGCTCGAGGAGTTCAGCAAAAAGTACGCGCCCGACGGCTTCCAAGTCATCGGCATCACCTACGACTCCGAGGTCGGCCGCGACACCATCGCGCGCGACACAGGGAAGCTCGGCGTCACCTACCCCATCCTCCTCTCCACGCCCACGGCGGAGAAAGACTACCTCAGCGGCACCGACGCGCTGCCCATGTCCTTTTACGTCGACAAATCAGGAAAAGTAATCGAAGTGACCGCGGGCCTCGGCTCCAAAGACGAGCTGGAGTCCATGGTCAAAGAGACCATCGCAGCGGGTGGCAAATGATGATTGATCCGGCCCTTACAAATGATTCGGGTGCCCCATTCATTCCGCGACCTTTGTGGAATGGGTGGGAGACATCAAGCCTATCTTCTAGCCGGACGAATATATCGCGCCGAGCGTTCGCATCCATCGCAGCCCTCGCCCTCTTCCTTGCCGCGACCGCGCAATTCGGCAGCGCGCAATTCGACAGCATGGATGCGCCCGTCAAGCCCCGCGCCACCGTCCTCTACGCCGCCGAGCCGCAGTCCGTCTCCGCCGCCCGCCGCGCCGTGCTGGAGCTACGCTTTCAGATCGTCCCGGGCTTCCACATCAACTCACATACGCCCAACTCCCAGCTCCTCATCCCCACCGCGCTCACCCTCGAACCCGCGCCTGGCGTCAAGCCTGGCGCGCTTGTCTATCCCGCCGGCCAACCCTACAGCTTCGCCTTCGATCCCGGCAACAAACTCGACGTTTACGCTGGCAGCTTCACCGTCAGGTTGCCCGTCGTGGCCACGGCGGGAGACCATACAATCGACGGAACCTTGAAGTATCAGGCCTGCGACAACGCTTCGTGCTACCCGCCAAAGACGCTTCCGGTAAAGATCGTCTTCACCGCGAAGTAACGGAATGGATCGCGGGGTTGCCATACGATGTACTGCGCACGCGCATTGATTTTGCGAACGCCGGCCAGTGCTGTTTCAATGGACTTGTAGCTTTGCAATAGAACTGGTGGAAGACGAATGGAAGAGTTCAGAAGGCTTACGCGGCTGCCCGCGTATGTATTCAACATCACCGGCGAATTGAAGGCCTCGGCGCGCAAGCGCGGCGAAGACATCATCGACTTCGGAATGGGCAATCCCGACGGCGCGACGCCGAAGCACATCGTCGACAAGCTGATCGAGGCCGCGCAGAAGACCGCGACCCATCGCTACTCGCTCTCGCGCGGCCTGCCGCGGCTGCGCAAGGCCATCTGCGACTGGTACCAGCGCCGCTACGCGGTGCCGCTCAACCCGGAGACCGAGGCCATCGTCACCATCGGCTCCAAGGAGGGCATCGCCCACCTCTGCCTCGCCATGCTCGACGGCGAAGACACAGTCGCCGTGCCCAATCCCAGCTATCCCATCCACATCTTCGGCCCGGTCATCGCCGGCGCCAAAATCCAGACCATCGCGCTCGACGACACCGATGAGGCCACGCTGATCGAGACCCTGGAGCGCGAACTGCCGCGCATGGACCCGCGCCCCAAACTCCTCATCCTCAACTTCCCCGCCAACCCCACCACGCAGTGCGTGGAGCTCAGCTTCTTCCAGCGCCTGGTGCCGCTGTGCCGCGACCTGGGCATCTACATCATCCACGACCTGGCCTACGCCGACCTGGTCTTCGACGGCTACCGCGCGCCCAGCATTCTCGAAGTCCCCGGCGCAAAGGAGATCGCCGTGGAGTTCTTCACGCTGTCCAAGAGCTACAACATGCCCGGCTGGAGGGTTGGCTTCATGGTCGGCTGTCCCAAGCTGGTGGCCGCGCTGGGCCGCATCAAGAGCTACTTCGACTACGGGACGTTCACGCCCATCCAGGTCGCATCCATCGCCGCGCTGGACGGCCCGCAGCAGTGCGTCCTCGACATTGTTGCCAACTACAAGTCCCGCCGCGACGTGCTCGTCTCCGGCCTCAACAAACTCGGCTGGCCAGTGGAACTTCCCAAGGCAACAATGTTCGTGTGGGCGAAGATTCCCGAACAGTTCCGCGCGATGGGCTCGCTCGATTTTTCTAAAAAGTTATTGATCGACGCCAAGACGGCCGTCAGCCCCGGCGTCGGCTTCGGCGATCGCGGCGACAACTACGTCCGCTTCGCGCTCATCGAAAACGAAGAGCGCACCCGCCAGGCGCTGCGCGGCATGAAGCAGATGTTCAAAGCCGGATAGCTCATAGCACATAGCTCATAGCACATAGTTCGAAATCAAAACGCAGGAGTCCTCACAGCACCGGCGAATCGTTGCCCAGCATCGCCTTGCGGATCGTCTTCACCGGCGTACGAGCGCATTTCATGGCTCTACGATTCGCGCTGCAAGATCAGGTGCCACCAGACGAAAATGTCTTGGGTTGAGCGTATAGATCCGGCTCGCTTTTGCCTTGCGCGCGCAGGCAACGATCAGTGCGTCGTAGATCATCCCACCGCTGTGGCCCAGCCCGGCTAGACCATCGACAGCGGCCACATATTCCTCCGCCGTGAGACTCACGAAGCGGAACCTCTTGCTCGTGTGAGCGACAATTCTGGCAGCTTCTACCGGAGCGACGCGAAGAGGGCGCGGGCGGCCAGTCAACATCGAAAAAAGCTCCGCGAGGCTGTGGGAGGCACAGATTCCGCCCCGCGTCTCTGCCGTCCACAACAGGTCGATACAGGTCTCATGCCGTGGATCGGAGGGTGTCGATGCACAGACCAGCACTGACGTATCCATGAAGATCATCGCTTCGATTCAACCCCTATCAGGTGGTTCATGCGCGCTTCACGGTCCTCTGCAATCCACTCCACAACGTCCGATGGCGGCACCGGCCCCGCGTCGTACACCAGCGTTCCCTTCTTCATGTAAAGACCGCGAGGCTTGCTCTCCGTCTGAATCACAATGGTCTCCCCCTCCTGACGGAGGTGAAGACGCGTTCCCGGACGCAGATGAAGCACATCCCGAAACTTCTTCGGCACCACCACGCGACCTGCTTTGTCGATTTCGGCAATGGCATTCATAAATACCATTTTACCACAGATCAATGCCATTTTCTACAGCACCGGCGAATCGTTGCCCAGCATCGCCTTGCGGATCACCTTGATCGGCGCGAAGCCCTGGCGCATGAAGTCGTCGTGGAAGCTCTGTAGATTAAACGCCGCGCCCTGCTTGGCCTTTACGTCCTCGCGCAGCTTCATGATCTCCAGCTTGCCCAGCGTGTAGTAGAGATACGTCGGATCGCCCGTCCCGCGCTTGGTCTCGACCTCGGCGACCGCGGGCGACTGGTAGCCCTCCTTCACGAAGAACTCCTCCGCCTGCTCGACGGTCCACTTCCCTCCCGGCTCGCCCTCGCCGGTGTGCAGCTTGATGGAGTTGACGAAGCGCGCGTCCCTCAGCAGAGCGTCCTGAATCTGCCCCAGCCGGATCAGCCGCGCCTGACGAACATGCTCCGGCGTCGCGCCGGCGGGCGCAGCCGCGTAGCCCTGGTCCAGCATCATCTGCTCGCAGTAGTGCGCCCAGCCCTCGATGTTGGTGTTCGCGCCCAGCAGCTTGCGGATCGTGCTCCCAAAGCGCGGCGTCCACAGGAACTGGATGTAATGCCCGGGATACGCCTCGTGCACGCTGGTCGAGACGATCGTCCCCACGTTGAAGCTCGCCATGTGCTCGGCCACATGCTCGGCGGTCCAGCCCTTCTCCGGCAGGGTCACATTGAAGTAGGCCTTCGCCGAGTGCGTCTCAAACGGCCCCGGCGGGTCCATCGACGCAAAGGTGGTCGCGCGCATGAACGGCGGTGTCTCCTCCAGCGTCGGCTGCACATCGCTGGGAATCGTGATGATCTGTTTCTCGCGAATAAACGCGATCAGCGAGTCGAAGGTCCCATGAAACGCATTCAGCAACTGGTCTGGCGCGGGATGGATCGTCGCCAGCTCGGCCAGCACCTCCTGCGGCGTCTTCGCCGGGTCCACCAACTTCGCCACGCGCGCAAACTCCGCCTGGTTTTTTCGCAGATCGCTCATCGCAATCGCCAGCAGCCGATCCAGCGGAATATCCACCATCTCGTCGTACGCCAGCTTCTTCTGGAATGTCTCGGCGCCGAGGCGGAAGTCGCCGTTGGAGCGCGGCAGCAGGTCCGTCTTCATCCACGCGCCATAGCTCTTCAGCGCCGCAATCACCGCCGCATTCGTCCTGGCGAACTCCGCCTTCGTCGCCGCATCGGTCGCCGCGTCCGGCCCGTTCAGAAACGCGCTGGGCACATCGCTCTCAAAGAAGCTCACGTCGCCGTCAATCTGTTCCAGCGCAATCTCGGTGGAAATCCTCGCCGGGTTCTTCAGGTTCTTGCGCGCCTCCAGCAATGCCTGCGGCATCTTCTTCTCGCGCTCCACCAGCGCGCGCAGCCGCGTGTCCGTTGGCGCGTAGGGCCGCTCCATAATCACGAACGCCGAGCTGGTAATCCCCGAGGAGTAGCTGTCCGGGTTCTTCTCCCACGCACGGATCACCTCCAGCGACAGCAGCTCCGAGCGAATGTCGTTCAGCAGAATCTCGCGGTCCGCCACCACTGGAGCGTCCAGCGCACCCGGATCGATTGCCTCCACCTTCTTCTCAAACCCACGCAGCGCGGCGACCTCGCGGGCCACCGCGGCGGCCGAGTAGTCCTCCAACTGCGCGTCGTACTGGTGCAACCCCGCCGCCGTTCCACTGGTCGGCGAGAACTTGAAGTAAACCTGCGAGAAGAACTGCTCCGAGAGATAGTTGAAGGTCTGCATGGCACCATCCGCCGAAACCTTCTGCGTCCGCGCGGCCGGCGCAACCAGAAGAGATCCGAGGAGCAGCGCGGTCGCTGGAAGTTTGTTGGTCATAATCTCTGAGCCACAGCCTAAGGCCCTATGCAGAAGTCTACGGCAAAACCCTCCGCGCAACCCATAGCCACCGCCCCCGCCCGCGCGCCGAAGCCTTCCCAGCGCGCAGTGGATACTCCTATTGTGGTATATTTTTCCACCATTTGCCGCTTGACTCCAATCCAATTCCGCACTACGCTAAGTGTGTGGCTAGACTCCCTTCGGGTTGAGTCGGTCACAACGAAGTCCACCCACTTCGTTGCTTTACCGGAATACCCACGCAACAGCCCCCACCGCGCTGCGTGGGTTTCCTCTTTAAGCCACCTGTTTTCAAGGACCTGGCTCCTTTTGCAAACCGGCCTGGCTGCATTGGCACGCAGTCTTCGCATTCCAGACGTTTCGCGTCCAACCTTGATGCCCGGCACGGAAACCGTACTCTCAACTTCATGGGATTGGGCTGCGCCCCACGCAGTGCGCCGCCGCTACCCGCCAGATCCAGCTCGGCCTCAAGCTCCTCTTCTAGAGCGGAACCAGAGTAACAGTGCCCAAGCGAAGAGCATAGAAGGTGGCTTTTTCTTGAGGAAAAAGCCACTCGGCGGGATTGCCCCCGGGGTATACCTACTCTGGTTCCGCTCTAGCCGCCACACGCAGAAAGACCCACACCTCTCTTGAGATGCGGGTCTTTTTGTCCCTCCGCAAAATCCTATTGCCGTTGCCGAACCATGAGCGCCGTCAACGAACTACAAATCAATTCACGTCCGCGCGGTTTTCCCCCCCCAAAAAGCCGCGCTACTCGATCTTCCCGATGCAACCAGTCCGTGCGAAACCAGCTCTACTCAGGAGTCTGCATCGACAGGAAGATGGGAAACATCGCGATCACCATGAACAGCAGGGTCAACATCGCGTCATGCATTGTCGTTGTCTCAACTTTCGACCGGGATGGAAATCACCGGCCTTCCCAATATCGCGCCTCCCTCACGCGCAGCCCATCCCACCAAAGTCCCCAGGCATACCACCTTAGTTGTAGAGATCGCCGACCCATAGGTCTCGGATTGTGTGAGCGCAGAGCTCAGCCCACCGCGAGCGGAGGCTGCCCTGGCGAAACCTTCTTCCCCGAAAACCGCCTCAGCCCCGTCTTGAACAGCACATACAGCACAGGAATGAAGAAGAGGTTCAGGATGGTGGAAAGCAGCATTCCGCCCACCACCGCCGTGCCCACCGAGTGCCGTCCCATCGCTCCCGCCCCCGATGCAAAGCACAGGGGAAGCATGCCCAGGATGAACGCGAAACTGGTCATCAGGATCGGCCGCAGCCGCAGCTCCGCCGCAACGATCGCCGCGTCGATGATCGACCGCCCGTGATGAAGCTGCTGCTCGGCGAACTCCACAATCAGGATCGAGTTCTTGGCCGAGAGCCCGATCAGCATCACCAGCCCGATCTGCACATACACGTCGTCGCTGATGCCGCGCGCCGCCACCAGCCCCAGCGCGCCCAGCACCGCCATNNCCGAAGATCAGGATCGCCTTGCCTGCCGACTCCTGCTCCTCCAGCGCCAGGCCCGTCCACGAGAACATCATCCCCGGCAGCTTGATTTTGTTGAAGAGCCGCTCCATGTTCGCCAGCCCCTGCCCGGAGCTTTGCCCTTCGGCCGGCGAGCCATCGATCTCCGCCGAGCGGAACATGTTGTAGTGGCTGATCACCTGCGGCCCCGCGGTCTCCGAGAGCGCCACCAGGTTGTCCAGCGGAACCATCTGCCCCGCATTCGAGCGCACGTAGTACTCCCGCAGATCGCCCGCATTGCGCCGGAACTGCTCGTCGGCCTGCACGTACACGCGGTATGACCGGTTGTTGAAGTTGAAGTCGTTCACATAGCTCGATCCCATGAACGTCCCCATCGTCGACGTGATCTGCGACATGGGCACGCCCATCGCCTCCGCCTTCTGCCGGTCGATGGTCACCGCGAGCTGGGGATCGTTGGCCGTAAAGGTGGTGTTGAGGTTCAGCAGCCCCGACGACGGATCGCGCGCCGCCCCAACCAGCGTATGCGCCACGCGGTCGATGTCCGCGAACGAATTGCGGCCGCCGTCCTGCAGGATGAACTGGAAGCCGCCGACCCTGCCGATCCCCTCGATCGCCGGAGGCTCCGCCGCAAAGAGGATTCCGCCCGGGACCGCGAGGAGCTTCTGCGAGAGCCGCACCACGACATCGTGCTGTGAGTGCCCCGGCCCCAGCTTCGTCCTGTCGGCCACCGGCTTCAGCGGAGCGAAGATCAGCCCCGCGTTGGGAGAGCTTCCCCCGGAGAGCGAGAATCCCATCACCGCGAACGTGCCATACACATCCGGGTCCTTCTGTATGATCGCCGCGCCGCGGTCGGCGAACTCCGTCGTATAGCTCAGCGAAGCGCCTGGAGGCGTCTGCACCAGGATCATGAAGTAGCCCTGGTCCTCCGCTGGAACGAACGCCGTAGGCACATGGTTGTACATATAAACCGTCGCGCCCAGGCCCACGATAAACAGCAGCAGAAACGCGTAGCGCCACTTCACCACCCAGGTCACTGCGATGGAGTAGCCGCGGATCGTCTTGCGGATGAGCGCTTCCACCGGATCGAGAAACACCGCCATCAGCCCGGTGGGCCGCGTCTCCGGTCGCAGAAAGACCGCGGCCAGCGCAGGCGAGAGCGTCAGCGCGTTGAATGCCGAGATGGCAATCGAAAACGCAATCGTCAACGAAAACTGCTTGTACAGAATCCCCGTCGTACCGGGGAAAAGACTGACCGGAACGAAGACCGAGATCAGCACCAGCGAGGTCGCAATCACGGCGCTGGTGACCTCGGCCATCGCGATGATGGTCGCCTTGTGCGGGTCGTGCACGCACTCGTCCGTGCCCGCGACGGTCTGTCCCTCCAGGTGGCGCTGCACATTCTCGATCACAACGATCGCATCGTCCACCACCAGCCCGGTCGCCAGAGTAATCCCGAAGAGCGTCAACGAATTGATGGAGAAGTCGAAGAGCCGGATAAACGCGAACGTCCCAATCAGCGAGACCGGAATCGTAATCGCGGGAATAATCGTCGCGCGCCAGTCCTGCAAAAACAGGAAGATCACCAGAATCACGATGACGATTGCCTCGGCCAGCGTCTTTTCCACCTCGACGATGGAGTCGTGAACGATCGTGGTCGTATCGACCGCAACAAATCCCTTCAGCCCCGGCGGGAAGGACTTCTGCAACTCGAGCAGCACTGCCTTGCAGCGCTTGTCCACATCGAGCGCGTTGGCGTTCGAGAGCTGCTGCACGCCCAGTCCGACCGCATCGCCGCCGGAGTACTTCAGCCTCGATCCATAGCTCTCCGCGCCCAGCTCGGCCCGGCCAACATCCTTCAGCAGAACCACGCCGGAGCCATTGCCCTGCGTACCCGGTCCGCTGCTCGAACTCGCTGCATTCGATTTGATAATGATGTTCTCGAACTGCTGCGGATCGCTCAGCCGCCCCGCCACGCGCACCGCCATCTGGTACGACTGCTTCGGGTCGGACGGTGGAACGCCGAGCTGCCCGGCGGGGACCTCGACATTCTGTTCCGCCAGCGCGTTGGTCACGTCCAGCGGCGTCAGCCCGCGCGCCGCCAGCTTCGCAGGATCGAGCCAGATGCGCATCGCGTAATTTGCCCCGCCGAAGCTCATCACATTGCCCACGCCGGGAACGCGCTTCAGCGCATCCGAGACGTAAACGTCCAGATAGTTCTGAATGAAGTCCGGCGAGAGCGAATGGTCGGGCGAGATAAACCCGGCCAAAAGCACAAAGTTCGTGTTGGCCTTGGTGATCGAGATGCCCGTGCTGTTGACCGTCGCAGGCAACCGTCCCTGCGCGGCGGCCACGCGGTTCTGCACGTCAACGGCTGCGATGTCGAGGTTGTAACCCGTCTGGAACGTAATCGTAATCGTCGAGCTGCCATCGTTCGACGAAGTCGACGACATATAGCGCATCCCCTCGACGCCATTGACCGCCTGCTCCAGGATGATGGTGACGGCCGACTCGACGTCCTGCGCGTTCGCGCCGATGTAATTGCAACTCACCACCACCTGCGGGGGCGCAAGCTGCGGGTACAGCGAGATCGGAATGCCCGGCAACGACACCGCCCCGGCCAGCACGATCAACAGCGCGCATACCGTGGCGAAGATGGGACGGCGAATAAAAAACTCAACCAAAACTCTCTACCTTTTCTGTCCTGCGCAAGGGCAAGACCTCAACCTTCAATGCCCCGCGTGCGCCTGCGGCACCGGCGCCTGCATCGGAGCAACAGGCATGCCCTCCTGAAGAAACTGGATCCCAGACAGGATCACGCGGTCGCCCAAATTCAGCCCGCCCAGCACGGGGTATAGATTGCCCACCGGCTCTCCCAGCTTCACCGAGACCTGGTGCGCAGCGAATCCCGCGCCATGCGCCGCCGCCACATACAGGAAGCTCTGGTCGCCGATGCGCGTCACCGCCAGCACCGGCACGGTCGGCGTCTGCGAGGTGCTCCAGGTAATGCGCGCATTCAATATCTGCCCGTTGCGCAGTTGCTGCGAAGACCTCGGAACTGGCGCCTTCACCAGAATTCCCTGCAGGTTGTTGTCCACCTCGGGCGAAACAAAATCCAGGCTGGTATGCGCCAGCACCGCTCCGCTTGCGTCGAGCAGGTCCACCGCAAGCCCTGTCCGCGCCTCGGCCGCGCGCTCGGTCGGAACGTAAATGTACGCCTCCAGGTCCTTCGCCTCGTCCACCGTAGTCAGCGTCGTAGTGGACGATACATAGTCGCCCATGTGTACCGGGATGTCGCCCACAATGCCGTCAAACGGCGCGCGAATCTGGTAGTACGCAAGCTGCTCGCGCTGCGTCTTGGTCTGCGCCGAAGCCGAATCCAGCGCCGCCTTCGAGTTCTGGAACGCCTGCATCGCCTGGTCGTACGCCTGCTTGGAAATAATTCCGTCCTTGTACAGTTGCGACTGGCGGACCAGGTCGGTCTCGGTGTACTGGTATACGGCCCTCTGTTGCTGCTCGGCGGCCTGCTGCGCCGTCACCGTCGCCACCTGCTTCAGCGGGTCGATCTGCATCAGCACCGCGCCGGCCTTCACGGCGTCGCCCGACTTCACCAGGATCTTCGTCAGGTTGCCATCCACCTGCGGCTGCATGGTCGCCGAACGCCGGCTCTTGATGGTCGCCACATAGCTGTCCGACATGGGCACACCGGTCAGCGTCACCGGCTGCACCAGCACCGGCGTCACAGGCCTCGCAGGCGCGGCAGCCGGAGCAGCCTTCTTGTTGCATCCGGCCATCAGTACCGCAAGCGAAACACACAGAACTCCGGCGAGAACCTTCCCCGATACGCGCCGATCTTTCCCGAAGCATTCAAGCAAACGCAAAGCGACTCTCCTCAAATTAACCGCAGATCCGTCGAAAACTATTTAATGATACGTGTTTGCGCACGGATGCAGAAATTCTCTCGAAAATACTTAACCCCATTGGCAATGTTTTTGATCGGTGCTTGCCGGTGCATATCGGCGTTAGGCATTTTTTTTCGGCGTAGGCGGCGTAAGCCCAAGCTCGCGCATCACCATCTGCAGGTCCTTCCACGCCTCCGCCTTCTGGCGCGGATCGCGCAGCAGAAACGCCGGGTGATAGGTCACGGCCAGCTTCGCGCCGCGGCAGCCGTGCCACCGCCCGCGCAGCGAGCTGAGCGACTGCTTCACACCCAGCAGATAGGTCGCCGCGGTCGCGCCCAGCGCAACCACAACCTCCGGCCGTACCACATCGATCTGCCGCAGCAGAAACTGCGAGCAGGTATTCGCCTCCGCAGGCTCCGGCACGCGGTTGCCCGGCGGCCTGCACTTCACAATGTTCGCGATGTAGACCTCCGCCCGCGCCAGGCCCATCGCGCCAATCATATTGTTCAGCAACTGCCCTGCCTTGCCCACAAACGGAATCCCCTGCGCGTCCTCGTCCGCGCCCGGCCCCTCGCCCACAAACATCAGCCGCGCCGTCGCCGCGCCGTCGCCGAAGACGATCTTGTGCCTCCCCGCATAGGCCAGCGGACAGCGCGTGCAGTCGCCAATCTCCTGCTGGATCGCGCGCAGCGCGGCCTCGCGCTCCGCAGCGGGAATCGCGTCCTGTGGAACCGGCGCAAGTTCGTTGAAAGAAATTAGTTTTACTGGCGGCACAAGGATCGTCTCGACAATCGGCGGCGCTGATGGTGTCTCGTTCACAAACGGTCTGCCGCTTTCCACCGCTGCGTCCGGCGTTGCTGTAACTGCCTCCGCCTCGCTCGCGGCCTGCTGCGCCGGTTCACCGCGCCGATAAAAATCATGCACGCCGATGTCGCGGTAATACTCCACCCACGCGCGCACCCGCGTTTCGGCTTCACCCTGCATCGCGGCGGCTACTGGTCCTGCTCCGCCGGCGGCTCCGGCGCCACAGGCTCAGGCTTGTGGGTGACCACGAAGGTCACGCATCCCTGGGTGATCTCGTCCTGCGCCACGCGACAGGCCTTCATGCTCTTGGTGGCCATTAGCGGCAGCGCACCAGACTGCAACTGGCGTGCCCTGCGCGCCGCGCCCTTCACAAGACTGTACTTGTTGTGGAGAGAGTCCTCATTCGACATCGTTGGCACCTCGGGGGATGCTTTCAATCTACCGCAACCGCGCCCATTTGTCCCGTCACCCAACGTGGAAGCTCAGCAGCACTGCGCCGAGCCGCGGCGAGCGCGCATCCGTCCTGCAACTCTCCGCCATCGCCGCCACGCCATCGCGCGCGCCCCGCTCGCAGAGAACAATCGCCCGCATCTCCGCCGTGGCCTGGTCCAGCACGTCGTTCACCAGCGCGTACTTGTACTCCCACACCTGNNTCGGCCTCGCTGCGGTGGCGCAGACGCATCTCCAACACCTCGGGGCTGGGCGGCAGGATGAAGATCGACACCGCCTCCGGCATCCGCTGCATCACCTGCTTCGCGCCCTGCACGTCGATGTCCAGCAGCAGGTCCTTGCCCGCCGCCCGCGCGTGGTCCAGCGCCGTGCGCGCCGTCCCGTAGTAATCCTTGCCGAAGACCTCGGCCCACTCCAGGAACTCGTCCGCTGCAATCATCCGCTCGAAGGTCGCGCGACTGATGAAGTGGTACTCGCGGCCATTCTCTTCGGAGCCGCGCGGCGCGCGCGTCGTGTATGAGATGGAAAACTCCAGCCCCTCCACCAGCGTGCGCACCTGCGCCACCAGCGTCGATTTGCCCGAACCCGAAGGCGCCGAAATGATAAACAGTATGCCTGCCATGCGTTACAAGCAGTGTAACCCGCTCGCGGCATGGGAACGAACTGGGAGTCCTTGCCGGGTGGTTCGTCATGAAGCCCCGTTGACTTGTCCTTGACCCGATGAGTACTGTGGGAGCATCGAAAGGCAGGGTCACGCATGTTCACACTCGATCGCCGCAGGTTTCTCGCCAGTTCCGTCAGTCTCGCAGCCATGGCTTCCATTTCTGAATCGGCCTTTGCAGCGACAGAGACCATCCATCGCGAAGCGGGGGTCAAACTCAAACTGGGCCTCAACGCCTACTCGTTTAACAAGCAGCTTCGCGAAGGTTCCATGAGCCTCGCGGATGCCGTCCATTTCTGCGCAAAGCAGGGAGTGGATGCGCTGGACGCGACTGGATATTACTTCGCGGGCTATCCCAATGTGCCAACCGACGAATATATCTACACCTTGAAGCGTGTCGCGTTTGTGAACGGAGTCGCCATCAGCGGCACCGGTGTCCACAACGACTTCGCCGTGGCGGACCCGGCGGCGCGCAAGAAGGATGTCCAGTTCATCAAGGACTGGATTGTGGTCGCAAGCAAGCTCGGCGCCCCGGTGATTCGCGTCTTTTCCGGCTCATCGCGTCCCGCCGCGGAGTTCGAGAAGACCTTCGCATGGATGGTCCCCGACCTTCAGGAATGCGCGGCATTTGGCAAAGAGCATGGCGTGATCGTTGGGCTCCAGCAGCACAACGACTTTATCAAGACAGCCGCGGAGGAGATTCGTCTGATTGACGCCGTCGGCTCGGATTATTTCGCCTGCATCCTGGATATCGGCAGCCTGCGTTCCGGAGATCCGTACGCCGAGATCGAGAAGATGGTTCCCTACGCGGTCTCGTGGCAGATCAAGGAGGAGGTGGGTCGCGACGGAAAGAGTGAGCCCACCGACCTGACAAAGATCAGGGCAATCATCGACCGCTCCGGCTACCGCGGCTATCTTCCGTTTGAGGCCCTGGACTCCGGCGATCCCCAGGCCAAGATCATCGCATTCCTGGACAAGATTCGCCGGACATTCGCATCATAAGCTGTCTACCCGTATCCAACCCCGCGCGCCGCCGAAATGATAAACAGTATCCCTGCCATGCTTACGAAACAGTGTAAACGGCGAGGAGGCGAGGTGGGCGCTACGCTCGTTCAAGTCTGCAACGGAGAACTTTCCGAAAAGGCGACTTCACAGGAGCAAGAGGTTCACGGTTGCAGTGCAGCACCGACGATCATCACACAACTGCCCGCCACGCAGGTAATTTGGCCGGTGCGAACCAGTGTTCCGTGAGGACTGGCGGGAAAATAGCCTGAAAAGTCAGCCTTTGCGAACATCGCAGCCGCACCGTCCATAACACGGGCAGTGGTCGATTGAACGTCCACTACCTTTCCATCGCGCAACAGGATGGCGTATGTAAGGCGCCGGTCTTGTCCCTGGCGGTGACCCAGGGAGATCGAGTGTATGCGCAGCAGTTCAGCAGCGGGATCGGCGAGGAGTGGGGTGGCTCCGGACTTGCTCAACGCCTGCACTCGGTTCTGCACGTCTGTCGGCTTGATGGCAAGTGCCTTCCGCTCGCCAAGGTTGTCGTCCGGTTCAACTACGGCAAGAGCAAGCTCATACGTCCGCAGCGCCTCAGCTTTATTGCCCAGCGCCTCCTGCACCTCCGCCAGATGCTCTCCCGCCTCCGGCGAGAGGAGACCTTGCCAGGCGGCACTCAAATAACTGCGCGCTTCCTCTAGCTTGCCTTCACGAAAAAGCGTCCAGCCCAGCGTGTCCCAGGCGGAATTAAGAAGACTAGTTCCTATGCGCATGGGGCGGGTATCTCCCCCCAGAACCCAGGTGCTACTTGCAGCGGCCAGTAGGTTGATTTGATCCCGTGAGACCTTTTCGACGGTCGCGAGATCCGCACCTGAGTCAGCGAGAACGTAGACAGCATTGTCGGCCATGGCCAGATCGTCGGTGCGCGCGAGGACAGCATGGATTCGCTTGATGCCGCCGACTTTGTCCCCAGAGAGTATCTCCGCCCGGCCGAGCTCAGTCTGTAGGCGTTCATCGGTACGAGACTCTTCGGGAAGCCGGATCAAAGCATCTTTGCCTACCGTGACTGCGGCGGCAGCGTCCCCATCTTCGACCAGGAGGGCCATCAGTTTCGAAGCAGGCATCGGATTCGCGGAGTCGGCAACGGCCCAATCATGCAGGGTAGCCATCGCTTCCTTCCGCTGGTGGAGAGCAAACTGCGTTTCCACGATGCTGATATACATCGTGGTTTCGCCGGGGTAGAGTGCAAGCTCTTTACGGAACGCGGCGAGTGCCTCCGCATTCTGGCTACGCTTCAACAGAAGATTTCCAGAAGTTGCCCAATAGAGCTTCTGGTCAGGACTGAGCGCTTGGGCCTGATCGAGTTTCGTCTTGGCACCGTCGAGGTTCTTGGCCTCGATCAACGCAATCGCATCCTGAATCAGGGATGCGGCGTTGGGGGCAGCGCTATTGTCGGCTTGCGGAGGCACTGCTACGGTCTGGGCCCGCGCTGCGACGTCAAAACACGGTGCAAGAAGAATTAGTATGCTCAGGATTCTAGCCACGCGCTTCAACGTTGATTTCAGCATGACCGCAATTCTATTCGATTGAGAAAGACTTGTTTATAAATTCTTTTAGGTGCCCTCGAAATAGTGATTTTGGGATGTATGGTCCCGTGAAAGCACGCTACTCCAGGTTCTGCACCTGCTCGCGGGCGCGCTCGATCTCGGACTTCATTTCAAGGCCGAGCGTAGTCAGTCGAAGGCCCATGCCGGGATCGCCGCCGGTGGTCTTCGACAGCATTGTGTTGGCCTCGCGGTTCAGCTCCTG
>PLOU01000046.1 GCA_003142235.1 Granulicella sp.
CCGTTCGCCCACAATTCGACTGGCGACTTCGCACGCGCAGCCTCGCGCTTGGCGCGCGCACGCTGGTCATGGGAATCCTGAACGCAACGCCCGACTCCTTCTCCGACGGCGGACAGTTTCTCGATCCTCGCGCAGCCCAGGATCACGCGCTCGAGATGCTCGACGAAGGCGCAGACATCCTCGACCTTGGCGGCGAATCGACGCGCCCTAACGCCACGCCTGTCACTCCAGCCGAAGAGCAGGCCCGCGTGCTGCCCATCCTGCGCGAGATTCTAGCGGCGCGCCCCGACGCCATCCTCTCCATCGACACAACCCATGCCGAGACCGCGCGTCTCGCCATCGAAGCTGGCGCGGAGATCGTCAACGACGTCAGCGGATTCCTGTGGGACGAAGCGATGGCCGCAACCTGCGCCACGCTCAACTGCGGTGCGATCCTGATGCATACGCGCGGTCGCCCGCACGAATGGCGCATGCTGCCCGCCCTCGCGCCCGACGAAGTTCTCCCACTTGTCCTTCGCGAATTAAACGAACGCGCCCACGCCGCGCTCGCCGCCGGCATCGCTCAAGACTCCATCGTCCTCGANNTGCTCGCCGGCCTCTCGCGCAAAGGCTTTCTGCGCCGCGCGCTGCAGCAGGCTGGATCAACCCACGCGCCGAATCCGGTTCAAACACAATCAATCCACGTGCTTCAGGACGCCACCACCGCGGCCAACACTGCGGCCATCCTCGCCGGAGCCCACATCCTGCGCGTCCACGACATCCGCTCCGCCCGACTCGCAGCCGACCTCGCCGACCGCATCCTCGCCGCCCGCTAAATCGGTTCGATGTCCTTGCCCGGCAACGGAGCATCCTCCGTTGAAGCTGCGATCGACAACACATGGTCCGGCTTCCAATCTTCCGCCTGCAGCGAGTGCATCTCCAGGACAAGTTCGTTTGTCTCTGTCAACTCGGCTCCGTTGCCGCCATATTTTTGCAGCCTTCTTCCCAAGGAAAAAACCCCGCCCCGGCCTTCCATTTGGGTCCGCGCCTTCTCCCAGGCTTTGGCTGTGCTCTTCAGCCTCTCGCCGATCGCCGTGAACGCGTCATACAGGCTTGCAACCTTGTCGTAGAGGCTCATGGCAGTCTCTTTGATGACTTGTACATCTCGCGCCGAATCTGCCTGCTGCCATCCATAGGCGATGGCTTTCAGCAGCGCGATCAGCGTCGTCGGAGTCGACAGGATGACTCTTCCCGATCCGTATTCGATGAGCGTCGGGTCTGCCTCCAGGGCCGCGCTGAACAGGGCCTCCTTGGGCAGGAAACAGATGACAAAATCCGGAGAATCCGGGAACTGCTTCCAGTATGCCTTCGTCTCCAGCACATCCAGGTGTGCACGGACCTGCCCGGCGTGTCGAAACATCTGTCTCTTTCGCTCCTCCGGGTCCGAAGCTTCGATCGCCTGCAGAAATGCGTCCATAGGCGTCTTCGCGTCCACAATGACGGTTCGCTTGTTTGGCAGGTAGAGCACGCAGTCCGGTCGTTGCGACTCGCCGGACTCAAGCCGCACAAATTTCTCCAGATCGAAGGAGCAGTATTGGACCATCCCGGCGAACTCGATGCAGCGCTTGAGTTGAAGCCCGCCCCAGGCCCCGCGCGTACCCGAGTCGCGCAGCGCGGAAACCAGCTGATTCGTCTCTCCGCGCAGAAGTTCATGCGTCTGCTTGATATTTCCGATCTCCGTCAGAACGGTCGCATACGCGCTCTCACGCTTCAGTTCCAGCGCGCTTGTTTCAACCCCCAGCTTTTCCAGGGAGGCCTTCACGGGCTGCAATAAATCTTCCACCGCCTGCTTGCGCATCTCAAGGTCGGTCTTCGCCTCCTTCTGCTGTTCGCCCAGCTTCTCTTTTGCCAGGTCGACAAAGACGCTGTTGTTCCTGTGCAACGCGTCGGCCGCCAGAGCGGCGAACGCGTCCTTGAGCCCCTGCACATCCTCGGTCCGTTGTCTCGCCGATTCCTTCAGAAAATTGATCTGGGCCTGCAACTCGCTCTCACGCGCGGCACTCCGTTCTTGTGCCAGGCTGCGTTCGCTCACGAACAACCTGTTCGTGATCAGCCATCCTGCCGCCATACCTGCTACGAACACAACCGCGAACCAGACCACCAACATGATTTGCATTCCATAAATCTACGCCAGTTGTTCGCCAAATCCCAAGTCAAAGTCTCATCGGCGACAAATGAGGCCGGTCGGAGCGTGGTTCCTGAATCGGTCCTTGCACCCAAATCGCCCGCTTTGCTTTACACTCGGCTAGGCGCTCGGTATTCTTAAGACTTGCGCACCCGGCTTGGCGCGCCCTTGTGCCACGGCCCGGCCGCATCGGAATTTGAATCGGCACGCATCGGGTTTGAAAAGAAAGACACACAGGAGAACGAAATGGCAGCAGTTGATGAAAAGGTAAAACAGATTATCGTCGAGCAGCTTCAGGTGGATGAGGCCGAAGTCACCCCAGGCGCCAGCTTTCAGGAGGACCTCGGCGCGGACTCGCTCGACGTCGTCGAACTCGTCATGCAGTTCGAAGAGGCCTTCGACATTCAGATCCCCGACGAGGACGCCGAGAAGATCAAGACCGTCAAGGACGCCGTCGACTACATCGAGAAGAACCAGAAGGCGGCCAAGTAAGAATGGAAGCCACGCATTCGTTGCAGCAGCAACCATGGCGGCGAAGGGTCGTCGTCACCGGAATCGGCCTCGTCTGCGGGGTCGGCAAGACCGCGCCTGAAGTCTGGGAGGGCCTGCTCGCGGGCCGCAGCGGAATGGCGGAGATCAAGGCATTCGACCTCACCGGCCATCCCGTTCGCATCGCCGCCGAGGTCAAGGACTTCGACCCGCTGCGCTTCATCGAGAAGAAGGAGGCGCGCAAGATGGGCCGCTTCATCCATTTTGCGATTGCCGCCGCGCAGGAGGCCATGGACCACTCCGGCCTCAGGATCGACGAGTCCAACCGCGACCGCGTCGGCGTCCACATCGGCTCCGGAATCGGCGGCTTCGACGTCATCGAGCGCGAACACATCGCGATGCTGGCCGGAGGTCCGCGCAGGATCTCGCCCTTCTTCATTCCTGGCGCCATCATCAACCTCGCCGCCGGACATGTCTCCATCCGCTTTGGCGCGCGCGGCCCCAACGAGGCCACCGCAACCGCATGTGCCTCCTCCGCCCACTCCATTGGCGACGCCTTCCGCATCATCGAGCGCGGCGACGCAGACGCCATGATCGCCGGCGGCACCGAGGCCGCCATCACCCCCATGAGCGTCGGGGGCTTCGCCGCCATGAAGGCCCTCTCCACCCGCAACGACGACCCCACCCACGCCTGCCGCCCCTGGGACAAGGACCGCGACGGCTTCGTCTGCGGAGAGGGCGCCGGAATCCTCATCCTCGAAGAGCTGGAGCTGGCCCGCGCCCGCGGTGCCCGCATCCTCGCAGAGATCGTCGGTTACGGCATGTCCTCCGACGCATACCACATGACCGGAATGGCCCCCGAGGGCGAGGGATGCCGCCGCGCCATGAACGCAGCCCTCAAGGCAGCCAGCCTCTCGCCGGACAAGATCGACTACGTCAACGCCCACGCCACGGGAACGCCGGTCGGCGACTCGCTCGAGTCCAAGGCCATCGAGAACGTCTTCGGCGAGCGCGCCCTCAACCACACCCTGCTGGTCAGCTCCACCAAATCCATGACCGGCCACCTGCTGGGCGGCGCGGGAGGTCTTGAGGCAGGCATCACCATCCTGGCCATGCAGCACCAGATCGCCCCGCCCACCATGAACCTCGACCAGGCCGATCCCGTCTGCCGCCTCAACTACGTCCCCAACAAGCCTCTGGCCGCAAAGATCGACTACGCCCTCTCCAACTCCTTCGGCTTCGGAGGCACCAACGGCTCCCTCGTCTTCCGCCGCTGGACCGAGTAGTCTTCTGCGCTCCATCGCCGGGCGCGTTCTACCGAATGACAGCGTCTTTGTGGCCGGATGCCTCCGGCCACAGTCGTTTCCGCCCTAGCTGAACGCCGCCGCCGCCACGGCGATCAGCACGACGAGCAGCCACCAGCCGATCACCACCGCCGCCGCCTGGCCCAACGACTTCTTCGACACTGTCTTCATCCCCAGCACCGTCAGCGCAAGCGTCCACAACTTGATGGCGTCGAACTGGGCCAGCAGCGCCTTCAGCCACGGAGCCGCGTCCGGCAAATAGTACGCCAGGTTCGTCCCGATGGGGTTCTGCATATCGAAGCTCTCCTGGTTGCTGCCAAAACACACAGTCAGGATCGTCAGCAGAGAGATCAGCAGATACGGCAGCGACGCATAGAAACTCACAGCGAATACCTGCCCGTAGGTCATTCGCGCGCCCAATCCGAAGTTGAAGGTGCCCAGCATGATCCCCGCGTAGATTGCGAAGAAGAGCAGTAAAAGCACCGGCATCGCATAGGCCGTATAGCGGGTCCCAATCGCTCTCATTCTCATCTGCGTCGCCCGCGCTTGCGGCGTCAGCTCCGCCAGTTGCTCGGTCTGCTTCGGGCTGGCCTGCACCTGGTTCTCCGCCACGCGGCTGAAGCCCACCTGGCGATCGATGGAATACGTCGCCGCTGTCGAAAACACCGCCAGCAGCACAAACGGCAGCCACCACGACGTGCTGCGCAGAATGTCCTTGAACGTCGCCGTTGGCGCGACAAACGTGTTAACCACCCGCTCCATCTGGTTCAAGCCGCTCGCCCCATCCATCACAACCCCAACTTCATCCATGGCGTTCCTCCGTTGACAATGACTGCTTTCGGATTGTAGCCCACTCGCAGTCGCAAGCGGGAGGGACACTCTTGTCCAATACAAGATG
>PLOU01000195.1:0-6462 GCA_003142235.1 Granulicella sp.
GCCCGCCGTAATCGGAGCCGCCGCGCCGTCCAGCGCCGAGGCCTCGGCCATCAGCGTCAGCAGTCCCGCGGGGTCCGGCTTCTTGGTATGGAAGCTGTTGCCGCCATAAATCTGGAAGAAGTAGCGGTCCAGACCGTAGTGCGCGCAGATCTCGCGCGACACCCCCACGGGTTTATTGGTCAGCACCGCCATCGCAATCCCCGGCCACTCCGCGCGCATCGCCTCCAACGCCTCCTCCACGCCCGCGTACACAGTGGTGAAGTCCAGCTTATGCACGCGGTAGTGCGCCAGGAAGTACTCCAGCGCCTCGTTCACATACCGCTCGTCGTGAACGTCGCCCTCGGGATCGCCCAGCGCCCGGCGCACCAGCATCGTCGCCCCGTCGCCGATGTAGCCCAGCAGCACGGCGTGCGGTAGCTCCGGCTTGCCCAGATGCGCCAACATTGCGTTGATTGAGTTCGCAAGATCAACCTGCGAGTCGATCAGCGTGCCGTCCAGATCGAAGACCAGAAGCCGTAGAACCATAGCTCCATTCTAACGGTTGTCTGTCCTTTCAAAGCTTAGGCAGCGTTGGGCTGGACATAGGGCCTAGCAACTTAGGCTCAGGACAGTGATGCGTCTGAAGATCACTCACGGAGACCAATCTCAAATTAATTCGTCCGTTTGCTGAGTAGGCCAGTTTCCCTATGAAGATGCCTGCTACTCTGTCCGGTCTTGGATCTGAACAGTCGCTCTCAATCGCACTAACCAGATTCGTTGAAGTTGAGTCTGCTTCCGGGAGGTCGAAACCTAATCTCAGTCCTGTTTTGGGGCAATTCTTGTCCAGAAGGATTGCTCCGTGGGGCAACGCCAACAAGACCTCTGCGGGAATACTTATATAGCGATGCAGATAGTGAGCTGGCCTGTTCAACACTGCACACAGGCTGACCTGCTGTGGGTTTTGCATTGCGAGTACGAGAATCAGTCCGAGCATGTGAGCTACTTCCCCATCCCCAGTGCCTTCAGAATATTTTGGTCGAAGACGATCCCCGCGCTGCTCTTGGTTGCCAGGCCGAAGTTGCCGTCGTAGTCCCACATCGCCCAGCCAACGTGCCGCGACTCCAGCGCCGTCCGCGTATCGTCGATCCACGCCGCCCTCATCTTCGGGTCGGAGTGGTCCTTGAACGCGCCGAACTCGCCGCAGTAGAGAGGCACATTGCGTTCCTCGGCCCACTTTGCAATCGCATCCACTTCGGTCTGCACCCGCGCCGGACCCCACTGGTCTTCGCCGTATCGCTGCAGCTCCAGACGCACACGCTCGTCCGGCTCCTGGTTCAGTTCCGGCAGGATATTCTGCGGCGTCGATGGATAAGGAATGCCGTGGGTAAACGCCCAAGACGTGGTCGACCAGGTCGCCCCCTGGTGGGTGAACCACATCGGATCGTAGTCGTGGAAGGTATAGATCACGTTGTCGTCGCGCACCGGCTCCATGGCCAGCAGCCCGTCCTGATGGCCCCATGCCGCCGCCGTCGCAATGATCGTATGCCGCGGCGCCACGCGCCGGATCGCTGCCACCGCGCGGTCCTGAATCCCCTCCCAGCGGTACAGATCGTCCATCGACGGCTCGTTCAGAATCTCGAAGAAGACGCGGTCGGGATCGCTCTTCGCATAGTGCGCCGCAAAGTTCAACCAGAACGCGTACAGGTTCGATGCGCCGTCATCGCCGTGGGTCAGCGCCGCCTTCCAGTCCTCCTCGGCGTGGATGTCCAGGACCACGTTCAGCCCCGCGTCCAGCAGTTGCCCTACCGTCTTGTCCAGTGACGCCATCGGCCCATCGCGCAGCGTTCCCGTCTTCGGGCTGGCGATCAGCAGCGCCGGGTTGATGCTCAGCCGCACATGGTCGAAGCCCGCCGTCTTCAGCGCGCGCATGTCGCCCTCCGACATGTACGCGTCCAGCCGCGCCGCCGAGATGTCCCGCGTCTGCGCGTAAAAGCTGCTCAGGTTCACGCCGCGCTTCAGGTGCTCCGCCCGCTGGAACGCAATGCCCTTCGCCGCCTGCGCCTGCGCGCCGCAAGCCATTCCCAACATCACCGTCGCCGCAACCAGCCACTTCATCCGGCTCTTCATTGGTCCTCCTTCATCCATCGCAATATGCATCGGCAAAAATTCAGCACAACCACCTTACTCCTCAAACCCGCGGTTCCAGCGCTGGACCACGCGCGACTCCTTCTCCCATCCCAGCACGCTGACGCTCCCAGTCCCCAGCACGAAGAGGCTGCCATCGCGCGGCCCGAGCCCAATCCAGCGCGCCGCCAGAATGCGCAGAATATGCGCGTGGGCAAAGAGCGCGACGCGCACCACATCGTTCGTCGGGTGCCCCACATCTCGATTCTGAGATGTGGGTTCTTCAGCGGAGGCCAGCGCCCGCGCAATCGCGCCATCGGCACGCGCGCCCACCTGCTCCACGCTCTCGCCCCCAACGATCGTGTCCTTCCACACCGACCAGCCGGGAATCTCCGCCTGGATCTCCTGCGACGTGCGCCCCTCGTAGACGCCGTAGTTCCACTCCCGCAGCCCCTCGTCGGCCACCGCGACGCTGCCGAATCCGGCGATCTCGCAGGTCTCCTTCGCCCTCAGTAGCGGACTACAGCGCACGGCGGCAAACTTCGTTCCTGCCAGGGCCTTCCCCAACACCGCCGCCTGCCTCCGCCCATTCCCGGTCAGCGGAAGGTCGGTCCAGCCCGTGTGCCTGCCCTCCGCGCTCCACGCCGTCTCCCCATGCCGCATCAGCCAAAGCTCCGTCACGCCGCCCCCCTCAATCTTTCTTTCCTAACTTTACTTGTTCCCATCTCTCCCTCAAAACTTATGCTCATAGCCGGGTGCCCCATTCATGCGCGTTCTTTGCGCATGAGTGGGATCAGCTCTACGCCGTCATCCCGACCGGAGGCGAACCACCCCAAACAACCGTCATCCCGACCGGAAATAAGATGAAACCGTCATCCCGACCGGAGGCGAAGCCGCAGTGGAGGGACCCCCGCATTTTCTTTCCCCGAAAACCCCAGCAAATCCGCGTGTCAAGCCCCTGCGCACCAAAAAATCCCCCTAACTCCCACTCCATCAACCACTTCCTTCCGAAAAATAGTTGGCATACTAGTTATGCTCCGCTTGATACACTTAACATATGGATCAAATCCATCGNNGAATAAGCCGCACCGAATCAATATTTTACCAGCAACACCCATGCAATGAATATTTTGCCGGAACCACCCCGCAAAATCCGTAATTTTCACCCCTAACCCTTATGTCCTGAATCTTTTAGCCGCAACTCACCGAGAATGAATATTTTAGCCAACCGCAGCGCGAGTAACCGATTGATTCCAAACAACTTACTCCTAAATCATTTATTATGTAAGTTTTCCCTCTGGCTACCACATAACAATCCACTTACGCNNGGGAGGGGGAGAAGAAACAGCGACCAAACAGCGACCAAACGGCGTACAAACGGTTCCGGCAATCGATCAACGTTCTCCGCCCTCTCTTGACTGACGGTATCCTATACAGATGGACTTCCAGCTCGCCTCCACCTATACGCCCCAGGGTGACCAGCCCCGCGCCATCGGCGAGTTGGTGGCCGGCCTCGCGGCAGGCGAAAAAGACCAGGTCCTGCTCGGCGTCACCGGCTCCGGCAAGACCTTCACCATGGCCAAGATCATCGCCGAGGTGCAGCGCCCCGCGCTCATCCTGGCGCACAACAAGACCCTGGCCGCCCAGCTCTACCACGAGTTCAAGCAGTTTTTTCCGAAGAATGCCGTCGAGTACTTTGTTTCTTATTACGATTACTACCAGCCGGAAGCATATATTCCCGCCGGCGATATATTCATCGAAAAAGAGGCAACAGTAAATGAGGAATTAGATAAATTACGCCTCTCGGCAACCCGCTCTCTCTTCGAGCGGCGCGACTGCATCATCGTCTCATCGGTAAGTTGCATCTATGGTCTCGGCTCGCCGGAAGCCTACTACGGAATGCTTCTGCTGCTGGAACGCGGCCAGAAGATCAAGCGCGAGGAAATCACCAAGAAATTGGTTGAAATTCTCTACGACCGCAATGACATCGACTTCCGCCGTGGCACGTTCCGCGTGCGCGGAGACATCATCGAGGTATACCCCACCTACGACGAAAACGCCTACCGCATCGAGCTTTTCGGCGACGAGATCGAATCACTCTCGCAGATCGACCCGCTCTTCGGCACCGTGCGGCAAAAATATTCACGGCTTCCGATCTATCCCAAGTCGCATTATGTAGTTCAACCGGAACGCAAGCTTGCCGCCACGGATTCTATTATCGCGGAACTGGAGGTCTGGGAGAAGGAGTTGGAGCAACAAGGCCGCTTAGTTGAGTCACAAAGAATTCATCAGCGGACAAGATACGACCTGGAGATGATTAAGTCCGTGGGTTACTGCCACGGAATCGAAAACTACTCCCGTCACTTCTCCGGCCGTGCCGCAGGCGAGCCGCCGCCCACTCTAATCGACTACTTCCCGCGCGACTTTCTGCTCTTCATCGACGAGTCGCATGTAACCATTCCGCAGCTCCACGGCATGTGGCACGGCGACCGATCGCGCAAGCAGAACCTGGTGGATTACGGATTCCGCCTGCCCTCCGCGATGGACAACCGTCCGCTGAAGTTCGAGGAGTTCGAGGGCCGCACCGGGCAGATTATTTATGTCTCCGCCACGCCCGGCCCCTATGAACTCACCAAATCCTCGGGTGTTGTGGTGGAACAGATCATTCGTCCGACCGGACTTGTTGATCCGCAGGTTGAGGTTCGCCCCGTCAAAGGACAGATTGACGATTTATTGGCGGAGATTCGCTCGCGCGCGCTAATCAACCAGCGCGTCCTGGTAACTACGCTGACGAAACGGATGGCCGAAGACCTTGCGAACTACTACACCGAAGTAGGCGTGCGCTGCCGCTACATGCACTCCGAGATAGAGACCATCGAACGAATAAAACTTCTTCGCGACCTGCGCAAGGGAGAGTTCGACGTACTAATCGGAATCAACCTGCTGCGCGAAGGACTTGACCTGCCTGAAGTCTCGCTGGTTGCCATTCTCGACGCCGACAAAGAGGGCTTCCTGCGCTCGCAGGGATCGCTCATCCAGACCATCGGTCGCGCCGCGCGGCATGTTGAAGGCCGCGCCATTCTCTACGCCGACAAGATGACCGACTCCATGCGTCGCGCCATCGACGAGACTGATCGCCGCCGCGAGAAGCAGGTCGCCTTCAACGAGGAGAACGGCATTACGCCCATGTCCATCGTTCGCCCGCTGGAGATGGGCCTGGCCGGAATCATGAAGGCCGACTACATCGACCTCACCGATGAGGCGGAAGGCGTTCCCGAGTTTGCCACCCAGGCCGAACTCGAAAGCTACATCGAGAAGCTGGAGTCCGACATGCGCGAGGCAGCCAGGAAGTTCGAGTTCGAGAAGGCCGTCAAGCTGCGCGACGCGGTCAAGGACCTGCGCAGCAAGGAGTTCCTCTTCAGCTAGAACTCGATGCCGCGCTGCGCCAGGATGCCGCGCTGGTAGGCGTGCTTGACCTCGCGCATCTCGGTGACGGTGTCGGCCAGCTCCACCAGCAGCGGGTGGGCGTTGCGTCCGGTGAGGATGACGTGGACCATCTCCGGCTTGCGGCGGAGGACCTCGGCGACGGCTTCGGGCGAGAGCATCTTGTAGCCGATAGCGTAGTTGATCTCGTCCAGCACGACCAGGTCCCAGTCGCCGGAGAGGATGGCGGCGGCAGCCTCGGCCCATGCGGCTTCAACCAGGCGGATGTCTTCGGGGTCGGTCTCGGCACCGCCAACCTTGACGAAGCCGCGGCCAAGCTGCCGGATGACGAAGTTCTGCGCGGGCGGGGAGCTGGTGGCCGGGCTGAGTGTTCCGCCTGTGCCGCTCTCCGCAGCTCCCAGCGCGGTGTTCAGCGCGGCGGCGGCATCCAGCTCGCCGTAGTGCCACGAGCCCTTGAGGAACTGGAGGATGAGGACGCTCATGCCGTTGCCGGCGGCGCGCAGTGCGGTGCCCAGCGCGGCGGTGGTCTTGCCCTTGCCGGGGCCGGTGTTGATCAGGATGAGGCCGCGGCGAGCAGCTTCGGGAGTGGAGTCAGGCATAGGTTTAGTGTAGCGAGGTTCGCGGGACGAGGTACGAGGGTCAGTGGCCGGAGTGGTAGGGATGTCCGGCGAGAATGGTGAGCGCGCGGTAGATCTGCTCGGCCAGCACGACGCGGGCGAGTTCATGGGGCAGCGTGATGGCCCCAAACGAGAGCAGCAGGCCAGCGCGCGCACGGGCTGCAGTGGACCAGCCGTCGGCCGGCCCGATGGCGAGCACCAGGGTCTGCGTGCCGTTGTCGCGCAGGCGGCCAATCCGCGCTGCGAAGTCTTCTGACGTGAGCTGCCTGCCACGGCTGTCGAGCAGGATGAGGACGGG
>PLOU01000195.1:6475-10360 GCA_003142235.1 Granulicella sp.
CGGACTTGGCGCGCGAGCGGGATGGGGAGATGGCCGCGAGGATAAGCTTCACGCTATGAGGGTACTGCAAGATGTAAAAGAAAGGCATACCCAGGAATATGATTTATGGGATAATGGCTCCGCAAGCACAAAGCAAGTCTGTTGCCAAACAGGACACAAGGCACGCAGGTGATTGCAAACATTGGGTTAAAAAGTCAATTCGGAACTGCCTCATCCCCGCCTACTTTGGAGGGGAAATTGCTGGCATATATTCATACACCGAAGCTGTGTGTTGTAGCTGGACTGGCTGTTACTCCGCCATTGGCGGAACAGGTCATTTGTTGTTCAAGGAGAGCACGATGAAGAAGTTTGCGATTGGTGGATTGTTGGTTGTGCTGGCAATTTTCTGCGGAAGCGCAGTGTGGGCACAGTCAGTGACTGCGGGCGACATCCGCGGAGTCGTTACCGATGCGACTGGGGCAGTCATTCCGAGCGCAAAGGTCACGGTAACCAATACGGTCAATGGCGACTCCCATGTGATTTCGGCGAGTGACCAGGGTTCATACCGGGTTTCTCTGCTGGTGCCCGGGGCCTATACGGTATCGGTCACCGCCTCCGGTTTCAGCACCACCACCAGTACGGTCTCAGTCGCCGCCGGCGACGTCTCGACCTACAACGTAAGCCTTTCGGTTGGACGCGCAGATACCGTGGTTGAGGTCACCGGTTCCTCTGAGATCATCAACACGGAGAATGCCGACGTGACGACGGCCTTCACGGAAGAGCAGGTCCAGGCGCTGCCGAATCCCGGCAACGACCTCTCCTATGTCGCCCAAACCGCGCCCGGCACGGTGATGAACACGGGGACGACTGCCGGCGGATATGGCAACTTCTCCAGCTTCGGTATCTCTGGCCTGTCGAACATGTTCACTCTGGACGGCGGCTACGAGAACGATCCGTTCCTGAACCTGAACAATACGGGCGCGTCGAACCTAACCCTGGGCAACAACGAAGTCGAAACCGTTACCGTTGTCGCGCCGGCCTTCAGCGCGCAGTATGGCGGCCTGGGTGGCGCGCAGGTCAACGAAATCACGGCTTCGGGCGGCAAGCACGTCCATGGCAACCTCAGCTACTACTGGGATGGCCGCGCTCTCAATGCGAACGATTGGTTCAACAAGCAGAGCCAGGCTGCCAACGGCGAGAAGAACCTCCCGACGTTCGTGAATGCGAACCAGTGGGCCGCGCGTATCGGCGGACCGATCGTCAAGGACAAGCTTTTCTTCTTCGTCAATACCGAAGGCATTCGCGCCATCACGCCGCAGTCCTCCACGGAGTTTGCGCCGAGCACTCTGGATCAGAACTGCGCCCTGGGCAATGATAACCCCAACGGGACGTATGCCACCTGCGCGACTTTGAACGCCGCCGCGGATGCAGACTGCGCGACGAACCCGAACTCCACCTGCGTCGGTCAGAATGACGTAGGCTACATCTTCGCACCGGCCGCCGTTTCCGAGCGTCCGCTGCTCCAGCAAATTTTCAACACCTACAACAACACGCCGCTTCGTGTGAGCCCGCGCGTCAACGATCCCAACGACGTGACGCAGGTGCAATACTTTGCACGGAATTCCGCGATTCTCACCGAGTGGCTGCTGACGGCGCGCGTGGACTACAAGATTGGGGAGAAGGACAACTTCTTCATCCACTACAAGCAGGATAAGGGCATCCAGCCGACCTGGGTCGATCTGGTCAGCCCGCTCTTCTCGGCCTCGAGCTCCCAGCCGGCGTGGGAGGGCCAGATGAGCGAGACCCACACGTTCACCCCCAACCTGGTCAATCAGCTTGTGGTCACCGGCAACTACTACAGCGCGCCGTTCCAGAACTCGCAGAACTACCAGTCGGTCGCTCCGTTCTCCATCGTGTACGAGTCGGGCGACCAGGCCAACCTCGGTGAAGACCTGTACGGCGGCGAAGACTTCGCGTTCCCGCAGGGCCGCAAAGTTTCCGGCTACCAGGTCGTCGATGACCTCAGCTACACCAAGGGCCGCAACACCATCCGTTTCGGATACAACATCCGCCGCGACAACGTCACCGACATCCAGGGTATTCGTGCGGCAACGCCGGAACTGTTCACCACGGAAGAAGGCCTGACGATGGGTACGGTCGACGTCGAATACGCCGGGTACTTCCCGAAGCGTTCCGAGCAGCCGATCTCACTCTACAACGAAGGCGCATATGTCGAGGAGTCGTTCAAGATCCTGCCGAACCTTACAATCACGGCAGGTCTGCGCGTTGAACGCAATTCCAACCCGGTCTGCCACACCGACTGCTTCCAGGACCTCGCATTGCCCGTTGCCTCGCTCGCTACCGGTACCGCAAGCGCAGCGCTGCCGTATAACGCTGCGACGGCTGGTGGTGGATTCATCAACGCCGGCCGCTATCGTGCCTTTGCAGGGAAGCAGAAGGCAGGCATTCTTCCCCGTATCAGCTTCAACTTCCAGCCGTTCACGAACTCCAAGACGGTTATCCGCGGCGGCTTCGGTATGTTCACCGATTCGCCTTCGGGACTAATTGCTGACGACCTCCTGAGCAACGCTCCGACGAACTTCCATGGCATCGTCTATGGACCCCTGGATGGTGGCGCTTCGTTCCTGCCGATCACGCCCTCAAGCGCAGGAAGCGGCGAGTACATTACGCAGCGTTCCAACACCGCGTTCCAGAACTCGTTCATCACCGGTGGCAACTACACCACGACGAAGGCCGCCGTCGCCGCCACGGGCGCAGTTTACTCGGCGCCGGCCTTCACCACTCCTGCATTGTTCCTGCATGACCCGACGTATGAGGAGTGGAGCCTGGCCCTGGAACAGCAGCTTGGTTCCAAGACCTCGGTGATCATCACCTACGCCGGCAACCATGGTTATCACGAGCTGGTCGAAGACGGCCAGCGTAACCTGACGGTCTCGGGTGGATCGGCCAACTACTTCCCGACCGTTCCGACGACCAAGCCTGTCACAGCCTTCGGCACGATCAACAACTTCTACTCAGGCGCAAACAGCAATTTCAACGGCGTGGTCTTCACAGCCGCACGCCGCGCTAAGAACCTGGCCGTGCAGTTCAACTACGAGTTCTCGAAGGCGCTGGATGAGGTTTCCAACGGCGGCCTGGAGCCTTTCGCACCCGATGCGGGCGACGCAGAAACCGTTGAAAACAGCGCCAACCTGGGTCTGCAGTACGGCCCGGCCGACTACAACGTGAAGCACAACGTGACCGGCAACTTTGTTTACGACCTGCCTTCCATCACAAAGCGCTTCCACAACATGCTCGGTGGCTTCCAGTTCAGCGGCGACGTCTTCCATAACTCGGGTCTGCCGTACACCGTCACAACGAACGTCACCAGTAACCCGGCCGGGGGCTCGTTCTCGAATGGCGGCATCCTCCTGATGGCCAAACAGCTCAACAACAGCTTCGACCACCACTGCGGCGGCGGCAACCACGCTTACAATCCGGCGGGCGCGTCGCAGCAGTGCAACTTCGCCAGCTCCTTTGCCGGTCCGACGAACTTCGGCCAGCAGGGCCGCAACAGCCTGGTCGGACCTTCGTACACCAACGTGAACTTCGGCGCCTTCAAGACCTTCGGTGTTTCGATCCCCTACCTCGGGGGTACGAAGCTGAAGCTCGGCGCACAGTTCTTCAACGTGTTCAATCACCCCAACTTCCAGAATCCGACGCACGTGCTGAGCAAGACCAGCGGCGGATCCCTGGGCCTGATTGAATACACCGTCGGCGCACCCACCAGCATTCTCGGCTCGGTCGGTGCGGCGGATGCCTCGCCCCGTCTCATCCAACTGCACGGGGAATTTACATTCTGATTGCATACCTAACTAAGAACGGCGGACAGCAGATGCTGTCCGC
>PLOU01000020.1 GCA_003142235.1 Granulicella sp.
TCCCGAGTACCGAAAGAACTTAGTTCCACAAGTAGGAAGTACCGATAGATTGGTCAAGCTTTGGTCGTGGGGGAGATGGGAGAGGAGTTGTTTCTCAAACTGCGGCCAATCGCCTCCCGAGATGACGGCCACTTTGACAACGTCGAGAAGATCGTGCAGCAGCGTCGCCATTTCGGAATCGAGGGCCGATTTACTTTTCGCGAGTGTACCGTCCAGATCGAAAACAATCAGCTTCTTCATTCACTCTCCATCCCTGAATGCTTGCTGTTTCAGCCAGCCTTTCCAACTCCGCGAATCATTTCGCGGTTGCCCGGCTGGATCTATGCCGGTACTTCTATTTCCAACAAACTCACTGCATTGGCGGGCCGAAACACGCACGATTCAATCACAGCCGGCAAGAGCCATACTTCGCCTCTTCCGACGGTATACGTGTCGCCGCCGTGCTCGATCTGCCCACGGCCCTCGATGCAAACCAGCACGCGCGGCACTCCTTGAGTGGCAAGAGTGAAGGGTGATTCTCCGCGCAAGCGCCAAAGCCGGAACGCGTCGCAATCGATGAACCTCTCGCGCTCCACTGGCGTTGTTGTCTCTACCACAGGCGTTACCAGTCCGGCTGCACCATCTATGAAGTCGATGCAGGCAAGCGCCTGATCGACCTGGAGTTCCCGCGGCTTGCCTGTCTTATCATCGACGTGGCTCCAGTCATACAGGCGAAACGTTGTGTCGCTGTTCTGCTGCACCTCGAACACCACGACGTCCCCGCCCAGGGAGTGGACCGTCCCAGCCGGGATGAAGACGCCATTACCGGGCTTTGGGGTGATCGAAAAAAGGTGATCTGCCAACGTCTTGTGCGTGAGCGATTGCCGGAGAATGTCCGCGGTGGTCCCTGGCTTGAGGCCCGCATAGATGCGGCTTTCTTTCTCCGCCTGCAGCACAACCCAGGCTTCGGTCTTTGCAGTCTCTCCCTCTGGCAGAGGTTTATCTGGCGGATATCCAGGATGAACCTGGACTGAGAGCATCTCTCGCGCGTCGATGAACTTAAGCAGCAATGGAAAACGAAGGAAACGCTTCGCCAGCTTTCCCATCAATTGGTTCTGAAATTGCTGCATCACCATACCGATCGTCTGCCCTTTGAGCGGTCCATTGGCGATTTGGCTCGGATGGTCCTCGCGATCGCTGAGTACCCAGGCTTCGCCGATAGGGCCTTCGTTCGGCAGCGGCGAACTAAGCAGACCGGACAAGCGACGGCCACCCCAGAGCCGGTACTGATAGATCGGCTCGAATCGAAGCGGATAAAGAGGGGTATGACTCATCGATGTCTCTTTGCTCTCAATGTTTGGCACAGACTGTACCCCTTGCTGAGGATCTGGTGATGGCTCCATGACGTTAGATGCAGCTAATTACGTTGTTTGCGATGTATCAATGTCAGACCATCGCTCACCACATAAACAGTCAGGACCCAAGAGGCGAAGACACATAACCCAGAAACGCCGCAGTGACATTCAAAGTTGCGCATATCGTCAGCGATACCTTGCCAAGAAACGCTCTGTTAGTTGGGCAGGCTGCTCAAACCTGCTGAACGGATGCCGAGAACCGTCTGGCGAACAGATTGTAGAGTGCAGCAAATATGAAGCCGCCCGCAGCGCCGTCGATCAATCCATAGGCTGTCCCAATCACAGCGTCCCCCAGGCTGCGTGCGCCATGAAAGCCTGGATAGAGGGAACCGACAAAGTCAAGGAAGGCTGTGCCGTAGGACGGAATGGCGAGATGAACCAGTGCCGCAAATGCAACTCCTCCTCCCCAAAGCAGTCCAAGCGCAAGTGCCATTGCCTTCGCCGATAGTCGCATAATCTCACCTCCCGCGCTTATTTCACGACTGTAAGATGCGCGTGCCTTCCCTTAAAGTGGTTCAGCAGGCCGCCTCTTTATCGAACATCTTATAGGCCCAAAGCTGGATGCGTCCGTTCACGACAGAACACGCGAGCGTATCACCATTTAAGGGGAATTTCCATATTTTCAAGGGGTTAGTTCTTTGCCAACGGACCCGGGCCACATTGCTCACGATCCGGGCGCGATCAGGAGTGGGAGATTCCGTATGCGTCCAGAACGTCCTGCAGCGTTACGATGCCCATCAGCGTGTGTACATCGGCGCGGCTCACTACCGGCAGCAGATCGATCTGGTTGCTGCCCATGCGCTCCAGCGCCAGATCCAGCCCCTGATCGGCATGCATGTGGGGAAAGAGTGGTGCGACCATCAAGTCGTCGAGTAGCCTGCCGGAGTCCTCGTCCGCTTCGATCTCCAACTGCGACTGAGTGACGACGCCGATGACGCCGCGCCGGTCCGTGACCAGGGCGGTACGAAGGCCGCTGGCACGGATGCGTCCCAGGGCCTCGCGCACAGTGATTTCGGAATCCAGCAGGAGCACAGGACCTTTCATGATCTCCGCAGCGGTGCGCTGATCGAGCCGTTGCCGCGTCCTGGCGCTAGGCAGATGGATGCCGTCCTGCACCGCGAGCGCCTCGTAGATGGGCTCATG
>PLOU01000135.1 GCA_003142235.1 Granulicella sp.
CACTTACGCACCAATCCACCGCCGAGGGGGATGGCAGGGGGAGGGGGCGAATAAACAGCGACCAAACGACAAATAAACGACGAACAAAAGGCAAGCAACTCTGCGATAGTGGAACTACCGGTTGAATCCTGCGCGCCACTCATCCTCTCTCGTCGTTTATTATCGAAGCCGATGGATTCCAACGTTCAATCCCTGCTCGCCTCCGGCGCAAAACTCACCGACGCCGCGCTCGAACGCCTTCTGCCAACGCCCGAGACGCTGCCTGTCTCCATCCATCGCGCCATGCGCCACAGCGTCTTCGCCGGCGGAAAGCGGCTGCGCCCCATTCTTTGCATGGAGGCCGCGCGAATGGTCGCGGGAACCAGCGAGCTGCCCGCAGGCGTCGACTCGCTCGGCGCCGCGCTGGAGATGCTGCACACCTACTCGCTGATCCACGACGATCTGCCCGCGCTGGACAACGACGACCTGCGCCGCGGCAAGCCCACATGCCACGTCGCCTTCGGCGAGGCCATCGCGATCCTGGCCGGCGACGCGCTCGAGACGCTCGCCTTCCAGACCATCGCCCAGCTCCCCGCGCCAGCCGATGCCGTGGTGCGGATCATGCGCGAGGTCTCCGTCGCAGTCGGCACCGGAATCGGTCGCTCCGGCGAGATTGACACCGGACTTGCCCCCGGAATGATCGGTGGCCAGGTGGTAGACATCGAGTCCGAAGGCGTCGCGCCCACCGCCGAACTGGTCGAGACCATCCACCGCGCCAAGACCGGCGCGCTCATCACCACCAGCATCGTCAGCGGCGGACTCTACGGTCTGGCCACAAATCCGGGTGCCCCACATCTCGATTCCGAGATGTGGGTCTCGACCATCGCGGCTCTGCGCACATTCGGCGAAAAGATCGGCCTCGCCTTCCAGATCGTCGACGACATCCTCGACCTGACGCAGTCCTCCGAGGAGTTGGGCAAGACCGCCGGCAAGGACGCGGCCAGCATCAAGGCCACCTGGCCCGCCGTCTACGGCCTCGAGCAGTCGCGCCGCGACGCCAGCTGGCTCATCGCCGAGGCCTTCGCCGCCGTCGAACCCTTCGGCCTCGCCGCCGATCCGCTCAAGTCGCTGGCCCGCTACCTCACCACCCGCACCCACTAAGGGATGTTCGGTATTCCTCAGTGTCTTATTGGTTCTTTTGGATGCTGCGGGAAGAAGGTGCGGGTTGAACGGCGAAATGGGTCTTAACTGTCTGTGTCAGCCAAGGGGGAAACCACATTATCGTGCTAAACAACCTGCGTCGTTGGGGCGAGTTGTGGGGATCAAATCTTCGGGCCGCACTCCCAGTTGAGTGGCAAGCGTAGTGCGAGAAGCCTGCAGTTGCCCCACCAGATCTTGCATGCGGTTCTGAAGAATCTGTTGGCGCACCTTGAGGAGCTTGAGGTCTCCCTGAGCGTTGTTGATGTCTCCCCAGGCGTCCAACTCCTGGGCTACATCGAGGCCTGACCCCACAATGTTCTTGCCCAGCTCCCATTGTTCACTGAGTGGCCCCAAAGTCTTGCTGACAGTGCCCAGGTGCGAGTAAACAAAATCCAGATCCTTGAATAAGTTTCGTTTAGCCTGAACCCAGTCCACCGCCTCACGGCCCGCATCGTAGCGGTCGCCCATCTCAGTTATAAAGCCCGTGAAATCGTTGATATGAGAAAAAGCCTCCAATGCGTCGTTCCTGGTCTTAGGATCATTCTTCAGCGTCTCAAACCCTTTGTCGGCGCCTTCGGGAATGATAATGTCCGTAAGCAGGGAGGTGCCCCTCTCCAGCGAATTCTGGACGGCCTCGTCCACCTGCCAGCCCCAGGTGTCGAAGTCGTGAGAGAGGGATTGACTCTTCGTGCCGATGCTGATCGCCTCGCCTCTAAGGCAGCTCAACTGGTTTTCCAGTTCATAGAATCGCTGCCCGAGCTGTTTCGGGTCACGGTTCTCCTGCATCATCGCCTTGAGCCTTGCCTGGGCTTCCTCGCGCCGCTTGAGCACCTGGTCCGCCGTGACCTTGGCGGAACGCGGCGCGCCGTCTTCACTGCGCAGCAAGCTGGGCGTGGGGTTCTCAACGCCGCGCAGGTCGACCACGTTCGGATCGCTCAGCGCATCGGCAAGTCCGCCGGGCTGGCTGACATGTGCCCCGCCATCCCACACATCTGAGAGGGCCGAGGAGAGGGCTTCATCGCTGCTCTTGTCCTCGCTGGCACGGAGCTGGCGCTGCTCATCTTGAAGCTGGTTCATGTGATTGGAGTAATTGGCAGCCCAGGCTTGTAACGCCCGCTGCTCGCTCTTCTCGGCCTCCTGCCGCATCGCCTCGGCCTGGGCGGCTGCGGCGGGATCAGGTCCATGGTTGGGCTGTGAGGTTGGGTTCAAAAGGCTTCCCAGCAGGCCGGAAATGATTCCGACTGTCAACTGCTGGGAGGGCGTCAACGCGTCGGGCCCATACATGCTGCTGGAACTCTTGAACCGTTGCACTTTTTGGCCGGTCATGGATTCCAACTGCCCCAGGGCGCTTTGTGCCGCGAGAGGCGCAGTGAAAATTGAGAATACAAAGGCAAGAACAAAAACGCAGCGTAGGCGCATGCTTACCTCCTGACTTGAGCCAGAGCCTGCTTTGTAGAACCGAGAATCGCCTGAAGGATGGCCTTCCGCTGATCGAAAAGGTCCGCCAACACCTCGCTGTCCGCAGTGGACGGTGCTGCCGCTGTCGGCGCCGTTTGGTTGCCTCCGGGCATGCTGGCCTGGGCCTGCTGGGCAGCCTGGGCGCGAGCCTGAGCATCCAGCCGCTCCCGCATGGTACGGGTCTGAAGATCCAGCGCAAGCACGCCCTTCTCGGTACGAATAACCATTTCCTCCAGTGCTGGCGCTTGCTCAGTCCGCAGCATATCGGGCAGCGATCGAGTCTTCCACTCCACCAAGCTGTCGTTGGCGGCCTGTTCCAACGACTCCCGCGCTCCAGGCAGGTGCACAGTGCCTATCTCATCTGCGGGGCTTTGGCCACTCAGAAGCGACATGACGTCGGCTTTCCACGCTTCCAGTCCGAAGCCGAGGAGGCGGTGGCTGGCGGGGTCTTGGGTAAAGGTCTTCAGCCGATACCAATGGTCCCCAACGCGGAGAATTCGGCCAGGCTGCATGCCCTCCGGGGGATCTGGCCAGACATCCATGATGCCCGTTGCAAAGAGGCCGGTGAGTGGATCCTGCTGCCAGAATTCGAGGAAACCCGGAATAACTCCCTTACCGTCAGGAGCACCCTCGGATCTCACTACCCATAGCTTTCGGCCTTCGATGTCGATGGCAAGAGGCGCAAAACGTGCCTGCTTTGACCGGAGTATGAGGAGGTCCTTCCATGTCTGTTCCTGATTCAGCCAGGCCTGGATCTCCTTATCCGGAGCAATGGGTCCGATTATGCCATCGGCAGGATCCACCGGCGTTTCCAGCTTCTGCGTTTTAATGTGGTAGGTCTTGTAGTGGGCGTGTCCGAACACGAGCGGAATATTTAAAGTCGATACGTCAATCGCAGGACTGTTGGAGATGTGAATCGCCAGACTTTGCGGATCCCATCCGAAATTGCTTCCGTCCACGCCCACAATATCCTGGAGCCCATATTTGTTGGGCTTTAGTCCGGCCTTTTCCGCCGCCCCGTCCTTCTCGATCGCAACAATGAAAAAATAGTTGCTGTAAAAAAGGGGGTCAATGTGATTTGCCGGGATCGGCTGCTCGGGATGAAAAGTGAAATCGATGCCTGCACGATAGGGACCGAGACCTGCCGGTCCAGTTATAAGATAAAACCGTGCGGTAGGCTTTCGGGCGATGGGATCAAAGCTCAGGCTGGTAAGCATGATCTTGCCCTTTGACGTTACGATTTGAAGGCCATACCCAGGCGCTCCGGGCGCTTTGGCCGCCAGCGCAGCGTTCGTGGGTATTGAGACCGGGGAAACCGCCAATGCTGATGCTGGACTCGGCGCGGCACTCTGTGCCGTGAGAGAAACAGTGAAGATTGAAAATAGGAAGATGAAAACGCAACCTAAGCGCACGACTATCTCCTAACCTGAGCAAGAGCCTGTTTCGTTGAACCGAGAATTGCCTGAAGGATGGCCTTCCGCTGATCGAGAATATCAGCCAACGCTTCGCTATCCGCGGTGGATGCTGCCGATGCCGCAGCCGGCGCCGTTTGGTTCCCTCCGGGCATGCTGGCTTGTGCCTGCTGTGCTGCCTTTGCACGAGCGAGATCATCCAGCCTCTGCCGCATGCCGCGAATCTCCAGATCCAGATCCAGTAGCCCCTTTTCCGTACGGATGACCAGATCCTCCAACGCAGGAGTGTCTTGTGTCTTCAGCAGACCGGGCAGTGTGCGGGTCTTCCATTCAACCAAGGCGTCGTTGGCAGTGTGCTCAAGAGATTCCTGAAGCGTAGACGTCTTTTGCGGTCCCAGCTCTTTGACCATGCTGACGCCGCTGAGCAGCGAGTTTATATCTGCCTCCCAGGGGCGAAGATCGAATGAGGTGAGCCGGCCTGAAGTTGGGTCCTGAGTCAAGACCTGGAGGCGGTACCAGCGGTCCTCGATCCTGAGATCCCGGCCGGTCTGTAGGCCGTCCTCGGGTTCCTGCCAAACATCCAGGATTCCTGTGTCGAAAGGTCCGGTCCGTGGGTCCTCCTTCCAGAACTCCAGGACGCTCTCCGGCCGCGAGGTCTTTTCCTGAGGAGACGGGTCGATTTGAACGCGTACCACCCACAGCTTGCGACCGGCAAGGTCCAAGGCCAAGGGCGCGAACTTATCCGTTTGGGACCGGAGGATGAGAAGGTCCTTCCAGGTCTTGTTGTCTTTGATCCAGACCTTCACTTCGGCATCGGCATCGGCCTCCTGGACCGCCTCAAGATTGCCGTCGGCAGGATCCACGGGTGTTTCCAACTTACTGGTCTTGATCCGGAATGTCTTTTTGGAGCAAAAGAATGCCCCGGGACGTTCAGCGTATATCTCGACTTCGGGGCGGTTGGCGATGTGCCAAATAAGGGCGTTCACGTCCCATCCGAAGTTGCTGCCGTCTACACTACGGATGACCCAGAAGTCCTTCACATTCAAACCGGCCCGTTGCGCCGGAGATCCGTTTACGACCTCAGTGATAATAAAATAGTTGTCGTACCAGCACGGGTTGAGGTGATTCTCCGGAATGGCTTGTTGTGGACTAAAACCCATCTTGACGCCAAGGCGATAGGGGCCCATGCCCGCTGGCCCAATGATGCGGCCGAGACGGGCTGCCGGCTTATGGGTAATGGGATCGTAGCTCATGCCGGTCAGCATGTACTTTCCGGTGCTTGAGGTGACCTGGAGACCATACCCAGGCGCTCCGGGCGCTTTGGCCGCCAGCCCGGGGAACGAAGGAACGGAAACCAGCGGGACCACTGTAGCCGGAGGTGGAGGGGCTTTCTGTTCCCGCGCATTCAGCGGCGGAGGAGTTAAGAGAAGCGACGCGAGCAGAAAGAAGAATGGGCCCAGTACACGAAGACGGACTACGGGGGACATTAGAGCACTTCCTTGCATGCAAATTGCAGTCCAAGACAATACTACTCTTGGCAGCTTTACGCGAAAATAACGGACGCGGGAGAGTCTACTTGCGGCGTAATGTTAGCCCCGGGCACCTGAGTTATATGCTCACATGTTGCTAAGTGGTTTCTGTAAAATGGGGCTTTGCATTCCTGAATTCTGACGGTTTTCCGATGCCTATCCATGCTGGCCGGAACCTATTGGTTGCGTTGCAAGGAGGCACGGCAGGCTGGCGTGCCCGGCGGCAGGATGGGCGTCGCATTCAACTTATGCTCGATATCGTTGATATTTTTTACCAGCGGTATGATCCGCTCCCCATTCTTGCGCACGATATCGGGATACTGCGCTGTGTTGCGGTCGAGCCTGTCCACGTTGTCCATGGTAGCCAGGAGGTCCGTTAAATCGTAGGCGTTGTCGATCAGGGCCTCGCCGCACCGAATGTAGGATTGAATCTCCTGGTTCACAAGTAACTCTTTGCTCAGAGGGATCAGGCCGAAAACTTGCCGGGCGCCTTCTTCCAGCTTATCCGTGTTGTCTTGTTTGTCCAGCGCCCATTCCTTGAACTCGGAAAAGCTCTTCAGCTCCTTGGCTTGTTGCAACCAGCTCATCTGTTTCTTGTCAACATCGGTGAGCTTTCCTTCCGTCTTCAAGTCCTCGTAGAACTCTTCCTTATTGTCGACGAAGCTGTTGAAGGCCGCATCCGTAACAAGATTGACGAGGTGGTCCTCAACGCGTTTCTTCGCCGTTGTTGCTTCATCCTCCCAAACGGCGTACTGCTGTTGATCGAGTTGGATCGTGCGATTGAAGCGCATGATGGTGTTTTGCAGGCTCACCAGTTGCGCGCGTTCCACCGCCAGTTCAGTTTGCAGTTGCTCGCGGGTGGGGATTACCTTCTCGAAGCCATGAGGACAGGTTCCACTCGCAGATTCCTGCCGATCTGAAGCAGGCGCTGCCCCAGCTGCCGGCGCGGCGCTGCCGGAGGACGAGGCCATGTTGAGGAGCGGCACGACCGGATAGGTTGGCGCGGACGCTCTGGCAGGAGAATGCGCCGGTGGAAGCGGCGCATTGCTTCGCGCGTTGGGCTGGCTGCTGGCCGGAGCTGGGATAGGAGCCACCGTGGTGCCTGAGATCGCCACCGCTGGATGCACGGTACCGCCACCGGGAGTATCAAAACCGGAACGCGCTAAAGCCGCCGCATCTTCTGGCGAAGCGGCGGTGGCCGCCGAGTGCGACGTGGCGGCGATCTGCTGCAACTGCGACTGCGCGGGCTGGCTTGCGGCTGCGCTAGTGGGAGAAGGATTGGCGGCCGCGCCGGCGGGAGCAGGATTCGCGGCTGGGCCAGCGGGAGCAGGATTGGCTGCTGCGCCAGCGGGAGAAGGATTGGCAGCCCCTCCGGCGGGGGAGGGAGCGGAGTTGCGCGCCGCATCCATCAGGCGCTGCTTTTCCTCCGGCGGCAGATTATCGATCTTGGTCGCCAGGTCGGCCAACTGCTGTGGCGACATCTTGCGTACATCCGTGATCGTGTCCGCGGGCACCGCGACCTCGGCGGGCGGGTTGCTTCCGGCAGTTGTTCCCTCGACCGGCGCAGGAGAAGCCGGTGGTGTGCTGCCACCGTCCATCTTCAGGCTCAGCTTTGGTCCATCCGAGCTCGCGCTGCCAGACCCGGAGCCGGACCCATTGGTGTAAATGCCAGGCAGACCGGCTTCGCCGTAGGGAGTTGTGCCTCCGTTCCCCGTGGTGTCGTTCAGAGCGATTCCCGGCAATCCCGCTTCTCCGACGTGGTGTCTGCTGCCGCTTCCGCTGTCGCTCAGCTTCAGTTGCAACCCGGAGCCGCCAGTGCTCTTCATTGGCAGCTCAGGCAGGCCGGCGAGCTTCAAGGAAGCCTGCAGCCGGTTGCAGATGGCGGCCAGCCGCTGCGCCTCCTCGATGTTGTGCTGCTTCTCGGCCGCGGCCTGGCGCTGCTGCAGCTCCGCCATCATCTGCTGCTTCTGCGCGTCCGCCGTTGAGTCTGTGCTGAAAAGCATCTGGAAGAAGCTCTGCATCACGGCGCCGACCACTTGCTGCTGAATGGCGTTATTCAGGTTGGCCGCGCTTTGAGCGGCGCTGGGGCGTGGAGTGCTGGAGCCTTGCGTGCTGGAGCCTTGCGTGCTGGAGGGAGGCTGATAGCTACACGAAACCACCGCCCCGGTTGCCGGGTCGGTACACTGCGGAGCGGAGGCCGGAGGAATATATTGTGCGAATGCGGACGCTGCCGGGAATGCACTCACAACCAGAAGGAGAGAGATAAGGAAGACAATCTGCGTGCGCATGGTGGCCCCTTCCACCTTGGGCCTACAGCGGTCCGTGATGGAATTACGACGAATTGATTGTAGCCCTTATCTCTATGGGAGCATTCCAAAAAAGTGCGAGGGAGCGGAACCATTCCTTTCTTGACAGCCGGGGCAGCGAGAACAAGAATGGCATGTGAGTTCAGACTCAGGCTGAACATGCTCGCGCAACTTTCCCTCCTTGCTCGTCTCCATGCTCGCCGTAACCGCATTTCGGTTCAGGAGCATCATGAAAAACATCCCACGTATATTCATTCTCCTTGCAGGTCTCTTTCTGGCACTGATGCCAGCCAATCAAGCCGCGGGCCAGCCGCAGTACTCCTCATCCCCCACCAATGCATTGAGCCTCTGGCAAGCCGGGCATGCCATAGACAACGCCAGCAAATATATCACTGTGGAACCATTGAGCGAGAAGACAGACTATTCCATCGATCCAGGCAGCATCAAGATCACGGCCGTCGGGATGGAGTTTGACGCTGTCTACAGAAAAGGCAGAAAAGGCGGAACGAAGCATCTTCAGGTTAACGTCAAGGATTTGGTAAAGGTCTCGGCGACATGCGGAGATCATTCCTATTGCGAGCTGAGACCTGCGGCGGGGGGAGATAAACTCGGAGAGCTCGCGGTTCAAGACAAGGATGGAGTCCAGTACGAGCTCTGGTTCGGATGGACTGAATTTGAGAGACCGTGTGGGAGCGCGGAGAAGGGTGAATGTATCCAGTCCGCATACTGGTTTGCCGCAGCCCTCAATGGCCTGCATGAACTCGCCATCTCGCACCCAGCCGGCTTGGGCGATTTCCATGCGCAAGCCGCGGCGTGGCGCGCCCTGACGACCAAACCTGCGTTGGCGGAAAACGCACGCATCCTCCGCCTGGCAGCCGAAGACGCCATCAAGCGGCAGAAGCCGGACGAGGCGCTCAACGACTTCGAACTCGGAGTCCAGGCGGACCCGACCTGGGCGCAGGGATGGTTCAATGCAGCGCTGCTTGCCGGTGAACTGGGCTTCTTCGCCGACGCCGCCGAGCATATGCAGAACTATCTGGAGTTGCTGCCGGATGCGGCCGACGCGAAGTCCGCGCGCGACCAGATCGACCTGTGGAAGTACAAAGCCGGCCAATCGCCGTCGGCGGCCCAAGCTACTGGAGTGCCAGGAAAAAAGTAAAGCTGTCCTACTCTAACGATTGACTGCACCCAGGGAAGGAAATTCATGAAGAACGTTATCGCACGTTTTTGGGCCCTTGTTGTTCTGGCTTTTCTACTCATACCCGGAGTGAAGGCATCAGGCCAGACACAGTACGCACAATCGCCTCCGGATGAGATAAGCGTTCGTCAGGCACGCCGCGCCATCGTCTCCGCTGGCAAATATGCCGGTGCGTTCCATCCCGCAAATTTTGCCTTCCATTATTTCTCAGTCAATCCCAGCAGCTTAGTGCTAACGCTCGACAGTCTCGATTTCGATGCCACAAACAAAAAGAAGGAGACAAAGCATTTTCGAATTAATCTCAAGAGCATCGAGAAGCTTTCTGCGATCTGCAACGGCGGCTTCTGCTCGTTGGATACAGCGTCGGGAAACTATTACACAATTCAGGACAAAGAGGCAGTAGAGTACCGCCTCTACTTCGGTTGGGATCCATACGGTCCAGATATTCCGCTCTGTTCGATTGCGAAGAATGCCGCTGACTGCCCCCAATCCGCTGCTTGGTTTGCCGCAGCCCTCAATAGTCTGCACGCATACGCCATCTCGCATCCCAACGATTCGGGCGACTTCCATCAACAAGCCGCGGAGTGGCGTGCCCTGACCGCGAAACCTCCCCAGCCGGAGGAGGTTCGTGTACAGCGTCTGTTGGCTGAAGACGCGGTGAAGAATAATAAACCTGTCGAAGCGATGAATGATTACGAGATTGGACTACAGT
>PLOU01000089.1 GCA_003142235.1 Granulicella sp.
GGCCACGTCCATCAGGCCGAGGCCGAGTTGGCCGCCGCGCAGTCCGACCTCGTGCAGCAGCAGGCCGCCTATCAGATCGCCGCGTTCGACAAGGAGGCGTACACGCGCCTCGCCAAGTCCGGCGCCGTCTCAGAGCGCCAGGGCCTGCAGGCCGCAACCACCGCCGATCAGCAGGCCGCCGTGGTTGCCGCGACGAAGCGCCGCGTCGATGCCGCGCATGCCGAGCTCACCACCGCGCAGGCAACGCTCGCCAATCCCGGCATCCGCGAGTCGCAGGTCGCGCTTGTGAAACGCCAGATCGCCGAGCAGCAAGCTGAACTCGCCAGCGCATCCGCACAGACCGAACTGGCCCGCGCCCAGCTCGCCGAGGCGGAAGACAATCGCAACGACCTCACCATTCGCGCGCCGTTCACCGGAACTGTCGTCACGCGAGCCGCCGAGCCGGGCGAGGTCATCCCTGCCGGGACCGCCGTCATCACGCTCCTCGACCTGACCAAAGTCTATCTGCGCGGCTTTGTTCCGGAGGGTGAGATTGGCAAGGTCAAGGTCGGCCAGCCCGCGCGCGTCTATCTCGATTCCAACCCGCAGAAGCCGGTCGACGCGTACGTTTCGCGCATCGATCCCCAGGAAACGTTCACGCCCGAGAACACCTACTTCCGCGACGACCGCGTCAAGCAGGTCGTCGGCATCAAGTTGGAGTTGAAGGCAGGCTTCGGATTCGCCAAGCCCGGAATGCCCGTCGATGGTGAAGTCCTCGTCGAGGGCAACACGTGGCCGAAGGTCAGCCATAAGTGATCGCCGCGACTCCAGACCGCGAAGTTGATCGCGACGCCGCACAGCGCATCGCCGCATCGCCGGCCATTGAAGCTCGCGCCCTCACCAAGCGCTATGGCCTGCTCGAAGCTGTGCGCGGCATCAGCTTCTCAGTCCACCCGCGCGAGATTTTCGGCCTCATCGGTCCGGATGGCGCGGGCAAGACCACGACCTTCCAGATTCTCGCCGGCGTGATGGAAGCGACCTCCGGCGTCGCCAACATCTTCGGCCGCCCGGCGCGCGAGATGCGCTCGCAGACCGGCTACCTCACCCAGACCTTCAGCCTCTATCCCGACCTCACCGTCGCCGAAAACATCCGCTACAGNNCTTCTGCTCGACGAGCCAACCACCGGCGTCGATCCCGTCTCGCGCCGCGAGTTCTGGGACGTTCTCGCCCACCTGTCGTCGGAGGGCCTCACCATTCTCGTCGCAACCCCGTACCTCGACGAGGCGGAGCGCTGCCATCGCATCGGTTTCATGCACCAGGGCCAGATTCTCCAGATCGGCACTTCCACGGAGCTCTGCGCCAGCCTCGATGCAAAGCGAATCGAGCTGCGCACGCCTGACCTGCGCAAGACGGAGAGGCTTCTCTCCGCGCAATCCGGCCCTGGCAAGGAGATTCTCGACGTGCAGCGCTTCGGCGATCGTCTCGACCTGTTGGTGCACGATCCGGAGAAAGAGCAGAAGCGGGTCGCCGAAGAGTTGTCCCGCGCTGGACTCACCATCGACGAGATGCATGTCGATCAACCAACGCTGGAAAACACATTTGTCGCGCGCCTGCGTGCATTAGGCCAAAGCGCAGACACCGCCGAGTTTCCCGCGCGTCACGACCACAGCGATCTGCGCGGTCAAATCGCAATCGGCGCAACCAACCTCATCAAGGAGTTCGGCGAATTCACCGCCGTAAAAAACGTCAGCCTGCAAATCCGCAACGGCGAGGTCTACGGCCTGCTGGGGGCCAACGGCGCGGGCAAGACGACCATCATCCGAATGCTCTGCGGCCTGCTCGACCCAACCAGCGGCGTCGTGCAGTTGGCCGGCGCGCAGCAGGACCTGCGCTCCGAGGCGGTGCGCAAGCGCATCGGGTACATGTCGCAGAAGTTCTCCTTGTACGACGATCTGACCATTCGTCAGAACCTCGATTTCTTCGCCGGCGTCTACGGCGTCCCCGACGCGGAGCGCGAGGAAAAAATCCGCTGGGTACTCTCCTTCTCCGGCCTCGACGGCAAGCAGGACCAGGTCACCGGCAGCCTGCCCGGCGGATGGAAGCAGCGCGTGGCCTTTGGCGCCGCCATCATGCACGAGCCGGAGATTCTCTTCCTCGACGAACCCACCTCCGGCGTCGATCCGCTCGCCCGCCGCGCCTTCTGGACCATGATCAACCGCCTCGCCGACGGCGGTGCCGCAATCCTCGTCACCACCCACTATCTTGAAGAAGCCGAGCAGTGCAATCGCCTGGGAATGATGGTTGCCGGCGAGCTGGTCGCCGAAGGAACGCCCAGTGGCATCAAGGCCCGCCAGCCCGGACATTTAATTCAGTTCATCGTCGACCAGCCGCAGCGCGCCGTTGACCTGCTCAAGCGAAACGGCGAAAGCTGGCGTGTCTCGCTCTTCGGCAAGCGTCTTCACCTCATCACCGAAGACGCGCCGGAGATCGCCGTCCGCGAGACCACAAAGCGGCTGGAAGAGAACGGCCTCCACGTACTCAGCGCGCGCGAAGACCGCTTCTCGCTGGAAGATGTCTTCATCTCCATCGTCGAGAAGGCGCGCCTCGAAGGCAAGGTGGCCATTGAGAAATAAACAGGACCAGCGAAAGCAACAGGAGCAGCCATGAGACGAATCCTTGCGCAGGTGCGAAAAGAGCTCACCCAGATCGTTCGCGACTGGCGCACCCTGGCCCTCGCCCTGGTGCTTCCCGTGGTCATGCTTCTTCTGATGAGCGCGGCGCTCTCGCTCACGGTCAGCAATCTCCCCATCGTGGTGCAGGACTTCGACGGCTCCTCGGCGTCGAACAATTTCATCGACGCCTTTCGCGCCTCCATCTCCTTCCACGTCGTCGCGTGGCCCGTCGACAAGTCCGCCGAGGAGGCGCTCGCCTCCAACGCCGCGCGTGCCGTGCTCATCATTCCGCCTCACTTTGGCCGCGATCTCGCGCGCGGTGTCCAGACGCCCGTCCAATTCATGGTGGACGCCTCCGACGCCAACACCGCCAAGCTGGTCACTGGAGACGCCAGCCTCATCGCCGCCGCATACAACCGGCAGCTCGCCGGCGGCAGCCAGGCCGCGCCCGTGCAGGCCGCCATCCGCCTGTGGTTCAACCCCGGCCTCTCCTCCAGGAAGTTCTACGGCCCCGGGGTCTTCGTGCTTGCCATCTCCATGTTTCCGCCGCTGCTCGCCGCGCTGGCCATGGCCAAGGAGACCGAACAGAAGACGATCCTTCAGGTCTATGTCTCCAGCATCTCCGCGCACGAGTTTCTGCTGGGCAAGATTCTCGCCTTCATGGCCGTTGCGCTCGGCGAAGCACTCGTCATGTCTTCGCTTCTCTTCACCTACTTTGGCCTCAGCTTTGCCGGCGATCCCACCCCTGTCATCATCGCCACCATCTTCTACACCTTCTGCGTGGCCTCGTTCGGCACCATGGTTGGCGCCATCATTCCCAGCCAGACCGCGGCCCTGCAGGTGGTCGCGCTCGGCGGATTTTTGCTCGTCTTTCTGCTCTCCGGCCTCATGTTTCCCATCCAGAACATTCCCATCGCCCTGCGCTGGATCTCCAACTTCGTCTGGGGCCGCTACTACATTGAGATCGTCCGCGACTCCCTGCTGCAAGGCGGAGGCTGGCCCGCTGTCTGGTACAAAGTCCTCTTCATCGCCATCATCGGCTTCATCTTTTACTCGCTTGCCTGGCGCGGCATGAGGCGAATGCAGGTGAAGGCATAGCCATGAGAGACTTCCTCAATCGCCTCTTCAACTACCGCCTCCTCGCCCTGGTCCGCAAGGAGTTCAACCAGATTCGCCGCGACCGCCGGCTCCAGCTCTCGCTGGTTCTTCCTCCCGTCCTGCAACTCACGCTCTTCGGCTTCGCGCTCAGCGCCAACGTCTCCGATGTCCGCCTCGCCGTGGTCGACGACAGCCGCACGCCGGAGAGCCGCGAGCTGGTCACCACCCTCACCGAGAGCAAGAGCTTTCGCCTCGCCGGCTACTACCCCTCGGTCGGCCAGCTCGGCGACGCAGTCAGCCGTGGCGACGCAGACGCCGGAGTGGTTGTCCCCTACGACTACGCCCGCGACCTCGCCCGCCAACGTCCCACCACCGTCCAATTTCTGTTGAACGCAACCAACGCCAACACAGCCACCATCGCCCGCGGCTACGCGGAAGGCGTCCTACAGAGCTATAACAGCGGATTGATGCAGCAGGGAATTCGCCTTCAGATCCAGCCTGTCGCAGCAGAGAGCCTCGCGCGCCACGGCATGGTGCAGCTTCAGCCTGCCTTCCTCTTCAACCCCGGCCTGGTCGATTCCTGGTTCATCGTCACCGGTGTGCTCGGTCTGCTTCTCATCCTCAACAGCACCATCGTCGCCTCCGCTGCCATGGTGCGCGAGCGCGAGGCCGGCACCATCGAACAGCTCCTCATGTCTCCCGCCAGCACCACCGAGATCATCGTCGCCAAGATCGCGCCTCTCTTCCTTCTGCTCACCCTGATGATGTTCGCGGCCCTCGCCGTCGTCCGGCTGGTCTTCGGCGTTCCATTCCGTGGCAACCTTCTGCTTCTGCTCGGAGCGGGATGCCTCTGCATCCTCTCCGGCATCAGCATCGGCACCGTCATCGCCACATTCAGCAAATCGGCGCAACAAGCGCAGCTCACCTGTTTCTTCATCAATCCGCCACTCGCCGCGTTGTCCGGTGCGCTCAATCCTGTCGAGGCCATGCCCAAGTGGCTGCAACCTCTCACTGTGCTCAACCCCGTCCACCACTTCGCAACCATCGTCCGCGGAAGCACGCTCAAGGGAAGCGGCTTCATGGACCTCTGGCCAAACTTTCTCGGCCTGCTCCTCTTTACCGTCGTTCTGGTCGCGATCAGCATCACGCGTTTCCGCAAGCAACTCAGCTAGCAATAAGGACTCCTTGCCATGAATCACTCGAAGATTAAAATCGCCCCGATCCTTTCCATCGCTGCCATCGCGCTCCTCGCCTGCATGGGTCCATCGCAAGCCTCTGCCCAGAGCGCAGCCCAACCACAGCACACGCTGGCCGCGCCGCTTCCGCTCTCCGGCCGCGCCGGAAACAGTGGCTCCGTCACCGCGATCGAAGCCCCCATCGCCGGCACCACCAACAGCGTCACCACCATCAATCCCTCCGTGCAGATTCAAGGCCCCTACGTCGGAAGCGCATCGAGCACAGCCAAGCTCCCATTTACCGGCAAGCTCTCGCTGCGCGATGCCATCCAGCGCGGCCTCAACTTCAACCTCGGCGCGGTGGGCCTCAACCACGCCGTGCGCCAAGCCCAGGGGCAGAGCGAGATCGCCCGCAGCGCGCTTCTCCCAAACGTCAGCGGCTACCTCGCCGAAACGCTGCAACAGGCCAACCTCGCCGCCGAGGGACTGCGCATCCACATTCCCATTCCCGGCTTCACCTTCCCCACCATCGTCGGCCCGTATAACAACATCGACCTGCGCGGCAGCGTCTCGCAGTCGGTCCTCGATCTCACCGCATGGAACAACTTCCGCGCATCCAGCGAATCCGTCCANNATCATCGCAACCAGGGAGCGCGTAGTCTCCGCCCACGCGCAGCTCGACACCGCAACCGCTCTCTTTCAGCAGACCCAGCAGAAACGCGGTGTCGGCCTCGTCGCCCAGATCGACGTCGACCGCAGCGAAGTAGAACAGCTCACCCAGCAGCAGCGCGTCATCTCACTCGAGACCGAGCTCTCCAAGCAGAAGATCGCGCTCGCCCGCATTACCGGCCTTCCCCCCAACGACGCCTACGACCTCACCGACGAGGTCCCCTTCGCCGCCGCGCCCGCGCTCACCCTCGACGACGCCATCCATCAGGCCCTCGATCGCCGCTCCGACATCAAAGCCGCCGAGGCGCAGGTCCGTGCCGCCCAACGCGCGCTCTCCGCGGCCCACGACGAACGCCTGCCCTCGCTCTCTGTCAATGGCAACTACGGAGCGCTCGGCACCAACCCGGCGCAGGCCCACACAACCTTCGCTGCCGCCGCCACGCTCAACATTCCCATCTGGCAGGGAGGCCGCACCGAGGGCGACATCAAATCCGCCCAGGCCGCGCTCGCCCAGCGCCAGTCCGAACTCGACGACCTTAAGGGCCAGGTCGAGAGCGATGTGCGCAACGCCTATTTAGATCTGCAAGCCGCAACCAGCCAGGTCAAGCTCGCCCAGCGCAATCTTCAGGTCAACAAGGAGACGCTCGACCTCACCCGTCAGCGCTTCGACGCCGGAGTCACCGACAACGTCGANNGTCGTCCAGGCGCAGGAGTCGCTCTCCTCCGCCGATCTCGACAGCATCAACAGCGTCTTCGCCCACAACCTCGCCAAGCTCAGCCTGGCCCGCGCCATCGCCAGCGCCGCCGACAACCTGCAGCAGTTCCTCAGCCTGCAATAGCGCCCGCTGGCTTCATATTCCATGACCAGCAGAAGTGGGTTTGACTCCTCGCCCTACGGCGCGGTCAGAATCTTCATCACCGGATCGGGCAATTGCTGGTCCGCGTTCTTCAGCAGCAGAGTCACCTGCCACATCTGCGTATCCGTCAGCACGTGGTTGTACGCGGGCATTCCCGTCAGCCGAATCCCATTGGCCACCTTCCAGTAGGTCTCGCCCGGCTCGTCGTCGCTCACGCCCACCACGTTGCCCTTGGCGTGCTTCTTCCACAACTGCGGCGCCGCCGGATACATGCTCTTCGCAAACGCAACATCGTGCCCCGGAGTCCCATGGCAACCCGCGCACTGCGCGCGATACACATGCGCCCCACCCTCGAAGACATCCTCGTCCGTGCCGAACGGCGCTGGCTGCATCTGGCTTGCGATCCGCGCCTTCAGCGGAACGCTCACAATCGCCTTCTCCAACGGAAACGGTTTGTCCGCGGTCGCCACCGGCAGCGCGCCCCATCGCAGATAGGCCGCCGCGCCGCCCGCCACCACTGCCACGCCCAGCAGGAACCCCAGAAAAACCTTGCCGCTCCCGCCGCCAGAAGCTCTGCCCTTTGCCATGGAATCCTCGCCTTCTCGTCCCCGCCGCGCCAAGGAACCGCGCCGGATGTTCTAATAGGGAAGTGGCTGCGGACGGACAACTCCGCCGCGCCAACCTCGCCTCCAACGAGCTCAAAAAATGGAGGCGACCGCAGGAGCTCTCGTTGATCTTTCGTTCGCCGTCCCGTTTCGTTCGTAGAATACAGCTTTTGCCGGCAGTCTTGTTGGTCGCCGCACTCTTGGCATCCTCCGCTCTCGCGCAGAACACGCGCAGCACCGGCCACGAGACCAACGCCAACCGCAAGGCGCGCATNNCGCTTCCGCTCCGGCCAGTTCACCCAGAAGAACAGCGAGATCGCCTTCTGGCTCAACACCACCTACTACTTCAACCAGAAGCTCGGCCTCACCGGCGAACTGCGCGGCGCATACGGCAACGCCAAGCCGCTGCAGGGCCAGAATAACTACCTCAACCTCGTCGGCCATCCGCAGATCTCCGAATACCCCTTCCTCGCCGGCCCCACCTATCGCGTTCTTCTGCACCAGAAGATCGCCCTCAGCGTCTTCGCCCTCGGCGGCACAGCCATCGGCAAGTTCGACGGCGACTCCAAGGGCGTTCCCGCCGCGACCCTCGGCTTCTGGCCCTCCACCAGCGCGCGCCCCGCCTTCTCCCTCGGCGGCAGCCTCGACCTCAACCTCTACCCCAACCTCGCCTTCCGCATCACGCCCAGCTACACCGCCACCACCTTCGGCGGCTCCCTCCAGAACAACGCCGGCTTTGAGATGGGCCTGGTCTACCGCTTCGGCCGCCAGAAATAGCCGCTCGCCTACATCGAACGGAAGGGCACGGGTTTACCCGTGCCGAATATTGCTTCAATCCCTCGTGCCGTCATTCTGGCGCGCCCCCAAGAGTCGTCATTCTGGCGAAGCCCCTCACGTCGTCATTCTGGCGAAGCC
>PLOU01000190.1:0-2138 GCA_003142235.1 Granulicella sp.
CGCCCTCCGGCAGCGGCGCGCTCTCATCCACCGCGGCCATCACCACAACCCGCCCCAGCGCAAACCGTCCTGCCGCCGGCGCGAACGAGAACGCCGGCGAAACGTGCAGGTCGCTGAAGCTCTGCTGCCACATCTCCTCGCCCTTCAGGTTGAACCCCGCCAGCTCCTGTTTGTCCACGCTGCCCCTGCATCCGAAGGCCACAAACTCGCCGTGCCCGACGAACGTCGGATGCGGAGCGCACGTCGTATCGAACTCCGCCAGCTCGTTCACCCTGCCCGTGTGCGCGTCGAAGTTGAACAGCCAGCGGTCCTTGCCGCCCTCGATCACATCCAGAAATCCAGCCGTCGTCATCGGCAGCTCAATCGCCGTCCGCGCGCGGATCGCCCCCGCTGACGTCACCACCAGGCCCTCCGCGCCCGCGCCCGTACTCCTCAGCCGGTAGAAGTTCAGTTGCACCGGCGCGGGGTCCGTCTGCGCCGGATCGTGAATCACCAGGTCCCCCGATGGCCCCGCTTCCACGCCGGCTTCCCCCGCCTCGCCCGACGTGAGCTTCGTCGTCTCCACCGTCAGCAGGTCCTCGTTCGCCGAAACCAGCACCCCCACAATATGCCGCTCGATGCGCAGCAGCGGCGTCTCGCGGAACGCGTCCTTCGCCCCGCCCGCCGCCATCGGCGCAATCACCGACAGCCGGTCGCGCACCCGCAGCAGGAACCTCCCATGCCCCAGCGCCCACAGATACTGCCCGCGATCGTGCAGCCGCCACTGGGTCTTGGCAAGCACCTTGCCCGTCGGCAGCTCCACCAGCGCCGTGCCCACCGTCCGATCGTCGTCGTCCACCGGATCGCCCGGCAGGCGCTCCATCAACTGGCGCACGCCAAACGTAATCAGCAGATGGTCCGCATCCACAAAATCCACCCTCAGCATCGAGCTGCCCGCCAGCAGGAACTCCGGCACCATCGTCTGGTACCCCATCGGCCCCAGCGGAATGCGCGCCACCGGCTCCGCGCCGCGCGCCTGCGCCGCGCCCGCCAGCACCATCCACAACGCCAGCATCGCACCCCTTCGCATCGTCTCCCTACTCTTTCACACCCACGCAAACCCCGCCAATCGCCAACCTCATCGCTCAAAACCTCATAGCTCATGGCCGAATCGCAAATACCCTCCACCTCCGTCCCACGGAGTGATAATAGAGGCTTCGTCGCCTCTCAATATGTAAGCGACATATACTGTCCTTCACAGCACCTGAAATCTGTCCGCACGGAGAACCCCGCATGAGCGAATCACCCGTAATCCTCGCCTCCATCCGCCGCACCCACTCCCTCTCGCTGATCGCAATCGCAGCCCTCGCCTGCTTCGTTCTCATTCCCTCCTCGCTCGCCCAGCAGGCCCCCGCGCCCTCCGCCGCGCCCGCTAAATCCGCGCCCGCCGCAGCCCCCGCGCCCGTCGCAGCGCCCGCCCCCGCGCCGCGGCCGCCCGAAAAGCCCCTCCCCGGCCTCGATCTCTCCTCCATGGACCTCACCGCCGACCCCTGCACAGACATGTACAAATTCGCCTGCGGCAACTTCGACGCCAACCACCCCATCCCCGCCGACCAGCCCGACGTCGATCCCTTCTACGTCCTCTACAACGTTAACTCGCAGGAGTTGAACGCCATCCTCACCAAGGCCGCCGTCCCCAGCCCCGCCCGCACCCCCGACGAGCAGAAGATCGGCGACTACTTCAGCGCCTGTAGCGATACCACCGCCATCGACGCCGCCGGACTCAAGCCCATCCAGCCCCTGCTCGACGAGATTGCAGCCCTCACCACCCGAGGCGCCCAGCTCGCCACCCTCATCGGCAAGCTACAGCGCATCGGCGTCGACGCCTTCTTCGGATACGGCGAGCAGCAGGACTTCAAGGACGCCTCCAAGCAGATCGCCTTCATCCAGCAGGGCGGCCTCGGCCTGCCGGAGAAGGACTACTACCTGCGCACCGGCGACAAGGACACCCAAATCCGCTCCCAGTACCTCGCCCACGTCGCCAAGATGCTCACCCTCGCCGGCAACTCACCCGCGCAGGCCCAGATTGACGCCGCAAACATCATGACGCTCGAGACCGCGCTCGCCAAGGCCTCCCTCGGCGTCGTCGACATGCGCGA
>PLOU01000190.1:2165-3501 GCA_003142235.1 Granulicella sp.
CTGAAGAATCAGCTCAACACCGCCGACATCGCCACCCTCCAGGCCTATCTCCGTTACCAACTCCTCACCACCGTCGCGCGCAACCTGCCCAAGCAGTTCGACGACGAGAACTTCCACTTCTACGGCACCATCCTGCGCGGCCAGCCGCAGCAGCAGCCCCGCTGGAAGCGCTGCTCCAACTACGTCAACTCCGCCATCGGCGAGGCCGTCGGCAAGGTCTACGTCGACCAGTACTTCGCCGGAGACAGCAAGGCCAAAATGGTCGAAATGGTCCGCGACATCGAGAGTGCCATGAGCAGCGACATCGACCAGATCGACTGGATGTCGCCCGCCACCAAGCTCCGCGCCAGGGAAAAACTCGCCGCCGTCGCCAACAAGATCGGCTACCCCGACAAATGGCGCGACTATTCCTCGCTCGCCATCGCGCCCAACGACGCCGCCGGAAACCAGATGCGCTCCGAGGCCTTCGAGAACGACCGCCAGCTCAACAAGATCGGCCAGCCCGTCGACCACGCCGAGTGGCAGATGACCCCGCCCACCGTCAACGCCTACTACGACCCCAGCATGAACGACATCAACTTCCCCGCCGGAATCCTGCAGCCGCCCTTCTACGGCCGCACCCAGGACATCGCCGTCAACTACGGCCACATCGGTGCCGTCATCGGACACGAGCTAACCCACGGCTTCGACGACGAGGGCCGCAAGTTCGACGCCCACGGAAACCTCGACGACTGGTGGACCCCCGCCGACCTCAAGAACTTCACCGTCCGCACAGACTGCCTCGCCAACGAGTACAGCTCCTTCACCGCCGTCCAGGAGAAGAACCCCGCCGACAGCGTCAAGGTCAATGGCCGGCTCACCCTGGGCGAGAACACCGCCGACAACGGAGGCCTTCTGCTCGCCTTCATGGCCTACCTCCAGCGCGCCAAGCAGGACCACATCGACCTCGCCGCCAAGCGCGACGGCTTCACCGGCCCGCAGCGCTTCTACATCGCCTTCAGTCAGAACTGGTGCCAGAACGCGCGCCCAGAGTCCGTCCGCTCGCAGGTCCTGCAGGACCCCCACTCCCCAGACCGCTTCCGCGTCAACGGAGTCATCGTCAACCAGCCCGGCTTCGCTCCCGCCTTCGGCTGCAAGCCAAACGCCCCCATGGCCCCCGCCAAATCCTGCCGCATCTGGTAGCCGCGTGGACTTCCACTAACCCTGTCATCCTGAGCCTTCCATCGCCAATCCCTAACCCTGTCATCCTGAGCGAAGCCGCTCACAGCACCATCGTGAGCGGCTGAGTCGAAGGACCTGCGGTTGTCTGTTTTACGCCGTCATTCTGGCGTAGCCA
>PLOU01000068.1 GCA_003142235.1 Granulicella sp.
CTAACCACACCCCTCCGTCATCCTGGCAAACCCCCAAATGCCGTCATCCTGGCCGGAGAGTTGCCCTATCCGATCCGTCATCCCGACCGGAGGCGGCGCTCTTTGCCGCCGGAACCGGGGTCCCCGACGAGCGCATTTGCTCGTTGGGGTGGGGAGTGGAGGGCCCCCCGCATTTCGCTTTTGTCTGTCCTTGCTCGTCATTCTGGCCTGAGCGAAGTCGAAGGCCAGAATCCCCGTATTTCGCCGTTGCTTGTTTCACGCCGTTGTTTGTTCTTGCCGTCATTCTGAGCACAGTTTGGCGCGCACTTGCGCCAAACGCAGTCGAAGGGTCCCGCATCTCGCCTTTGTCTGTTCTTAACCCGTATTTCGCCTTTGTTTGTTTTTAATCGGTCGCATCGGTGTCAATCGGTGCTAAGCTTTTGCCCTTGCCGTTGTTTGTTCTATCCTCCGTATCCCGCATGATGCACACTATATGCATCTCATCAGAAGGAGGAGCACTCTGCCGACCTCAAAGCCCATCCCGCCCGAGCAGGCCCGCACCGCCATCCGCGGTGCCATCCTCTTCACCATCGCTGTCCTGCTGGCCCTCGCCCTCGCCTGGCGTCTGCGCGAGGTCCTCGCCCTCATCTACGTCAGCGCGCTCTTCGCCGTCGTGCTCATGCCTGCCGTCAACCGCATCATGAGCTTCCGCTTTCGCGGCACTCGCCACGCCTCGCGCCCCCTCGCCATCCTGCTTCTTCTCAGCGGCGTCTTTTTCGCCATCGTAATCTTCTTCGTCGTCGCGCTTCCCCCTGTCATCCGCGACCTCCATCAGTTCGCCACCGACCTGCCCGCCCGCATCCCTCCCATCGTCGCCCGTCTCAAGCGCCTTCCGCTCGCCGACAAGCTCGGCGTCGATGCCATCGCCCAGCGCTCCGAAGACGCACTCTCCGCCACCGCCGCCTACCTCTTCGCCTCCTTCCCCAACTGGATGGCGAACCTCCTCGATCTGCTCACCGCCTTCGTCCTCTGCGTCTACTTCATGCTCGAGGGAGAGTTCGCCTACCGCTGGCTCATGTCGCTCTTCTCCGTGGAACACCGCCTCCGCCTCGCCGTCACCCTGCAAAAAGCCGAACGGCGCACCAGCAAATGGCTCTTCGGCCAGGCCACGCTGATGCTCATCCTGGGCGTCGCCAGCACCCTTGTCTTTGGCCTGCTGCATGTACGCTACTTCATCCTCCTCGGCGTCCTCATGGGTCTGATGAACTGCATCCCCATCGCCGGCGGCGTCATTACCATCCTGCTCGTGGGCATGGTCGCCGCCCTCGACTCCTGGGCCAAAATGACCGCCGTCTTCATCTTTTACGCCATCTACGTCAACGTCGAGAACGCCTACCTCACTCCGCGCATCATGCGTCAGAGCGTCAATCTCATGGGCCTCACTGTCCTCATCGCCCTCATCGCCGGTACGGAACTGGCCGGCATCGTCGGCGCACTGGTCGCCGTCCCCACCGCGGCACTCATCGCCGTCCTCATGGACGAGTACTTCGTCCAAAAAGACCTCTCATAACCGCTTCTATCAACCAGCAACCAACAACCGTTTTTAGCGTTATCCTTTTCCCCATGTCCGATCTCTCCTTTGCCCAACCCGAACGCCGCAACTTTCTCGTCCCCGCCCTCATCGCCATCGCCGTCCTTGCCCTCGTCTTCGTCGGCATCTATCTCTACGTCCCGCACCACACCGCCGACATCACCGTCACCCACGTCGCCGTCCTGCCCACCCACACCGTCTTCAACTCCGACTCCAAGGTCGTCGGCCAGCAATCTCCATTCGAGGACGACCTCTACATCCTCGCCACCGTCCGCGTCGGCAACCACCTCAAGCAGCCGCTCACGCTCGACGACATCACCGGCGCCATCACCGCGCCCGACGGCGCCGAGTCCACAACCTCCGCCCTCCAGAAAAACGATCTGCCCAACCTCTACGCTGTCTTCCCCGCGCTCGTGCCCCTCGCCTCCGCGCCGCTGGTGCGCGAGTCCATCATCCAGCCCGCGGGCCATGCCGAAGGAATGGTCCTGCTCCACTACCCCATCCCCCAGTCCGAATGGGACCAGCGCAAGTCCGCCTCCATCACCCTCAAGTTCTACAACCAGGACCCCATCACCGTCCCCCTCCCCAAACCCTGACCAAGCATTTGTTGTTGCGTTTGTTGTTGCCTTTGCATTTGTTTTTACTCACAACTCACAACTACCAACTCACAACTGCCCTATGCGCCGCCGCTTCATCGCCGACACCTGGTCTCCTCAATCCGGCCACCCCACCCACGCCGCCCTCACCGGCGAGCAGGCCGTCCACCTCGCTCGCGTCCTGCGCGCCCAGCCCGGCCAGCTCTTCGACGTCGTAGCCAACGGCTTCCTCCACCGCGCCGAAGTCACCGAAGTCCGCGCCGCGAGCGGTAACGAGCAATCCGCCGAAGTCCTCTTCACCCTCCACGAAGAGCTGGAAGCCGACGCAGCCCTCCCCATCCACCTACTGCTCGCCATCTTCAAGTTCGACCGCTTCGAGTGGGCCATCGAGAAGGCCACAGAACTCGGCGTCGCCCGCATCACGCCCATCCTCGCCCGCCGCACCGAGAAGCACCTCGCACTCGCCGCCCCCAAACGCGCCGAACGCTGGCGCCGCATCGCCCTCGAATCCGCCAAGCAGTCCCGCCGCACCGACATCCCCGAAATCCTCTCGCCCACCCCACTCCCCGCCGCGCTCACCCGAGAGTCCGCCCCCCTACGCATCCTCCTCAGCGAAGCCGAGCAGTCCCTCACCCTCGCCGCCGCACTGACCGTCTCACTCAACGAACAACATACAACGTACAACGTACAACAGCCTCTCGCCCTCGCCATCGGCCCCGAAGGCGGCTGGACTCCCGAAGAAATCTCCCTCTTCACCACGCACGCATGGACGCCCGTCACCCTCGGCCCCCGCATCCTCCGCGCCGAAACCGCCGCCATCGCCGCCCTCGCCATCGCCATCGCCCATCTCAACTCGTGAGATATGATTTGGCTGTTCAGTAGAAGAGGTGCGTGATGCTGACCTACTTGCTTGATGCTAGTGCCGCTGTGGAAATCTATCTCCCGCGCGATCAGCGGTGTCGAAGTGCGGTCCAACACATCTTGGACAAAAAGACCGACCATGAGGCGGTGCTCTTCATTCCAAATATTTGTATACCGGAAGTTTTAAATACATTCGCGCGAAAGCGCTTCGCACCGAAGGACTCAAACGACTGGTTAGACGAGCAGACCTATAAGCAGTGTGTAGATACATTCCGAGATGACATTCACTGGGGAAAAACTCTTTATCCTTATGATCTTGAGAGTACCGAGTTCCGGC
>PLOU01000027.1 GCA_003142235.1 Granulicella sp.
CGGGTTGGGGAGGGGCTGACAATCCGCGGCGTTTGGCGTCAAGGTAGAATACGGGGCATGGGGACGCTGCGATGAAGCGAATTTTCACGCTCGTGCTGGGTGCGTTGGCGTTGGTTGCCGTGGCGCTGATCTCGGCGTTTATCGCCATGCGGCTGGCGATCCATGGACGCGAGGCGGTGGTTCCCAACCTGAGCGGCCTGAGTGTGGCGGACGCCAACAGCGTGGCCAGTCGCTCGGGGCTCGCACTCAATCTGGAGAACAGGTTCTACTCCGCCGACGTTCCCGCCGGACGCATTCTATCGCAGGACCCGGCGGCGGGCTCGCGTGTGCGCCGCGAGTGGCCGGTGCGCATCACCGAGTCGCTGGGGGCGCAGCGGGTGGAGATTCCCGACCTGACAGGCCAGACGGAGCGCTCCGCGACCATTGGCATTCGGAGGCTGTCGCTGGAGCTGGGCGTGGTGGCGCACCTCGCCATCGCCGGCGACCCCGACGTTGTGCTGACGCAGACGCCGCCGGCCAACGCCAGCGGAGTGGACGGGCCGCGAGTGAGCCTGCTGGTCAGCGATGCCGCCATTGCGCAGCCGAATGCGTACGCGATGCCGTCGCTGGTGGGACTCAGCTACTCCGCTGCCAACGCGCGCGCGACCAGCGCCGGGCTGCACCTGGTCGCTGTCACGGGGGCCGCTTTGCCCACAGCGGCGTCCACGGCAAACCCCGCGCCGAACGGCCTGACCACGCCCGCTCCATCCGTCGCGGCACCCACCGCGCCATCTGCCACACACCCCGCGGCCGTTCGTCCATCTGGAATCGTCACCGCGCAGAGCCCGCAGGCCGGCCGCCGCGTGGTGCAGGGCGACGTGGTGCATGTGACACTGGGCCACTCCGCGCCGCCTGCCGCAGCGCCGGTTGCGACGCAGTGAAACTCACATCCCGCCGGCAATGCAACTTGCTGTGGATGAGGATGGATTAGCGCGGCCTTGAGGTGGGTGGTGGGGGGCTACTTTGCGGTGTCGATCTTCAGGGTGATGTTGAACTCGGTGCGGGAGTCGAAGGAGCTGATGTTCTTGACGGCGCTCTTTTTGCCGGCGAACTCGGCCCAGAGCTGGCAGTCGGAGCTGGGGGGGACTTGGCCGAAGCGGAAGGAGCCGTCGTCGGCGGCGATGTAGCTCTTGACGGCGAGGGTTCGGCCATCCTTGAGAAAGACGGTGGCGCCCTTGATGCCAGCGCCGGAGCTGCCGACCACCTTGCCCTGGACCACGCGCTGGGCCTGCGACTGCGCGAGGAGCCGGGGGGAAGACGGAGCAAGCGAGGAGGCCAGCGCAGCCAGGCAGCAGAGGAGCGCGAGGAGGCGGGCAAGGCGGGCGGCAGAATGTGAGTGAGGGGCCATAGAGGCTATGATACGCGGGCAGGGCCTCGCCGATGCCGGTGCGGGGAGCATTACTCCTCGTCCTCTTCCAGGGCAAGCGCATCGTCCTCGTCGTCGTAGCCGACGATGTCGACGGGGGCGAGCTCGAGCGGATCGGTGGAGACCACCTCCAGCTCCATGCCGCACTCATCGCACTGCACGGTTTCTCCCTCTTCGACCTCGTCGGGGTCGATTACGATGGGGGAATCACATTCGGGACAGACAACAGCCATAGGTTGAGCCTCCGCAGCTTAGAAGTCGAATCCGACCTTTGGGATGCCCCATCGGTCACTTTGCGCCACCCTCCCCGGGACCCACGCCCTGGGAAACGCAACAGCACACCCGCCTAGGTTAGTTTTAGTAGCGGCCTGGCGGTTCGTCAAGCTCAGACGATTCCCACAGGCAATTGGTTTCAAAATTATGCGCGCGGGCAGGGGGCGGCGCGAGACAGAGGCGCGGGATGTGGTGAAATAAAGAGGAGGCGAGACCGATGGCGCGCTCCAGCACAATCCCGATGAGCTTTCCGCCGTTTGCGGGAGTGGTGCGCAGGCTGGTGCTGGCGAACGTGGCGGTCTACTTCGCCATGCTGGTGCTGGGACGGATTGCGGGAGATGTGGCCGGCGCGCTGGTGGACCTGTTGCAGCTTCAGCCGTCGGCTGTGGCGCGCGGCGAGATATGGCAGCTTGGGACGTACTGCTTCGTCCACTTCGGGCTGTGGGAGATCGTGTTCGCGATGCTGACGCTGTGGTTCTGCGGCTCGCTGCTGGAGGGCGCGTACGGAGGCCGCTGGCTGAAGGAGCTGTACTTCACGTCGGCGATCGGCGGGGCGGCGGTGGCGTCTGTCATTTCGTTCACCCATGTGCTGCGACTCAGCCCGGAGAGCTTCGCCAACGGCGCGTGGGCGGGGATCTTCGGAGTGATGATTGCGATTGCGATGCGCATGGGTGAGCAGGAGTTTCTACTGTTTCCGTTACCGTTCACCATCCGCGCCAAGTATCTGGTGGCGATCTATCTATTGATTGCGGTCGCGGTGCTGCTGAAGGACGCGAATGGATTTGGAGCGCTGTTGCAGCTCTCAGGCGCGCTGTGCGGATGGCTCTATGTGCGCTACGCGCCGCGGCGGGGGGTGGCGTTCGGGTTCGGCGAGCAGTACTTCGGGATGCGCAATGCGTACTACCGCGCCAAACGGCGGAGGGCTGCGCGGAAGTTCGAGGTGTACATGGGCAAGCAGGGACGCAAGGTCCACTTCGACGATGAGGGACGGTACGTCGATCCCGACGAGAAGAAGGACCCCAACGACAAGCGGTGGATGAATTAGCTGGGCGGGATTATCCGACCTTTTGGCTAGTGTGGTGTCTCTAAAGGTATGAGAATAAGTTGGGCACTTAAACAGGGCATAGACGGGAGCGAAATGCGGGGATTCTTCGCTGCGCCCAGAATGACAACGGTTGAAATTATGCCAATTATTTCTGGGACAGCACACTAGTCGCAAGATACATAACTTGCGTGAACGCGATGCCAAATCTCCGTTCTGCCGAACAATGAGAATCCAATATAGCCGCGCAACCTCAAGAGGTCACCTTCCACAACCATCTGGCCGCGATAGGTATTTCCCGACTTTGGGTCGTAGATTGTTCCGCCGGACGCGTGAGTGGCGTCGCTTAAATGAAAGCGGCTGCCAATCTCAAGAGCGCATAGCGATTTACGGCGTAGAGTAGCGTCGGGATTGTGGATGTCCGTTGTGGCGTCGGCTGTTGGACTCAGAAACATGATCCTCATGCAGAAGCCGCTGGAGCATGGGTCGATCCGGACAATGGTTCCCGACGGCACCTGCCAATCGCCCAAAAACGGAGAGGTCTGCGCCGGTGCCGGAGTCTGCGCCGATGCCGGAGTCTGCGCCGGTGCCGGGAGGGTTATTGAGAGAAGACCACACAAGACGGGAACTGCCAGAACCTTGCAGCTAAACGTACGCATACAACTCCTCCGAGGTATGAGCCATCGCCGGTCCACGCGCAGGACCTCGCCCAGTAGAGCGCCGAGCGAGCGCACGTCGCGGCGCAGGTGAGCTTCCTTCAACTCGCCGGTGGGCGCCTGAAGCTCAGCCAGTCGCTGCGGCCAGTCGGTTGGGGACCAGAGTGAGGCCATAGATTATTATGCACTGGACGCGGGGATGGAATTTGTTCCCATTGGCCTCATCCGAAGGTGAAGGCAAATGTCTGCACGCCGGGGTCAAGAAACTCGATGACAAAGGTATGGTCGGCAACTGGCCCATTCTGCCGGACTAGCTGATAGAGGCGGTACTCGGTGACAACGCCATTGCCTTCGGCGTCGGTGTCCACTCCATGACTCTCTCCCGGAGCCTGGCCGTCGATGGTCACGCGAAAGCGAACTGTTTTGCCGCTGGCCGTTGGTCCGAGCACAAGATGCAGATCGCGGGCATGAAAACGGAACGCAATCTTTCCGCCGACTGAGTTCAATACAGCGAACTGATCGCGATCGACCCAATGGCCGGCGAGTGCCCACTGGTTCAAGCGAAGAAGAGAGGGCTGCGTGTAGAGCTGCTCGGCGTCGCGCTTGATGACGCTCGGCGAAGCAAAGTTGCTGGCGCGGGAATAGCCAATATAGGTTTCGGGAGAGCGCACGTTGCCTGCGTCGGCGGCGGCCTGGACCCCCTGGCCATGAACGATGACAGCGCTGGCTGGCATGGGTGTTGCGTGCGCCTCTTGCAGTAACTGCTGAATCCATCGCTCGGACTGGTCGTAGTCGCCCTCGCCGAAGTGCTCGTAGCGCACCTTTCCCTTTGCATCGATAAAGTAGTGGGCCGGCCAGTATTCATTGTGGAATGCGTCCCAGATGGCGTGGTTGCTGTCGAGCGCAACGGGATACGGAATGGCAAACTTCTGCACGGCCTTCTGCACATTGGGCAACTGCTTCTCGAAGTCGAACTCCGGCGTGTGGACGCCGATCACCACCAGGCCGCTGTCCTTGTACTTCTCCGCCCAGGCGCGGACGTAGGGAACGGCGCGCAGGCAGTTGATGCAGGAGTAGGTCCAGAAGTCGACGAGGACGACCTTGCCTTTGAGCTGCTTCGCGGTCAGCGGAGGGGAGTTGATCCAGCCAGTCGCGCCGGAGAGGCCGTAGAGCGGGTAGCTGCCAACAATGCTGGAGGGATCCTGCGCTTCGGCGAGTGGGAGGGCACAACTCAGGAGTACAGCAACCGCAGCCACGACGGACCGTCTCATCTTTCTCCAGCAGGATGCAGCAGGCATCTGGTTTTATCCCCCGTCGGTCGGCCTTCGGGTCGATGCCCGCGCTGGGAATTTGATGCGGCTGGAATCGATATCGAACCAACCCCGTCGGCTTGGCGCCAACGTAAACCCATGTTTCAGAATCGAGAGATGGGGCACCCGATTTCGTGATTCATTTCAGACCTGGGCCACCCGCCAGGGGACGTTCGTCGTTTCTTCGTTATTTATTCGCTGTTTGTTCATCCCTCCCCCTGCCATCCCCCTTGGCGGTGGATGGGAGCGTAAGTGGATTGTTATGTGGTGGCTACAGGCGAGATATACATAATAAACAACTTTGGAGCAAGCGCTTTGGAATCAATCGGTTGCGCGGTGCGTGGCCGGCTAAAATATTCATTCGCGGCGAGTTGCGGCTAAAATATTCAGAACATAAGGGTTATGGGTGAAAATTGTGGATTTTACTGGGCGGTGCCGGCAAAATATTCATTCGCGGTGAGTTGCGGATAAGATATTGATTCGGCGCGGCTTATTCGGTTGAGAAAGAGCGGTGCAAGTGGGCGGCGGAGGTCTGTTTCCGCNNCGATGGATTTGATCCATATGTTAATTGTATCAAGCGGTGCATAACTACTATGCCAACTATTTTTCGGAGGGAAGTGATTGATGGGGTGTGGGTTAGGGGGATTTTGGGCGGCGAGGGGCTTGACACGCGATTTTACGGGGAAATTCGCGGAAAAAATCTTTTGGGAGCGGGCGGAGTTGGAGGTAGACCCACCCTTCGCTCGACCACCCCAGCGAGCCAAGACCGCTCGCCGGGGACCCCGGAGTCGCAGCGAAGGATGGGGCACCCACTTTCTGTGGGAGGATCAAGATTCCAAAAACTTAGGGCGGGTTGCCCACCCGCCCTAGCAATCTTCGCTATGCCCCTGGCTTTGTGGTCAAGTGTTGAGGGTTAGAAGTTGAACTTCACGCTTCCCTGGCTGACGCGGGCGGCTACATCTCCACCGCCGGTGATTTTTCCAAAAGTTCCATCCCCATACCAGTGGTCAGGAACGCCCTCGCTGGGATGGTTGAAGGCGTTGAACATCTCGAAGCGGAGCTGCACTTCAGATCCGGCAGCGAGCTTGATATGCTTGCTGAGCGCCGCGTCGTCGTACTGCTGATGTGGTCCCTTGAAGATGTTCTTGGGGGTGTTGCCGAAGGTAAGCGCGGCGTTATTCTGGAAGGCGTTGGCGTTGAAGTACCCTGGGGAGCCGGGTAAATTGAACCAAGCTGTCTTGCTGCCACGACCCGCCCAGGCAACCTGTCCGGGAACGAAATCGGCGCGATCCCCGTATTCCAATGAGTCCGAACAGTCGTCATAGCCGCCGGTATTACAATATCCAGCGAAGATGCTGAACGGATGTCCCGACCGCCAGGAGTAGATGCTGCTGACTTCATAGTCCCCCAGGATTACCCTGACAATCCGGTTCATGCCTTTCAGTTCGGGTGTCTTGTAATCAAAGTTGGTTACCGAGACGATGGGCACGTTCATGTCCGAGATGCCCCTGTCCCATTTGAGATTGAAGGGATCGCCGAGAGCGCCCACAAATGAGATATTGCCCGAGGAGGAAATATCCTCGACCTTGGACCAGGTGAAGTTGGATTGGACTGAAAGGCCATGGGAGACGTGCTTGTCGAATCCGATTTGCAGAGAGTTGTAAGGCGAAGTTCCGATGCTCTCATCGACATCGATGCCGTTGAAGCTGCTGTATGGGCGGACGCCGGGATGTGTTGAGGGATTTGCGGCATTCGCATCGATGATGACCGACTGATGATCGGACTCGCTTCCAACATAAGCAACGTGCACAGCCATGGTGGAGGTGAGTTGCTGCTCGATGGAGAGGTTCCAGCTTTGCGTGACGCCCCGCTTGAAGTTCGGCGAGAACTCCGCGCCAAGCGAGACCGGCGTTATGATAGGCGAATTCGTCGGCGGCTTGTAGCTGAGTGAAGCAAAGTTGTTATTGGCGAACTGATCTCCCGTTGGGAACATTTTCGGCGCGCCGGTTGCATATAGATAATTCGCGGTCCAGGGATGGTCGAAGGGAATCTGAAGGTCTTGCGACGGGGTTGAACTGACATTGCTGTAGAAGCTGAAGGTTGGGCTGAAGGGAGCGATGTCCGAGGTGTGGTTGTAAGTGGAGTACTGGAGCGGCCCGGTAAAGATGCCAAAGCCGGCGCGGAATGAGGTATGCGGCAGGAACTTCGGCTGGAAGGCTACGCCAATGCGCGGATCCCAGTTGTTGTAAGTGGTTGGCATCAGCTTCGCGTCAAGTCCCGCATCTCCGGGGAAGATCATTCCCACCGGAGCGTTCGGGAACATTGTGCTTTGCTGTCCGGGAACCCACTGGGAGCCGCGTCCGCCGGTGGCCGTGGGAGGCGTATTCGGATCCCAGCGAACGCCTACGGTTACGGTCAGGTTAGGCTTGATCCGGACCTGGTCCTGGGCGTAGAGTCCCATCATCCAACCCTTGACGCTGGAGATCTCTCCTCCGCCCTGTGTGAAACTGTCTACGTTGCCCGTCATGAAGTCGGCGATACCGAAGCCTGTCCAGTTTCCACCGAATTGGGCATTGACTGTGGCTGGGTAATCGGTGTTTTCCTGCGCAAACATGTGGACCAGATCCAAGCCGGCCGACAGGGTTTGGTTTTTGACGGTCTTGGTAAAGGCATCCGAGACGCCGTAGGTGTATCTTCTCTCGCCGGTTGGCTCTGTCCAGTTCGACCAGAAGCCGTTGCTGCCACCGCTGGCGCCCGATCCCATCATGTAGCAATGCCCTGGTATCTCATGGACGGCGATGTACTTCGACAAGCAGACAGGATTGCCGGCCTTGTCCAAGGCTTGCTGCGCGCTGAGGAAGTCCATCTGCGTGTAGTAAACATTGACCGTGTTGACGGTGCGGTCATTGATCGTCCAGGTATGGCCCATGGCTTCGTTGTAGAATTCGCCCGAGTGAGTGGGCGTTACCGCGATCCAGTTGCCTGGGATGGACGAGCCGTTCTGTTTGAAGTACTCGATGAAGCTGCGCTGAAAGAGTTGCTGCTTGTCGTTGAGTTTGTAGTCAATTCTCGTGGTTCCCTGCTTGTAGGTAACAATGCTCGGCGAGCCAGCATATTCCGTATACCCTGGGTTGGTTGAAGCACCTGCTGTACCCACGGGCAGAGCGGCTGTGGCAAGCGCGAGCGCCCCAGGACTGATATGAGCTGATGTGGTTACGTTGTTTACAAAGACGTTGTCCGGGCCATTGATGGGCTGCATCACTGCAGTATTATTAACATTGTGTAGAACTTCGGTGAAATCTCCGGTCAACATCTTAGCGGTTGGAAAGTTGGCAAAGTTGTTGTTAGCCTGAGAGCCGTTGTGCTGGTGCTCGAAGTTGCCAAAGAAAAAGAGCTTGTCCTTGCCGTTAATGATGTGGGGAATCTCAACCGGGCCGCCCAAGGACGCACCGAAGATGTTTAAGTGCAATGAGTCGACGTTGTGTCCGTAGTAATCGGAGGCATTCGCTAACTGGTTGCGGGTAAAATAATAGGCCCCGCCATGGAATTTATTGCTGCCGGATTTGGTCTGAATGGTGACGATCGCTCCGGGCGCAAAGCCGTAGTGGGCATCGTAGTTGTTGGTGACGACGCGGAATTCCTGGGTGGCATCGGGGTCCGGGAAGGGCGCGGCCAGCGACATATATGTATCCATGTTGGGCGCGCCGTCGAGCATGTAGTAGGTGCTTCCCTGGCGTCCGCCTCCGGCCGAAGCGCCGGTGGCATCGGGGAAGGTCGTCTCACCCTGCGTCTTACCGCCGCCGGTTTGCAGAACATTGATCACGCCGGCGCTGAGAAGCACCAGATCTGATGTGTGCCTGCCATTCAAAGGCAGTTCCACTATCGCTTCCTTGCCGATGGTGGTGCCGATTTCCGCAGTGGTGGTGTTGATCAGCTCCACGTCGGCCGTCACTGTGACGATTTGCGTCTCAGAGCCGATCTGGAGGGAGAGGTTCAAAGTAGCCGCCTGGTCAACGGTCAGCGTGATGCCTGATTGGACGAGCTTGCGGAATCCGGCCTTCTCGGCCGTGACCTTGTAGGGGCCCGGATTGAGTGGAGTCACCAGGTAGACGCCGGAAGCATTGGTTTCGGCGCTCTGGACAAAGTTGGTGTCGGTGTTCTGGATATGAATCTGCACTCCGGGGAGCGCAGCGCCGCTCGGGTCCGTAACGACACCGGTTAGGCTTGCGTTTGTGACCTGAGCGAGAGCCAAGTGGCCCAGCGCAAAAAGGCAGAACAGGACCGGAACAAGCATTCTGATGTTGAATTTCGAATTGTTCACTGTGTCTCCTCCGAATCAGACTTGAGTCACGACTTTGAAGTCCTGGGTCGCGTACTCCCTATAGTCAGCACCCGTAATCGGAAAGCATTCACCTGTTGGCGATAGAGATAGTTAAACGCTTACAATCCATATGCAGCGTGATCCTATACGCAGCCCAACTCGAAACGCAAGGTTTTTCCTGCACGAACATGAGAGCCGGTTCCGCAAATTCGGACAGGGGGTTAGCAGCCGGTGGTTAAGGTCGGGGTTTTGATGCGATACAAGTATGGGTTCAAAACGTCTAACAAGTATGGCGATGGGGCGGGTGGCCCACATTTAGTGTATCTCCTCTACACTGGGTGCCCCACATCTCGATTCTGAGATGTAGGTCTCTGAGGCGACACAATTTCTCCTCGCAGCCGCCCACTCCGATTCGACATTTCCTCTAAGGTCACGGTTCTACTTCTGGATGCGGGAGACGTCGCGGACGGCGCCGCGGGAGGCGCTGGTGGTGAGGGCGGCGTAGGCCTGGAGGGCTTGCGTGACTCGGTGGCGCACGAACGAAATGCGGGGATTCTTCCCCATTCGTTACACTCAGGGTCAGAATGACAATTCATAGTTACATAATGGCAATCCATAGTTACATTACGATAACCATGAAAATACTCTAAATGCAGCCGTTACCTCTGAATCTGGCTTACATCCCGCACTGCTCCACGAGCTGCGCTCGTAGTTAGGGCGGCATAGGCCTGGAGGGCTTGCGATACTTTGCGCTGGCGCGCGGCAGGCTTCCATGCGGATGCGCCCTTCGATTCCATGGCGGCGCGGCGCTTGGCTAGTTCCGCGTCGGAGAGGTTGACGCGGAGGATGCGCCGGGGGATGTCGATCTGGATGGTGTCGCCCTCTTCGACCAGGGCGATTGCGCCGCCCTCGGCCGCCTCGGGCGAGATGTGGCCGATGCAGAGGCCGGAGCTGCCGCCGGAGAAGCGGCCGTCGGTGACGAGGGCGCAGGATTTGCCGAGGCCCTTGGACTTGAGGTAGCTGGTGGGGTAGAGCATCTCCTGCATGCCGGGGCCACCGCGCGGGCCTTCGTAGCGGATGAGGACGACATCGCCGGGAACGATGCGGTCGCCGAGGATGGCCTCGACGGCGGAGTCCTGGCTCTCGAAGATGCGCGCCGGGCCGGTGAAGGTGAGATGGGCGGCGTCGACGCCGGCGGTCTTGACGATGCATCCTTCTTCGGCGATGTTGCCGTAGAGGACGGCGAGGCCGCCATCGGTGCTGAAGGCGTGCGCGAGGTTGCGGATGACTCCGGCGTCGCGGTCGAGGTCGAGATCGGGATAGCGGGCGGACTGGCTGAAGGCGACCGTGGTGCGGACTCCGAAGGGCGCGGCGCGGAAGAACTCTTCGACCGCCGGGGCGACTCCGCGCTTGACGTCGAGGGCGTCGATGGCCGCGCCGAGCGTGGGCGCGTAGACGGTGGGGACATCGCGATGGAGCAGGCCGGCGCGGTCCAGCTCGCCGAGGATGGCCATGATGCCGCCGGCGCGATGCACGTCTTCCAGATGGACGTTGGGCGCGGAGGGGGCGACCTTGCAGAGGTTGGGAACGCGGCGCGAGAGGCGGTCGATGTCTGCCATGGTGAAGGGGACCTGGGCCTCCTGCGCGGCGGCGAGGATATGGAGGACGGTGTTGGTGGAGCCGCCCATGGAGATGTCGAGGGTCATGGCGTTCTCGAAGGCCTCGAATGTGGCGATGCCGCGCGGGAGGGCGGTGAGGTCGTCGTGCTCGTAGTAGCGGCGGGCCAGATCGACGATGGTGCGGCCAGCCTGGAGGAATAGCTCCTTGCGGTCAACGTGGGTGGCGACGATGGTGCCGTTGCCGGGCAGGGCGAGACCGAGCGCCTCGTTGAGGCAGTTCATGGAGTTGGCGGTGAACATCCCGGAACACGACCCGCAGGTGGGACAGGCGGCGTGCTCGACCTCATTGACCTCGGCGTCCGTGGCCTTGGGGTCGGCGGCGAGAATCATGGCGTCGATGAGGTCCACGGTCTTGACGGTATTGCCGTGCTTGATCTTGCCCGCCTCCATTGGCCCGCCGGAGACGAAGATGGCGGGGATGTTGAGGCGCAGCGCGGCCATCATCATGCCGGGGGTGATCTTGTCGCAGTTGGAGATGCAGACCAGCGCGTCGGCGCAGTGGGCGTTGACCATGTACTCGACCGAGTCGGCGATAAGCTCGCGGGAGGGCAGGGAGTACAACATGCCGTCGTGGCCCATGGCGATGCCGTCATCGACGGCGATGGTGTTGAACTCCTTGGCGACGCCGCCGGCGCGGGCGATCTCTTCGGCGACGAGCTGGCCGAGGTCCTTGAGATGGACGTGGCCGGGAACGAACTGGGTGAAGGAGTTGGCGACGGCGATGATGGGCTTGCCGAAGTCGCCGTCCTGCATTCCGGTGGCGCGCCAAAGACTGCGCGCACCGGCCATGTTGCGTCCGTGGGTCGAGGTTCGTGAGCGATA
>PLOU01000028.1 GCA_003142235.1 Granulicella sp.
CGCGATCTGGCAAATCTTGCCGATGTAACTGCAGTTCCTCGCCTGCTCTCCGTCGTCGCTGCACGTGCTGGCGGGTTGCTGAATATTGCCGATCTATCGCGGACTGTAGCCCTACCGCAGACGACGTTGAAGCGCTACTTTGCTTTGCTGGAAGCGACCTTCCTCGTACAGTTATTACGCCCGTGGGCAAGAAATCTTGGCAAGCGGGTTATTCAGACGCCCAAGGTCTATGTGAATGACTCCGGCCTGCTGGCCTACTTGCAGGGGGTGACGATGGAACGCCTGAAGACAGAAGCAAGTCTGGCAGGCGCGCTACTGGAAAACTTCGCTGTGATGGAGCTGCGGAAGCAGGCCACTTGGAGCGCGACCCAGCCGGAGTTGTTCTTCTGGCGCACGGCCTCCGGCCAGGAGGTGGACATCGTATTGGAGGATCGCGCCGGTAGAGTGGTAGGAGTGGAGATCAAGGCCTCCGCGACCCTGGGCAGTGGCGATGTGCGCGGGTTGCAGGCTTTGGCAGAGGCCGCTGGGAAAAACTGGGTGCGCGGCGTGATGCTGTACGCAGGGACGGAGGTGATTCCCTTTGCCAGCAACCTGCATGGCGTTCCCTTCGGACGGCTCTGGGCAGAGTAGGGGAAAGCTTAAGTCGGTTGGCTCAAACCTCATACTTCTATGCCGCAACCGGACGTGCAACCTCTCGCCCACCCTCTGGTCGAACTATTCGGAATTTCCGGATAGTTGCCTCCGGCACAAGCTCTCCCTCTTCAAAGGCGTACGCGAGCGACGCGGCACCATCCCCATCAGGTCTCGATCGACCAGCGTCCGGCCATCGTGGATAGCAAAGGGCGCTTCGGCGACTGGGAGGCGGATCTGCTCATCGGCGCGCGACACTCGCAGGCGCTGGTTGCGATCAACGAGCGCAAAAGTCGCTACGCTCTGCTACAGCGCGTGGCAGGAAAACACGCTCCGGGCGTGCGCGACGTCATCGTCGAGCAACTCAAAGCCTTCGCCCGGCTGGCTCACACCCTGACCACAGACAACGGTAAAGAGTTCGCGCTGCATGAGCAGATCGCCGCAGATCTGAAGTTGAACGAGTACTTCTCCCACCCCACGCCGCATGGGAATTCACTGCTGCTTCTCCCGCGAAGCTCCTTCAGCAAGCGTCTCCAGCACGAGNNCGTTGGCAGTTCAATCGAGAGTTGGCTGGACGCGTGGCGGGACGAGGATAGTCGCTGGTTTTGATTGGAATCAGATTGGGAACCGTAAAGCCGAAGGTCGCAGCCGATCGGGTCAACAACGCCTTTGCAAATCCGCACCACGAGGTCTCGCCCGAGCTGGTCAAGTTGTAGATGCCGCTGCGTCCATCCAGTCCGCCGCCGGCAGGCGCAAGCAACTGCGCCAGTATATCGGCGGTAGCCTCGGCAATGCACTCGCTGGAGGTGGGCGCGCCGATCTGGTCGTCCACAATACGCAGCTCCGGCTTTTCCTTTGCCAGGCGCAACATCGTCAACAGGAAGTTGCTTCCGCGCGCGCCATACACCCAACTGGTGCGCAAGATCAGGAAATCGCCGCTCACCGCCTGGATGGCCTCGTCGCCCGCCAGCTTCGTCCTGCCATAGACGTTGACCGGATTCGGCGCATCGCTCTCGACATAGGCCCCCTGCTTGGTGCCATCGAAGACATAGTCCGTCGAGTAGTGCACCAGCAGGCTGCCCAGCCGTTTGGCCTCCTCCGCGAGCACCCCCGGCGCNNGCGGGCTGGGCCGCTCGCACCGCTGCCCGAATCGAGTCAGGCTTGGAGAAATCGATCTCCGGATATTCAACCGCGGTCACCTGTCCCAGACAGGCCAGCTTGTGGCGCAACTCCCAGCCCACCTGCCCGATGCGGCCGAATATCAAGATTTTATTTTTTTTCATTCGCATCCTTCAGGAGAAACCCATCTTCAAACACATCCGCCTCGCGAAATGGCAACCCCGCAGCATCTTTCGAGGAGAGGACCGGCTCGCCCACCAGCGGCCATTCAATTCCCAAATCCGGATCGTTCCATAGAATCGTGCGTTCAAACTCCGGCGCATAATAGTCGGTCGCTTTGTAAAGAAAGTCCGCGGAGTCCGACAGAACAACAAAGCCGTGGGCCATCCCAGGGGGCAACCAGAACATGCGCTTGTTTTCCGCCGACAACTCAACCCCAACCCACTTCCGGAAGGTAGGAGAATTGCGGCGAATGTCAACAGCGACGTCAAAAACCGAACCGCGCACCACACGAACCAGTTTGCCCTGCGGTTGACTGATCTGGTAATGCAATCCGCGAAGCACATTGCGTTGCGAGCGGGAGTGGTTGTCCTGCACAAAATGCGCGTCGATACCGATCTCGCGCATCGCTCTCTCGTTGTAACTTTCCAGAAAGAAGCCCCGGTCATCGCCGAAGACATCCGGTTCGACGATCAGCACTCCTGCAATCTGCGTAACTTGAACTTTCATGCTCTATATCCCAGATTCTCGAAGAACCTCGCGGAGATACTCGCCATAGCCGTTCCTTATGCCAGCGGCCAGCGCCTCCAGTTGTCCCGCATCGATAAAACCTGCGCGGTACGCAATCTCTTCCGGACAGGCCACCTTCAGTCCCTGCCGTTTCTCGATCGTCTGCACGAACGCACTGGCTTCCAGCAGCGAGTCGTGTGTACCCGTGTCCAGCCAGGCAATCCCGCGGCTCAGAACTTCAACCAACAACTCTCTCTTCTCCATGTAGATCCGGTTGACGTCCGTAATCTCCAGCTCTCCGCGTGGCGAAGGCCGCAGATTGGCGGCGATATCCAGAACCTGGTTGTCGTAGAAGTAGAGCCCTGTGACGGCAAGTCGCGACCTGGGCTGCTTGGGCTTTTCCTCCAGACTCACGGCACAGCCGGAGGCATCCAACTGGACCACTCCGTAGCGCTCCGGGTCTTTGACTGGATAGGCGAAGATCGTCGCTCCCGAAGACCGTGCCGAAGCAGACTTGAGCATCGTCACCAATTGATGACCGAAGAAGATGTTGTCGCCCAGCACCAGAGCACAATCGTCCTGCCCCACAAAGCGGCGGCCCAGGATAAATGCCTGGGCCAATCCCTCCGGCTTAGGTTGAACCACATACTCGAAGTTCATTCCCCAAGCCGATCCATCCCCCAGCAACTGCTGAAAGCGCGGCGTGTCCTGTGGCGTGGAGATCACCAGAACTTCGCGGATGCCCGCCAGCATCAGCACGCTCAGCGGGTAATAGATCATCGGCTTGTCGTAGATCGGAAGCAGTTGCTTGGAGACCACATGCGTGATCGGGTACAAGCGCGTTCCCGATCCTCCCGCGAGAATAATTCCTTTGCGTGTATTCATCGTTTCGCACCACCTTCAGGACTGGTGGGAGTGTACTGCAAGTCGATCCATTCCCGGTAAGCGCCGCTGGTCACATGCTCCACCCATGCAGGATTGTCGAGATACCACTGAATCGTCTTGCGCAGTCCGCCGGCAAAGGTCTCCCGCGGTTGCCAGCCAAGTTCGCGCTCAATCTTCGCGATATCCATGGCATAGCGGCGGTCGTGACCCGGCCGATCTTTGACGAAGGTAATCAGGCTCGCGTAGGGCTTCCCGGCCGGCTTCAGCTCGTCCAGCGTGGTGCAGATCTGGCGCACCACCTCAAGGTTCGACATCTCCTGCCTTCCCCCAATGTTGTACGTCTGCCCCGCAACGCCCCGCTCCAACACGGCACGGATGCCATCGCAGTGGTCGGTCACATAGAGCCAGTCGCGCACATTCTGGCCATCGCCATACACCGGCAGCGGCAACCCCTTGAGGGCATTCTGCACCACCAGAGGAATCAGCTTCTCGGGAAACTGGCGCGGACCGTAGTTGTTGGAACAGTTCGTAGTCAGCACAGGCAGGCCATAGGTGTGGTGGTAGGCCCTCACCAGATGATCGGAGGCCGCCTTGGAGGCCGAGTAAGGGCTGTTCGGCGCATATGCTGTCTCCTCGGTGAAGGCCGGAGCCGTTGGCGTAAGGCTGCCGTAGACCTCATCGGTGGAGACGTGCAGAAAGCGAAACTCGCTTCGCTGCTCTTCGGGTAACTCCAGCCAGTATCCCCGTACAGCTTCCAGCAGCTGAAACGTCCCCTCGATGTTGGTGCGAATGAACTCAGCAGGGCCGAGAATGGAGCGGTCCACATGACTCTCCGCGGCAAAATGCATGATCGCTCGGGGCCGTTGCTCATCGAGCAGGCGGCGGACCAAAGCACCATCCACAATGTCGCCGCACACAAAGCGGTATCGGCTCTCCTGCTGCACCGAAGCCAGATTCTCCAGATTCCCCGCGTACGTCAGCTTGTCCAGAACGGCAACCGGCGTCTGCTGTTCGGCCAGCCACTGCAACACAAAATTGGAGCCGATGAAGCCTGCTCCACCGGTCACCAAAACAGGTGAATTCAACGGCATTGATTCTCTCCATTCCCGCATATCTATTATCAATCTTGACATCCTCCGCTCCCTAAAGGGAGGGGATTCCTACGAGGGCGGCTTACGCAGCTCTTTCGGAGGGTTCCTGTTGCTGACGGCTAACCTCGCCGTTCACTTGACAGGCTAACCGGGCGTGTCCCGCCCTTAGAACATTGATTGCACCGACCAGATCGGCATTTTCGGAGTAGCCGCATTCGACGCAGGCGAAGACCGCTTGGGATCTGCGGTTGTCTGCTGCGACATGGCCGCATTTAGGGCATGTGCGGGAAGTATTCTGCGCTGGTACAGCGAGGAACAGGCCACCCGCCCAGAGCATTTTGTACTCCAGTTGGCGACGAAATTCCGCCCAGCCCTGGTCGAGTATCGACCTGTTGAGACCGGCCTTTGCGCGGACGTTCCTGCCGGGCTGTTCGACAGTGCCAGCGGCAGACCGGGACATGTTCTTCACCTTCAAGTCTTCAACGACGACCATCGCGTGGTTTTTGCTGATGGCGGTAGAAGTCTTGTGCAGGTAGTCCCGGCGGGCGTTGGCAATACGAACATGGATGCGCTGGACCTTGGCTTTGGCCTTCTTCCAGTTGTTGCTGAACTTCTTCTTGCGGCTCATGGCCTGCTGCGTCTTGCGCAGTTCGGCAGCGTACCGTTTGAAGATGCTGAGCGGCGGAATGACAGTTCCATTGGAGAGCGTGGCAAAACGGACCACACCCAGGTCGATGCCTACGGCATCGCCTTGGGCGACAGGCTGTTCTACTTCGCGTTCGGTTTGGATGGAGAGGAACCATTTGCCATTGCGGCTGCTGACGGTGACATTGCTGACCGTGCCAAGAATTTCCCGGCTGTTCCGGTAACGAACCCAGCCGAGTTTTGGCAGGAAGATTCGGCTGTTGGCCTGATCGAGCTTGAATCCTTGGGGAAAGCGGAAGCTGTCCCCGTACCCACGCTTTTTGAAACATGGGTATTCTGCCCGTTTCTCGAAGAAGTTGGTGAAGGCACGATCCAGGTTCTTGAGCGCATGTTGCAAGGCTTGTGATGGAGATTCCTTGAGCCAAGCGAATTCGCTTTTCCATGCCGGAAGCTGGTTCGCCATTTCCACGTAGCGTATGAACTTGTTTCCTGCTTCATGGTTGGCTTTTTGCAGCGCCAGGGCCTTATTGAACACGAACCTGCACGACCCGGCAAAGCGGCGCATATCGCGCTGCTGGTTGCCGTCGGGCATGAGTTCGTATTTGAAGGCTTGAAGCCGTTGCATCGAATAGAGTATAGTCTTGGTCTATGAAGGAAAGCAACGATATTCGACACGGAAGACATTGTGTCTTTATGATGCATGTACACTTGGTCTTCGTGACAAAATACAGGCGCGAAGTTTTCACCAAAGAGATCCTCGCCGATCTCCACGGCATCTTCTCCAGCGTCTGTAATGACTTTGAGGCTAAACTGGTCGAGTTCGATGGCGAGGACGATCACGTTCATCTGCTCGTGAACTATCCGCCCAAGGTATCCGCTTCCAATCTGGTCAACAGCTTGAAAGGCGTTTCTAGCCGGATGATTCGGAAAAATAACTATCCAAGCATCCGAAAGAAGCTCTGGGCCGGCGCGCTTTGGTCGCCCAGCTACTTCGCCGGAAGCTGCGGAGGCGCTCCTATCTCCTTCATTCGCCAGTACATTGAACAGCAGCAGACTCCTCATTAATTCAAACCCCTGGACGGCTTCGCTGTCCGCGCTCTGCATCCCCGCCCTGAACGACGGGGTTTTCCGCGCAATTAGGATAAACACTGATCAGTGCCGGCACCTTCAACGCGTTCTATCGTTGTTGGAACGCACGTTTTCGAGGCAGCCTGCATGGCCACTACTTGACCCATTGGAATGCCTTTGCGAGTTCGATGACGCCGATGGCATCCGTTCGGTCGTCGAGCGGAAATCGTTCGGTTCCTGGGTACACACAGAATCGCTTCCGCGGATTCAGATCGGCGCAGGCGGAATGAAAGCCGCGCTCGATCTTGGGCGCCATAGTGCGTTTGACCTCGATGGCCCATAGTTCCCCACCGGGAAGCGCGAGAAGAAGGTCCACCTCGGTCCCGTTGGAGGTTCGATAGTAGTGCGCCTCAGTTCCGTCCGGCGCAGCAGTGATCAGAGTCTCAAGAACAAAGCTCTCCCAGGTTTGGCCAACGACCGGATGACCGAGCAGTGCTTCCTTATCCCGAATACCGAGCAGCGCGTGCGCGATGCCGCTATCGCGCACATAGACCTTGGGAGCCTTGACTAGGCGCTTGCCAACATTCCGATGCCAGGCCGGCAATCGCCGAACGAGCAAGAGGTCAACCAGAAGATCAAGATAACCGTCAACCGTTTTGCCATCGACGGCCAGACCACGAGCCAGATTGGCAGCATTCAGGATCTGGGCCTGATTGTGCGCCAACATCGTCCAGAATCGACGAAGCGTCTCAGCCGGTATTCGGGGTCCGAATTGCAATATATCGCGCTCCAGGTAGGTGCGGACAAAATTGCGCCGCCAGAGCAGACTGAGATCGTCGGACTCAGCCA
>PLOU01000215.1 GCA_003142235.1 Granulicella sp.
TCATCTTGTATTGGACAAGAGTTAAGCAGGTGAATGCCCCAGCACCTTGTATTCTAGAGAGGGTGCTCTCGCGCGCCCGCATTGAATCGCCAAACCACCTATGACCACATCGCCCACATTCCTCGATCTGCTGCAGCAACGCGTGATGGTCTACGACGGTGCCATGGGCACGTCGATCCAAAACTACGCGCTCACCGTGGAAGGCGACTTCGAGGGCAAAGAGAACTGCTCGGAGATCCTGGTGGTCACGCGACCGGATGTGATCCGTGAGATTCATGCGAGCTACATCGAGGCCGGGGCGGACGTGATCGAGACGGACTCGTTCGGCGCGACGTCGCTGGTGCTGGCGGAGTTCGGCATCGCGCACCGCGCGCGCGAGTTGAATGTGGCAGCGGCACGGTTGGCCAAGAAAGTGGCGCGCGAGTTCTCCACGGCGGAGAAGCCGCGCTTCGTAGCGGGGTCGATGGGGCCGACGACCAAGCTGCCGTCGCTGGGGCACATCGGATACGACGCGATGCTGGCCAGTTACGTCGAGCAGGCCGAGGCGCTGATCGAGGGCGGCGTTGACGTGCTGCTGGTCGAGACCTGTCAGGACCTGCTGCAGGTGAAGATCGCCATTGCCGCCTGCCACGATGCGATGAAGAATACCGGCGTGACTCTGCCGCTTCAGGTGCAGATCACGATGGAAGCGACGGGCACGATGTTGCTGGGCACGGAGATCGGCGCGGCGTTGGCTGTGCTGGAATGCTTCCGGCCCGACGTGGTTGGGTTGAACTGCGCCACCGGGCCCGCCGAGATGAACGACGCGGTGCGCTTTCTGTGCCAGAACGCGACCATGGCGGTGAGCGTGCTGCCCAATGCGGGGCTGCCGCAGAATGTTGGCGGACGAGCCGTCTACAAGCTGACGCCGGCGGAGTTTGCGGAACACCATCGGCGGTTTGTGAGTGAGTACGGTGTAAACATTATTGGCGGATGTTGCGGCACAACGCCCGCGCACATCAAGGCTGCGGCGGAGGCTGTGGCCGGGCTGACTCCGCTGGCGCGCGCCAATAAAACGCAGTCGGTGGCGGCCAGCGCGTTCTCCGCGGTGCCGCTGGAGGTGGATGGGCAGCCGGCGATCATAGCGGAGGAGATGAACGCCACGACGCGCGTCACGCACTTCAAGGACATGGTGCGCAAGGGCGACTACGACGGCATCTTTACCATGGCGAAGCGGCTGGTGAATGAGGGATCGCAACTGCTGGACATCTGCTGCGCGGTGGTTGGCGAGGACGAGGTCGCNNACCGAGGCCAACGTGATCGAGGAGGCGCTGAAGCGCATTCCCGGCAAGCCGATCATCAACTCCATCAACCTGGAGGACGGCGAGAAGCGGACGAGCCAAGTGCTGCCGATGGCGCGGCGCTACGGCGCGGCGGTGATTGCGCTGACCATCGACGAGGACGGCATGGCGCTGACGGCGGACAAGAAGCTGGCCGTCGCGCACCGCATCCACAAGCTGGCTACGGAGAAGTACGGGCTGCGCTCTCAGGACCTGATCTTCGACGCGCTGACGCTGCCGATCACGACGGGGCAGGAGGACTACCGGACGGCGGGGATGGAGACGCTGGAGGCGGTGCGGCGGATCAAGCTGGAGTTGCCGGAGTGCCGGACGACGCTGGGCGTTTCGAACATCAGCTTCGGGCTGAACGCGTACGCGCGGCGCGTGCTGAACAGCGTATTTTTGAAGGAAGCGGTGGACCGCGGGCTCGACTCCGCCATTGTTAACTACAGTAAAATCTATCCGTTGTACAAGATTCCTGAAGCTGAAGTTGAACTCGCACGCAACCTGATCTTCCGCAACGTGGAGACGGAACAGGACCCGCTGCAACTCTACATGCAGTACTTTACGGGACTGACGAAGGGAGCGGGCGCGGAGGAGGAGACAGCGGCCTCGACCGACGATATGACGGACGAGGAGAAGCTGAAACACCTGATCATCAACGGCGAACGCGGGCTGGGACAGGGAGAGAGGAAGCAGTCGCTGGAGGAGATTCTGGAATCCGCGCTAGCGCGCTACACTCCGCTCGACCTGATCAACACCGTTCTGCTGGATGGCATGAAGACGGTGGGCGAGCTGTTTGGCGCGCGCAAGATGCAGCTGCCTTCGGTGCTGGACTCGGCGGCGACGATGAAGGCCGCCGTCGCATATCTCGAGCCGAAGATGGAGAAGTCCGAGGGCAACCAGCGGGGGACGATTGTGCTGGCGACGGTGAAGGGCGACGTGCACGACATCGGCAAGAACCTGGTGGACATTATCTTGTCCAACAACGGCTACAAGGTGGTGAACCTGGGAATCAAGCAGCCCGCCAACGTGATTATTGATGCGGCGAAGGTGCACAACGCCGATGCGATTGGGCTGTCGGGGCTGCTGGTGAAATCGACGCTGGAGATGAAGTATGTGATCCAGGACCTGCAACTGATTCAGTCGCAGATTCCGGTGATCTGCGGCGGCGCTGCGTTGACACGCAAGTACGTGGAGGACGACCTGCGCAAGGAGTACAGCTCGGCGGTCTTCTACGCGGAGGACGCCTTCGCGGGGCTGCATGTGATGAGCGATCTGACGGACGCCGACGAGAGTGTTCGCGAGAAACGGCGCAGCGAAGGGGCTACGCGGCGCGAGTTCAACCGGCCCGGCGCGGAGGAGCGGTTGGCGTCGCTGGTGCCGGCGACGACCGAGCGCTCGAGCATTGTGAAGGATGTGGAGGAGATTCCCGTGCCGCCGTTCTTCGGCGTGCGCACGCGGCGCGACTTTGACCTCAACGAGCTGTACAAGTACATCAACGAGACGGCGCTGTTCAAGAACCAGTGGCAACTGAAGACAGCCTCGGCCACCGACTATTTGCGGTTGGTGGAAGAGAAGTTCCGGCCGATTTTGAAGGAACTGGAGCAGGAGGTAATAGCGAACGACTGGTTCGATCCGAAGACGGTATACGGATGGTTTCCCGCGCAGAGCGAGGGCAACGAGGTGATTGTCTACGATCCCGAGCAGAGGAGCGAAGAACTGCTGCGGATTGATTTTCCGCGGCAGAGGGAGGGACGGCTGCTGTCGATCGCGGACTTCTTCTCGCCCAGATCGTCCGGGCGGATGGATGTGATCGGCTTCTCGGTGGTGACGATTGGAAGCCGCGCCAGCGAGGTGACGCAGAGGCTCTTCGCGGACGGCGACTTCACGAAATATCTATACCTGCATGGGCTATCGGTGGAGACGGCAGAGGCGCTGGCAGAGTACATGCACGTTGTGATGCGCGCGGAGCTGGGCATCGGCGGCGAAGACGCGCCGGACGTGCGCGATATGTTCCACCAGAAGTACCGCGGCTCGCGCTACTCGTTCGGCTACCCGGCGTGCCCCAACCTTGAGGACCAGGCGAAGATCTTCGCGCTGCTGAAGCCGGAGGAGAAGATCAATGTGCGCCTGACCGAGGGGTACCACATTGAGCCGGAGCAGAGCACGAACGCGCTCGTTGTGCATCATCCACAGGCGAAGTACTTCGTTGTGTAGCGGCGGCTAGACAAAGGCTTAGCACAGATTGTCACCGATGGAACCGATCAAAGAGAACGCGGCCACGGATTCTCACGGAGCGCTCAGAATGACAATTCATTTTTAATCAATAGCAATTGTGAAAATACTTTAGCGGCGGCTAGAGTTTGCTGAGGTAGTCGAGGATCTCGGGGCTGGTCCAGTTCTGCGCGGAGACGAACTTGCGGCGAAGGGTTCCGTTGCGGTCGATGATGTAGGTCTCGGGGAGCTTGACGGTGCCGTAGAGGCGGGGGATGCGCGCGGAGGGGTCGCGCAGGGTGAGCAGGTTGACGCGGTAGTCGAGCAGAAAGCGGCGGTAGGCGGCGGGGTCTTCGTCCTGGCTGATGGCGAGGACGGTGAGCTGCGGGAGGCGGCGCTGGAGTTCCATTAGACTGGGCAGCTCCTCGATGCAGGGCACGCACCAGGTGGCCCAGAAGTTGAGGACGACGGTGTGGCCGCGGAACTGGGCGAGCGAGACGGTTTGGGCGCCGTCGGTGAGGGTGAACTGGGGGGCTGGCCGGCCGATGAGAGCGGGGTGGTCGCCACGGTCGCAGGCGGTGAGCGAGAGCGCGCAGAGGGTGAGGAGAAGAACTGAGGATCGAAGAGTCGGTCTGGCTTTGCGCACGCGAGGCTCCTGCTTCCTATAATACGAAGCTGTGAGCGATGCGGGCGAAGTGTTGGGGAAGAGCGGGGTGGTTTCGACGGCTGCGTCTTCAGTGAATGCTGCTGCGGCGTCTGCGGAGGCGCGCCTGCGGCTGTCGGTGATTGTTCCGGCGCGCAATGAGGAGGCGGTGCTGGGGGAGTGTCTGCGGTCGCTGGTGGAGCAGTCGGATGTGGGGTTTGTGCTGGGCGTGGAGTGGGAGCTGATCGTCGTGGATGACGATTCGACGGACGGGACGCGGGCGATTGCGCGGGAGATGGAACGCGAAGGGGTGGTGGTGATCGCTGCTCCCAAGCTGGACCAGAGCGAGCGGGGCGGATTTACCGGGAAGACGAATGCGTGCTGGGCGGGGGCGCAGTGTGCCTTGTCGCATGGGGATGGCGAGTGGCTGCTGTTTACCGATGCGGACACGGTACACGAGCCGGGCGACCTGACGCGCGCGTTGCACGAGGCGAAGAGGTATGGGGCGGCGCTGCTGTCTTATTCGCCGCGGCAGATTGTGGAGGGCTTCTGGCAGCGGGCGGTGATGCCGCTGGTCTTCGCGGAGCTGGCAAGCGTCTACCCGCCGAAGCGGGTGAACGATCCGGCGAGCCGCGTGGCGGCGGCGAATGGGCAGTTTTTGCTGGTGGAGCGCGAGGCATACTTTGCCGTGGGCGGGCATCGCGTGGTGGGGCTGGAGATTCTGGAGGACGTGGCGCTGGCGCGCAAGATCAAACGCGCGCGGCACGCAATTCGCTTCCGCTATGCGCCGGACGCGTTGGCGGCGCGGATGTACCGCTCGCTGCCGGAGATGGTGGAGGGTTGGACGAAGAACCTGGCGCTGCTGTTTCCGCGGCCGCTGTGGCTGGTGGCGGGGCGCGTGCTGGACCTGCTGCTCTTCTTCGGGCTGCCGATACTGGCGCTGGAGCTGCGGTCGTCGCGGTTAGCGTGGCAGCCGGCGGTGGTCTTGCTGATCTGGCTGCTGTGGCTGCGGACGCTTTGGCGGTTCTATGAACGCGCGGCGCGGTCGAACTTTCCGGCGGGCGATGTGGCGATCTCGATTCTCGGCGTCCCGATGTTCTGCTGGCTGCTGGTGCGGAGCTATCTTCACCATCGAGTGACGAGGTCGGTGGATTGGAAGGGACGGAGATACAAGGTTGGCCGGTAGGTTGCAAAGTGCGAATCCGGGGCTTTTGTGCGGCGTCTAATAGCTTGTGCTGTAACGACGAGCGATTGCTTATCCTAAAGACAAAAGCAAGTGCGAGTTTTGTGGGAGAAAGGTGCGGTCGGAAGTGGTTGGGTTGAGTTTGTCGGGGTCCTTCGACTCCGTGACCCACGATGAAGCTGTGAGTCACTCCGCTCAGGATGACAGTTTGAGAGGCGGGACAGAGAAAACGAGCAACGGCAACAGCGGCTGCGAGATGGGGAATCATGATTCTTCTGACACGGAAGGCGGAGTTTTCTTCGGCGCACTACTACTGGAATGAGGCGTGGACCGAGGACGAGAACCGGCGCGTCTTTGGCCGCTGCGCGAATAAGAACGGGCATGGGCACAACTACACGCTGGAGGTGACGGTGGCGGGCGAGGTCGATCCGGTGTCGGGATTTGTGGTCGATCTGAAGGATCTGAAGGAGATTCTGGAGCGCGAGGTGGTGAGTGTGTACGACCATCGGCATCTCAATCTGGAGGTCCCGGAGTTTGCCGCGGGAACGGGAATGGTTCCGACGACGGAGAACATTGCGATTGCAATCTGGCGGCGGCTGGAGGGAAAGGTTCCTGGTGCGAGGCTGCACCGGGTGCGGGTGTATGAGAGGTCCGACCTGTTTGCGGATTACTATGGGGAGCGTTGAATGGCGGCTGGCGTGGCTACAAGTGCGGGGCCGAAGGCGTATCTATCGCGGCGGTACAGACTGAGCGCGTCGCACCGGCTGCACACCGAGGCGTACAGCGCGGATGAAAATCGTGCGGTCTACGGGAAGTGCAACAACCCGCATGGGCATGGGCACAACTATGCGGTGGAGGTGACGCTGGGCGGGCCGGTGGATGCGGGGACGGGGATGGTCTGCGACCTGGGCGAGTTGGATGCGTTTGCGCGAAGGAATTTGCTGGAGCGGTTCGACGGGATGAACCTGAATACGCTGGAGGCGTTTAGCGAGCAGGTTTCGACGACGGAGAACTTTACGGCTGAGGTCTACCGCATCTTTCAGGGATTTACGGGCGCGAAGGTTGTGCGGGTAAGGATCGAGGAGACGGGGAACAATTCGTTCGAGTACGCGGAGTAGGATCGAGCAGCAAACAAACAAATGCGGGGGGTCCCTCCACTCCGCAACGGACGATGAAACCGTCCACTGCTCCGGTCGGGATGACGGCAGTATGTGACGCTCCGGTCGGGATGACGACAGGTTATGGGATTGATTGAGAGAGGCTGAATCGCTATGAGCACACGGACAGTATTGGAAGAGGGCTTGGCGGCAGGGCTGACGACGCAGGAGATTTATCGCGAGCTGCTGCGGCGGATCGGCGAGGACCCCGCGCGCGATGGGCTGGCGCAGACGCCGGAGCGCGTGGAGAAGGCGATGTCGTTCCTGACCCAGGGCTACGCGATGGACGTGGTGACGGTGCTGAACGGGGCGCTGTTCGAGGTGGAGTACGACGAGATGGTGATGGTGCGGGACGTCGAATTTTATTCGCTGTGCGAGCACCACCTGCTACCGTTCTTCGGCAAGGTGCATGTGGCGTATGTGCCGAGCGGGCGGGTGATCGGGCTGTCGAAGATCCCGCGGCTGGTGGAGATGTACTCGCGGCGCTTGCAGGTGCAGGAGCGGCTGACGACCGAGATTGCGGACGCGATTGTGCAGGCGATCGAGCCGCAGGGCGTGGGCGTGATCGTGGAGGCGCAGCACCTGTGCATGATGATGCGCGGTGTGGAGAAGCAGCACTCGGCGACGGTGACCTCGGCGATGCGCGGCGTGTTCAAGACACAGATGCAGACGCGCAATGAGTTTCTGTCGCTGGTGCGGCGGGGCGGCGGGGTTGAGAGTTAGGCAAAGGCTTAACACCGATCTCCACCGATGGAACCGATTCAAGGCGAACTGGATGAGATGAAGATTTCCTCGGGGGCTTAAGTCCATTAATTTCTCGGCACTGATGGACAGGCTGAAGCCCGTCCCCTTCAAAATACGAGCAAACCACTGCGAGGATATGGGTGGGGCGGTGCGTGTGGTCAAGACCGCGTAGTCTGGTAGGGATGAATGGATTGCTGGTAGTGGACAAACCCACGGGGATGACCTCGCACGATGTGGTGGATATTGTGCGCAGGGCCACGGACGAACGGTCGGTGGGACACCTGGGAACGCTGGATCCGATGGCCACCGGAGTGCTGCCGCTGCTGCTGGGCAAGTACACGCGGCTGGCGCAGTTCTTCGGCACGGCGGAGAAGGCGTACGAGGGGACGATCCGGTTTGGATTTGCGACCGATACGTTCGACGCGGAGGGAACGGCGGCGGGCGAGGCTCGTCCTTTGGAGAAGAATTTGGCCGAGCTGCGCGGGCTGGCCGAGCGGTTCCACGGCGAGATGGAGCAGATGCCGCCGGTGTTTTCCGCGAAGAAGATCGGCGGGGTCCCGGCGCACAAGCTGGCACGGGCGGGCAAGCCGGTGGAGATGAAGTTGGCGCGGATCGTGATCCATCGGTTTGAGCTGCTGTCTATCGACGGCGATCTGGCGCGGTTTGAGATGCAGGTTTCGGCGGGCGGATACGTGCGCTCGGTGGCGCACGAGCTGGGCGCGCTGGCGGGATGCGGGGCGCATCTGGCCTCGCTGCGGCGGACCGAGGCTGGGGCGTTTTCGCTGGCGCAGGCGATTGGGCTCGACGAGCTGAAGGCGCTGGCGGGCCAGGCGGGAGAGATCGAGCGGCGGATGCCTCATCCGCGGACGCTGCTGCCGGAGATGCCGTCGGTGACGGTGGACGAGCAGGCGGCGGGGCGATTGCGCAACGGGATGCAGGTGAACCTGCCGGAGTACTCGGGCGCACCGCTGGTGAAGGTCTTTACCGGCCCGGCGGAGCTGCTGGGGATTGCGAAGCGGATTGCGGGGACGCTGATGCAACCCATCGTGGTGCTGGCGTAGCGTGGCTGACGATCGACGCCCTTACATCTCAGAATCGGGGTGGGCACCCGGCATCCGGCGCTGTTGGGGTTTCGTCGTTCATGGCGGTACTCTAGTGTGGACGCGTAAGTCCCAGAGTCTTCGATCGATGTTGGTTAAGCCTGAACCAGGTCTGAACCAGGTTTGGACCAGGTTAGGACTTGGTGAGACGGTTGCGGGCTAAATGCGAAGGTCCGGCTGGTTGGCCATCCCCACCAACGCGAACGTCTCGCGAAGCCACAAGCGCATCTCCGCCTGCATGCGGTTGAGCTTTGCGCCGGGCGATTCATTTGTTCCCTGAAAGAAGTGGTCGGCACCGGCGATCCAGACCAGCCGCTTCGGCTCGGGCGCGCGCTGGAACGCGGCGGTCAGCAGATCGCGGGGGCCAAACTCGTCGTGGTCGCCGCTGATGAAGAGCTTGGGCGCAGAGCACTGCGGGAGGAAGCCGTAGGTGTAGTTTCGCTCGGCGGCGTGGACCGGCAGGCCCAGCCCGATCAACCCCGCAACGCGCGCATCGCCGCAGCAGGCCCGCAGACCGACCTGCGCGCCGAAGGAGAAGCCCGCGAAGAGAATCGGGCGATGGAACTCCGCGTCGAGCCAGTCGAGCGCGGCGCGCACGTCTTCCTGCTCGCCGCGCCCCTGGTCGTGCTCTCCCTCGCTGAGGCCAACGCCGCGAAAGTTGAAGCGCAACACGGGAAGTCCGAAGGATGAGAAGACCTTCATCGCGTGATAGACCACTTTGTTGTGCATGGTGCCGCCGCCCGACGGGTGGGGATGGCAGACCAGCGCCGCGTAGGGCGCATTCGCGACTCCTGTGTTGAGGAGAGCTTCGAGCCGACCGGTCGGGCCGTGCAGAGCGTCCAGCGAGCGGACCTGCGAGGCGATTGGTGGAGTGGGGTGAGTCGCGTGCGTCGAAGTCATCTCTTCCAGTCTAATCGGCGCGTCTGCGATGCCCGCAGAAGGCCGTCGGGTTTATTCTGGAATCACATGAACATCGATGCCATCGACCTGACGCGCAAGCTCGTCAACATTGAATCCACCTCGTACCACGAGGGCGCGGTTGGTGCGTTTCTCGCCGAGTATCTTGCCACGCAGGGCTACGCGGTGGAGCGCATGGCGGTGGAACAGCGCGATCCTGCGCTGACACCCGGAGACGGCGAGGGGGAGCGATTCAATGTGTACGCTGCGGAGCAGGGTGCTACGCCCGATGTGGTTCTTTCGACCCACATGGACACCGTTCCGCCGTTCTTCGGATGCCGAGAAGACGATGAGTTTTTGTACGGGCGCGGCGCGTGCGATGCCAAGGGAATCATCGCGGCGCAGGTCGCCGCGGCAGAGCGCCTGCGCGAGGCGGGCGTGAAGGTTGGGCTGCTGTTCGTGGTGGGCGAGGAGCGCGACTCGGCCGGAGCGAAGGTTGCCAACGCGAACCCGCGCGGATCGCGCTTCCTGATCAACGGCGAGCCGACCGGCAACCACCTGGCGCTGGCCACCAAGGGAGCGCTGCGGGTGGAGCTGCGCGCGCACGGGCGGATGGCGCACTCGGCGTACCCGGAGCTGGGCGAGTCGGCGATTGCCAAGCTGGTGGAGGCGCTGCACGATGTGCTGGCGATGCCGCTGCCGATCGAGCCGGAGTTCGGCGAGGCGGGCGCGACGACGGTGAACATTGGACTGATCTCCGGCGGCTATGCGCCTAATGTCGTCGCGGACAAGGCAGAGGCGCACCTGCTGGTGCGTACCGTCGGGCCGTCGCAGGAGGTGAAGGACGCGATCCGGCGCGTGGTTGCGGGCCGCGCCGAGGTCAGCACCTCGCTCGACCTGGCGTGCGTGCGCATGAGGCGCGTGGGCGAGCTGCCAACGATGGTGGCAAAGTTCGCCACCGACATTCCCATGCTGACGGCGTGGGGCGAGCCGTTCCTGCTGGGGCCGGGATCGATCCACGTCGCGCACACGCCGCAGGAGCGGATCAGCAAGAAGGAACTGCTGGAGTGCGTGGACCTCTACGTCGAACTGGCAACTCAGCTTACAAGTTAGAGTCTTTTCCAATCGAAGGAT
>PLOU01000081.1 GCA_003142235.1 Granulicella sp.
ATTTACGGATAAGCTCTAAGTCTTTGCGCTGACTAGAACGTCAACGACAGCCCGCCCTGAATCGTCCGCGGAGTCTGCGCCAGAAACAGCGTGCGTCCATCCGCCGACAGAAACGGCTGATAGCCCTCAGCCAGCAGGTTGGTGCCGTCGATGGTGGCTTCCAGCCCTTCGGGCAGTCTGTCTCCCCAGCGAACCGCCTGGCGCAGAGTGAAGCTGAGGAACGCCTGGTCGCTGAACGCATCGTACGGCCCCACTGGGGTCGCAAGACGCCGCGGCTGCCAGCGGTAGGCCGCGCGCAGCTTGGTGCCGGTGCGCAGCACCCGCCCCTTCACAGCGACGGTCGCCGCCTCGGCCGATGCCGGTTGCAGCCCCGCCAGCCCTTGCCCGTTTCCTGTCTCCAGCGCAGCGCCGCTCACAAACTCCAGAGCCGCCCACAGGCCCTCGGTCAGCGGCTCGCTCAGCGTAAGGCTCACCCCATTGGTCGTAATCCCCGCGCCCAGTGCGCGGAAGCTCCCCGTCTCCGTATCGACGACGACTCCGCTCGGACCGCCGCTCCCAGCCAACTCCGCCGCGTCCATCGCGCCCGTTCCCGCAATGGAAGTCCGCGCGATCGCATCGTGGTACACGGCTGCCTGCAGCAGACCGCCTCCGGCCCTCCGGCTCAGCGCAATCTCCTGATGCGTGCCGCTCTCGGTGCAGAGCCGCGCGCCGCACGCGACAGCTACGGGAACCTCCGCCGCGATTGAGTCCAGTCCGTCGAAGTCCTGCACGTCGCGCGAGGTCGCCAGCCTGTAGCGCACCGCCCACACCTCGCCCGGATGCACCGTCACGTTCAGGAACGGGTGTGCCGTCAACGCGGTTCCCGCGGTTCGGATCGCGTAGACCGTGCCTCCGGCCTCCACGTCCACACTGTCGCCCAACTGCATCTTCTCGGCGCTCGCCATGCGCATCGTCTGCATGCCCATGACGTTGCCGTTGCCAGCGCCGCCGGAGGTCATCATCTCCGGATGCGACGCATAGCTCACCACCAGCCGCGACCCACCAGCGAGCAACCCCCGCCGTTCGTATCCCGCATCGATCTCAGTCGCCGGCGCGCTCGCATAGGCCGCCGCAACCGATGCCCGCATCGCCACATCCGAACCGTCATTCCCTGCCCGGTCCAGCGCAACCACGCCGTGGGCCCCGCCCCCGCCAAATCCTCCGTCGCCGCTCATCATGGCGACGCGCGCCTCGACCGGCACACCGCGCGGGGCCTCGCTCGCACCCGATGAAACCAGCTCCACGCTGCCATCGCCCATCATGCGCAGGATCGGCCGGTTCGCCGCCGAGCGCAACGTCCAGGTCCAGTCGTCGCCCGGCTCATCCGCCTTGCGCCGCTGGGCCGGCAGCCACGCCACCGGGTCGCTCAACATGCTCAGCGTCAGGTCCACCGTCGCCCGCATCCCGGCGGTGAGCCGCAGATTGCCCCGCGTCGCGGGCGCAAACAACGCCGCCGTCGCCCGCACCTGGTATCTGCCCGCAGCCAGATTGGCGATCCGGTACCGCCCAGCCATGTCCGTGTACGCCGTGCCCACGCTGCCCGATGCGGCTGAGACCGCCTCCACCAGCGCTCCCATCTGCGCCACTCCGTGGATGTCGCGCACCACCCCGGAGACCGTCGCGGCCGAAGCCGCAACCATCATCCCCGGCGCCAGTGAGAGCGTCAGAGCGCCGAACGCAAACCCGAACCGTATCCAGCAGCGTTGCACAGTCCGCATCCCCTGTGCGTCGCCGGCCTTCTCCTCAAATGCGGGCCGCCAAAAGCTGGCCCGTCAGGACGCTCTGCGCCGGCATCCGGTCATCGCAAACAATCCGCGTAACCGTTTCGCCGTATTGACCCCGCATCCGTCCTCAATCTGCTTCCGCCGAGCGCTCTTCGACCGCGGCGCTTCGGCCCCACTCCGCGCAAACCCGCAATCAGTTCACGGTAAACTTTGCCGACTCCTCGGTCTCCTGCTTGGTCACTCCATCGTTCACCTTGATCTTCACCTGGTACTGTCCCGGCTGCAAACTGGCCAGCGGAAGGCTCTTCTCCAGCGTCAACTGGTCCGCATTGGGGCTCAGCGCCGAGGCCGGCTCCTGCGAATTCAACACCAGCTTGTTCGTTCCCAGGTCCAGGATCTGGTAGTTGATCGTCGCATTGTTCTGCTTGCTCTTCTCGTCGATCCCGAGGTTGTACACCTGCATCCAGAAGTTCAGGTTCTGCGCGCGGCTGAAGCTGACCGGCGCCGCCACAGGCCCATTGGCCGCCACGCGCGGCCTGATCCGCGTGTTGCCGATCACGAAGTTCCCGCCCCCGATCTCCTTCGACGGGACGCGTTCCATCTGGTCGGCCAGGATCAGCGACGAGTGGCCCAGCGTGTCGTCGTCGAACTTGGGCACATTGATGCTGCGCGTCCATCGTCCCACATGGTCCGGGTTGTTCGTGTCCTTGATCACGATATCGATCTTGTACAGACCCGGCTTCAGCGGAAGGGCCTTCCAGTACACCCTGGACCCCTTCTGAGTCGCCGCCAGCAACTCGCTCGGCGTACTCACCTCCACCGTGTCCCCGAACCATCCCCCGGGAACGACCTTGTGCGTCATGTTGGAGACGCGCCCCTCGATGTCGATCTTGCCCACCGACACCCCGTCCTTGGTCTCGAATGTGATGTCCGAGGTCTTCACCTGGACCGTGATCGGCACAATCACCGTGTCGTTGGTCACCTTCACATAGTCCGTGCGCACATCGAAGAGGAACGGCGGCCCGGTCAGGATCTTGGAGCTCGCCAAGAACTCATCCATGTCCTGGTACTTCACCGGCGGCGGCGCCATGATCTTCGCCATCAGATCGATGCGGTCGAACTGCTTGTTCTGCAACTGCTGCTGCATCCCCGGGCCCAGGCCAAGCTGCTCCAGCCCGCCGCCCTGGAACCGGTCCTCCTTCTTGGCCTGTCCGCTCTCCTCGGCCTGGGTCAACCCGGCGTTGGGAACGTGCAGCAGGGCGTCTTTCTCCGACCGGTCGATGGTGTAGTGGTAGTCGCCGCACTGGCAGGTGTCCACAAACTCCAGGTCGATGTTGTCGCCGATCCCCTCGATATACCGGTAGTGCCACACCTCGAACGGGAAGGTCACCGTGTTTCCGCCGCCCTCGTCCATTGGCCGATCGTACGAGCCGCCGCTGGGGTGCGCATCGATTTCGTCCGGCTTGCCGTATGCAATGTAGACGTGCCCGCGGTCGGTCATCCAACCGGGCTTGCCCGCGGCGAAGTGCTCGTCCGCATAGGCAATTCGCGCGTAGATCTCGTCGCGGTACTCGTTCTCGGGTGAGTCGGGACTGGGGTTGCGCCGCTGCCAGAAGTTCTCGATGAACTGTTCCCGCTCCTCATCGTTGGTCAGGTGCATGAACGCCTGGTGCTCGGTGTCGGTGATGATCCAGCGCACATCCTCATCCAGCCAGGTCTTGAAATCGCCCCGCAACTCCTGCTTCAGGTCCTTTTGCTGAGCAACCCGCTCCTTGTCGGTGATCCGCCGATGCAGCGGGTTCGGCTTCTCCACCGTCGGCGCCGACTGGGTCACGCCATCGGGGGCCGTCGCAGCCTGGGCTGCGGGAGCCGTCGCCTGCTGCCCATGCGCGCTGCCCCACCCCATCGAAAACAACATCGCGCCCAGAACCAATCCACCCGCTGCTCTCATCGCCTGCAATACTCCTGCTTCGGAAACTTCACCAGCACGGTTCCGTCTCACGCCGCGGCGTTTGGCCCCGTAGCCCCTTGGTACGGCGCAGGGACCGAAACCCATGCCTCATTGTAGTGCGCCCTCTCCAGCGTTTCAAGCCGGGCCGCCGCCCCATCCCTGCTATCATCGACTACGAAGAGCTTGTCTTGCACAGCCATTGACAACCCGCAACGGAACCATCGCACCCGGATCCGCGTACCTGCTCTCAGCGCACCCTCTCCGTCAGGAGCATAGAAAGATCGCATGAGCACTAAAAAGATCGTCATCGTCGTCGTCATCGTCCTTGCCCTTGCGGGCATCGCCGCCGGCACCATCCTGCACGGGCAGGCCGGCATCACCAAGGTCGCCACCGGCAAGGTGGTGCGTGAGGACCTCATCTCCACCGTCAGCGGCACCGGCCAGATCAAGCCGAAGAACTATGTCAACATCGGCGCAACCTCCTTTGGACGCATCACTCACCTGTATGTCAAAGAGGGAGACCGCGTCCATAAGGGAGACATCCTGGCGCGGGTTGAGAGCGTGCAGCCGGAGGCCACCGTCGATGCCCAACAGGCCGCCATCGCCAGCTCCAAGACCGACATCGCCTCCTACGTCGCGGCCGAGAACACCGCCCAGGCCAACATCACCCAGGCCAAGGCCGACCTGGAGCAGAAAAAATTCGACTTCGACCGCGCCCAGGCCCTCTACACCGCCCAGCTCATCGCCAAGCAGGACTTCGACGCCAAGAAAGCCGCCTACGACGTCTCCGCCGCCACCCTGGACCAGCGCGTCGCCGTGCTCGCCCAGTCCCGCGCCCAGACCGCATCCCAGCGCGCCCATCTCGATCAGGCCGTCGCCAGCCAGCGCGCCAACTTCGACGCCCTCGACAAAACCATCAGCCGCGCCCCCTTCGACGGCCTGGTCACCAACGTTCCCGTGCGCGAGGGAGAGACCGTCGTGGTGGGCATCCAGAACGCCGAGGGTTCCACCCTGATGACCCTCGCCGACATGTCCGTCATCACCGCCGAGATCAAGGTCGACGAGACCGACATCGTCAACCTCCGGCTCGGCCAGTCCGCCGATGTCACCGTCGACGCGCTCCCGGGGCGCACCTTCAAGGGCCACGTCACCGAGGTCGGCGATCAGGCCCTGCTGCGCACCACCGGCGTCGCCACCTCGCAGTCCACCACCGGAACCGAGGAGGCCAAGGACTTCAAGGTCGTCGTCACCCTCGACCAGATTCCCGAAGCACACCTCGAAGACCTCCGCCCCGGCCTCTCCACCACCGCCAAAATCACCGTCGCCGACAAGCCCAATACCCTCACCATCCCCATCCAGGCCCTGGTGCAGCGCGACCCCGCCATCGAAAAGGACCTCGCAGCCCACGCCGGCAAACCCTCCAACGCACCCGTCTCCGCCACCACAAACTCCGGCGCGCTCGTTAAGCCCGTACTCGCCCAGGGCGTCTACCTGCTCACCACCAGCGGAGGAAAGCTCCGCGCCAACTTCGTCCCCGTCACCACCGGAGTCACCGGGGCCACCGATATCGAAGTCCTCTCCGGCCTCAAGCAGGGCGACGAGATCGTCACCGGCCGCTACCAGGTGCTGCGCGCCCTCAAGAGCGGCACCCCGGTCAAGCGCGACAACTCCACTCCCGTCACCACCGACGACGACAGCAAGTCATGATCCATCCGGAGCAACCGATGCCCCTTGAAACCGCCACCGACACCACGCCTGAAACCGCCGACGGCCCCCACGACGGCGAGGTCATCGTCACCAGCAATCTCTGGAAGACCTACGAGATGGGCGAGCAGCAGGTCAACGCCCTCTGCGGCATCAACCTGCGCATCCTGCACAACGAGTACGTCGCCATCATGGGCCCCTCCGGGTCCGGCAAGTCCACCCTGATGAACCTCATCGGATGCCTCGACTCGCCCACCCAGGGCCGCTACTGGCTCAACGGACACGACGTCTCCGCGCTCAACGACGACGAGCTGGCCCGCATCCGCAACAAGGAGATCGGCTTCGTCTTCCAGACCTTCAACCTGCTGGCCCGGGCCACCGCCCTGCACAACGTCGAGCTGCCGCTGATCTACAACGGCACCCCCTCGGCCGAACGCATCGCGCGCGCCAAGGAGGTGCTCGAGTCGGTCAGCCTCGGCGCCCGCATGACGCACAAGCCCAACGAGCTCTCCGGAGGCCAGCGCCAGCGCGTCGCCATCGCCCGCGCCCTGGTCAACCACCCCTCCATCATCCTCGCCGACGAGCCCACGGGAAACCTCGACTCCAAGACCGGAGACGAGATCATGGCCCTCTTCGACCACCTCCACGCCCAGGGAAACACCGTCATCATCGTCACCCACGAGCCGGACATCGCCGAGTACGCCCACCGAATCGTCACCCTCCACGACGGCGTCATCGCCAGCGACCACCCATCCCATCGCCAAGCCACCGGCGGCTCCAAGCACTCCCACTCCGACTGACCCGCTCTTCCGTCGCAACGCAAGCTACAGCCGCTTGAGATACGCCTTGGCCGCCTCCAACTCGGGAAACAGCCGCTCCTCCGCCTGAAACGCCCTGGAATGCACGCAGCGCCGCCCCGCCTTCACCCGCACCGGATGCTTCAGGTGCAGCATCTCGTGATAGAGCAGATACTCGATGGCACATCGAGGGGTGTCAGCCCGGTCGAAGACGCGGCTCACTATGATGGTGTTGTGCGCCGCGTCGTAGTGGCCCAGCATCCGCCGCGCGTGGTGCGCGCTCCAGGTCAGTTGCGGCCGTCCCAGCAGCCCGTGAAAGAAGCGCGTGTTCAGGCCCTCGAAGACCTCGTCCAGATCGTAGCAACGACCCTCGGCCGTGAGGACCGTCTTGCGCCCGCGCGTCTGGCGGATCCGTTCCGCCTGCCGCGCCACCGCCTCCGAAGTGATATACCGCCGATAGCGGTCCGCATGGGCGCGCGCGATCGGCAATTTCTTGTAGAGCTTGGCCAGCAGGATGTGCGCGATCGCGTGGTGCACCGGCTCCGGCGCCGCCTCCAGCAGGTCTGAAAGCCGCACCAGCAGCCGCCCCTCGCGCAGCCGGATCGTGGTATTCAGCGAAGTGAACCGGCGGAAGCGGATGTCCAGCGCAGGAATGGGCGCGCGCGGGCGCAGCTCGCGGTACTCCTGCTCAAAGATTTCGATCAGTGCGGTAGACACGCTACGTTTGAGCTTACTACGGAGTGGCCACCCCGCCCGCCGGAGCGGGAGTCTGCGTCGTCGGGGCAGTGGGCTTGCCGGTCGCATCGGGAGCAGAGCTGGAAGGCCCTCCTGCAACCTCCTTCAGCGGGTCTAGCCGCGCCACCGCCGAAACCGGGACCTCCACCGCCCCTACGTTGTCCGATTCCAGATCGTGAATCGCGGTGCGCAGATAGTACTGGCCCTTCACCGGCACGCTGATCTGCTGGTGGAACGCCATGACCCCGCTCAGCAAGCTGTTGTACTGCGCCGGAGTCAGCATCTGATGCACGCGCCGGCTCGCGGTGATGAGCTTGTCTCCATTGGTGTTGTAGACGAAGGTCCAGACCTCCAGCGCGCAGTGGTGGTTGCCGTCGGCCCCCAGGCGGCAATTGACCGCGTGCGCATCCGGCACCAGGTCCACTCCAAACTGTTTGAACGGCCCCTCGATCTTTACCTTGGGATCGGGATTGGACTCGTTGCTCGCCAGTATCGCCGCCTGCGGTGGCGTATTCGCGGGGCGAATTCTCACCTTGAACAGGATCTCCGCCGGGTCCGGCCCGCCGTGCATCATGGCCGCCGACATGGTGTTCGTCTGGACCAGGGCCGTGGCCGCCCCTTGCACGTTCACCCGGTTCCGGTCGCTGGGGTCGATGGCAAAGTAGCCATTGCGATATGTAAGTTGCACGCTCGGCTCAGCCACCTTGACCTTGATCGTCCGGAACCTCTCATCCCACTGCAGGTTGGCCGGCGAGTACGTCAGCGTGTAGTAATTCGAGCCTTCCTCGACCGCCTTCGACACCGCCTGCGTCAGTCCATTGGTGTTGTAGAACGCCTCGCCGCCGGTGTCCTGCGCCATGGCCTCCATCGTCCCTTGCTCATTCGCCCTCTGAACCTGGAAATCCATCGATGCGGTGGAGGCGGCGGCCCCGGTGGGAACACCATTCATCTCCATGTTCGTCACGCTGATGGTCGGATCGGTCTGCAGCCCACGCGCGTCCACCGGATACATCGCAACCTGCGCGCGCGTCAGCAGGTTGTCCGTCTTGCGCACCGCATCGTCGTTGCGGATCACCGAGTCGTTCGGATCGGCCTCGTTGACATTGGGCTCGACGTTCAGAGGAAAGCTGGCGGAGTACCAGATCACGTTCTTCCGCCCGGGAATGCCCACCAGGTACCGCGCCAGTTGGTCGAACGAGTTCAGAGTGTAGAGCATCCGGTTGTTCTGCTCCTCCGCGGTAATCTGAGCATCGACTCGCGCCATATCGTCGAGCATCTCTTGCGTCACATCGGGATACTGCGCAGCAGCGTCCGAGAACGCGGTTGTGCCCATCGGCCCACTGTTGACCGCGTCCGTCAGGATGTCCGAGACCTGCGGCGTCCCCTTCTTCGACGTCAGCGCGGCCTTCAACACCGCCATGTCCGATGTAAACCCCTGCAGCATGTACAAGTGCGTCGTCATGCCGAAGATGGCAATGCGCGTTCCAGCCGGCGCCTTGTCCAGAAACTCGAGCAACTGCCTGCGCGCGTATGGCTGCGAGGCCACCGGAGTGTTCAGATAATCCAGCAGAAGCACGTTCACCGGCCCATTGGCCGGGGCTGCCGACTTGTTGGTGAACAGGCCGGCAGGCAGCTTCGGTGCCGACTCAATCTGCTCCGCCGCGGGCGAGGAGCTATGCTCCTCGAAGCTCCGGACCACCTGCAGCTTTCCATCTTCCATCAGGGTAAAATCCGACTTCTGCAACCCATGCACCGGGTTCTTCTTCGAGTCGGTGACCACCACATCGACCACCACCAGGTTGGTGCGCGCATGGATCGTGGCAACCGCGGTCGTGGCCGCCGGCTGCGTCCCATTCGTCGCCGCCAACGCCGCTGCTGGAGCGGCCGGGAGCGTCGAAGGTCCCGTCTGCCCGTGCATCCCGAACGCAAGAAACGCAGTGGCGAGCGCAAATGCAAAAACTGCCTGAAACCAACGCGACTGGGTTGGACGAAGCACTGGAAACCTCCTGCGGGTACACCTCAAGAATACACTCCTGCGAAATCACGCATTCATAGAATTAGACGCGAATCTGGAGGCAAAGTTGCCGCTGCATCTCCCGATTCCGGTCCGGCTCCGGGCAGTCTCGTTCAGCGTTCTGTCGCCGTCTGGGGCACGATCGCGCCAGCCCCTTCGGGCCCATCCTCAACAAGATGAGCGATGTGGCCCACCTGCAGCTTCACCAGCTCCGGCTGCGCGATGCGCGTCGGCCCAAGCACTGCAATCCGGGGCAGCGGCCCGCGCACCATCGCCACTTCGTCGCACGCATACAGCCGCGGACAGGCCTGGCAGTCCTTGTATATCTTGTCCGGCAGCGTCGTCCGGTCGGCCAGCCGGAAACCGAAGTGGAAGAAGAAGTCGGGAATCCGCGTGAACAGGCACACCGACGCGACGCCCTGCTCCTCGGCCTCCTCCAGCAACGCGAGCAGAATCCGCCCGCCCGCGCCCTGCCCCTTGGCCTCCGGTTTCACCACGATCGACCGCACCTCGGCCAGGTGCGGCCCATACAGGTGCAGCGCACCGCAGCCCAGAAAGATGCCGCTCTCCGACTCGGCCACCGCGAAGTCGCGCACGTTCTCGCAGATGTCCGCGTAGTTGCGGCGCAGCAGAGTTCCATCGCCGGAGAGCGAGTTGACCAGCTCGAAGATGTTGACCGCGTCCTGTAGCCGCGCCTTGCGCACCACCGCGCCACCCGCACGCGCGCGCGTCGATGCGGTGGATTCGCTGGCGGCCATCAGGGACGAGCTGGACAAGTTGATGAAGCTCCTCTCTCTATCTTCTCAGAGTTGCGCCAATGCGTCCGAACTCAGCCGCTGGCGGGCCTCGGTCAGCGCGGCACGCACCCGCGCGCGCGCCGTGCCGCCGATTACATCGTGGCAATCCAGCGTGGCCTCCAGCAAAATCGCCGCATGGAAATCTTCGCCGAACGCCGGACTCAACCCCTGCAACTCCGCTAGCAAAAGCGCGTCCAGCTCGCGCCCGCTCTCCAACCCCAGCCGCACCGCATTGCCCACAATCTCGTGCGCCTTGCGGAACGGAACGCCCTTGTTCGAGAGATAGGTCGCCGCAGCCATCGCGTTCAGATAGCCCATCGCCGCAGCCGTCTTCATCCGTTCAAAGTTGAACTTCAGCGAGCGCGTGAACGCAGGCAGAATCCCCAGAATCCCGCGGACTGTGTCCGCTGCGTCGAAGACCGGTTCCTGGCCCTCCTGCAAGTCCTTGTTGTACGCCAGCGGCAGCCCCTTCAGCAGCACGGCCAGCGTCGTCGCCGCACCAATCAGCCGCGCGCTCTTGCCGCGTAGCAGCTCCGTAAAGTCCGGATTTTTCTTCTGCGGCATCGCGCTCGATCCGGTCGAGAAGGCCTCCGGCAGATCGAGAAACCCAAACTCCGCCGTCGAGTAAATCGTCAGTTCCTCGGCAAACCGCGAGATGTGAACGCCCAGCGTGGCCAGGGCTTGCGTGAACTCAAGCAGAAAGTCGCGGTCGCTGGTCGCGTCCATGCTGTTGGGCGTAGGCCCGTCGAACCCCAGTTCCCGCGCCGCGATCGCGCGGTCCAGCGCAAGCGTCGCGCCCGCAACCGCTCCCGAACCCAGAGGACACAGATTCATCCGCCTGCGCGCATCCGCGAGCCGCGAAACATCGCGCTCGATCATTGCCACATACGCCAGCAGCCAGTGCGCCACCAGCACCGGCTCCGCCCGCTGCATGTGCGTGTACGAGGGCATCGCCGCCTCGCCCGCCTGTTCCGCGAGTTCGAGCAGCGCCAGCGCCCACCTGCGCAGGCCTTTCATGATGTTGTCGATCGCCTCGCGCACAAATAGCCGCATGTCGGTGGCAATCTGCTCGTTGCGGCTGCGTCCCGTGTGCAGCTTCAACGCCAGCGGACCGATCACCCGGGTGAGCTGAAGCTCGACGAAGTGGTGAATGTCCTCGGCGTGGACCATGGAGGCGGCGAGATCGGCCTCTGCCGTGGCAGAAAATTCCTCGTACGCAGCATCGCCGTCCAGGTTGAGATTTGCCTGGATGGCAAAGTGGTTCTTCATCCGCAGCAGCAGGGGATCGTCCTTCGCCAGAACGATGCGCGTGTGCTTCACATGGTCTTCGCAGAACTCCGGCTGCCTGCTGAGCCAGCGGCGTATAGACCGCGGCGTCGTTCCCAACTCCGCCCCCAGCAGCCTGGGGTTGACGAATCCCGGCTCAACCGGCGCGAACTCGGGCACGATGTCCCCAACCTGGTCGAGGCCGTCGATCATTCGTTCCAGCTCGGCATCCGTCAGAATACCGACAGCCGCAATCATCCGCGCGTGCGCCTTCGACGCGGCCACTTCCTGTGGAAGCAGACGCACATCGAACGGAAACGACCGCTGCCACTGCTCGAATGCGGCGTCCAGAGGTTCGCGGAAGCGCCCCGACCACATCTTTGCGGATTGTTCTGTGTTGGACATCGTGCGGGCTCTTGCCTCGGGATTCTCTAGTCGAACGGTACGAAGATACTATGCAATCCGTGGACCCACAGCATGTGGGTTACTCCTTGTCGCTGCCGCTTCTCAACTGCGGCATCTCAGAACCTTTGCTCAGTGTGATTAGACCACTCTTCGCGTAGGTCAACAGCTTTTCGCGGGTGTCGGTGATGTCTAGGTTGCGCATCGTGAGCTGCCCGATGCGGTCGCGCGGGCTGAAGGCGGACTCGGTCTTCTCCATGCTCAGGCGCTCCGGCTTGAAGGTGAGATTGGGCGAGTCGGTGTTCAGGATCGAGTAGTCGTTGCCACGGCGCAGCTCCAGTGTGACCTCGCCGGTGATGGGCCGGGCGACCCAGCGCTGTGCCGATTCGCGCAGCATGATGGCCTGCGAATCGAACCAGCGGCCTTGATACAGCAGGCGGCCCAGTCTGCGTCCGTTCTCGCGGTACTGCTCGATGGTGTCCTCGTTGTGGATGCCGGTGATCAACCGTTCGTAGGCGATATACAGCAGCGCAAGCCCCGGCGACTCGTAGATGCCGCGGCTCTTGGCCTCGATGATGCGGTTCTCGATCTGGTCGCTCATGCCCAGACCGTGGCGTCCGCCGATCCGATTGGCTTCCAGCAGCAAGGCAACAGGGTCCGCATATTCCGTCCCGTTCAACGCAACCGGGAAGCCCTCCTCGAAGCGCACAACAACCTCTTCGCGCTTGATCTCAACGTCGTCGCGCCAGAAGGCCGCGCCCATAATCGGCACGACGATCTTCATGCTGCTTGTCAGCAACTCAAGGTCTTTCGCCTCGTGGGTCGCGCCAAGAATGTTGGAGTCGGTCGAGTAGGCTTTTTCAGCCGACATCTTGTATCCAAAGCCAGACTTCTGCATGAAGGCCGACATCTCGGCCCGTCCGCCCAGTTCGTCGATAAAGGTCGCGTCGAGCCAGGGCTTGTAAATCTTCAGCTCTGGATTGACCAGCAGACCGTAGCGGTAGAATCGCTCGATGTCGTTGCCCTTGTAGGTCGAGCCGTCGCCCCAGATGTTGACGTCATCTTCCTTCATCGCCGTCACCAGCATGGTTCCGGTGACCGCGCGTCCGATGGGCGTGGTATTGAAGTAGGTGGCGCCGGCGGTGGTGATGTGGAACGCGCCGGACTGGAGCACGGCGATACCTTCGCGCACCAACTGGCTGCGGCAGTCGATGAGGCGTGCCTTCTCCGCGCCGTACTCAAGCGCCTTGCGCGGAATCTCGTCATAATCTGTTTCATCCGGCTGACCGAGGTTGGCGGTGTAGGCGTACGGCAGCGCGCCCTTCTGCTTCATCCAATGAAGCGCGGCGCTGGTGTCCAGCCCGCCGGAGAAGGCGATGCCAACTTTCTGGCCGACCGGCAGCGTTTCGAGAATTACTGACATGGCAATGGTGACCTCAATCTTTCTCTCTAAAAATAGTAGGTAATATTTGCGTGAGAGATGTCAGCCTCGCTTCCTCGCCTGCAAGCCGCGGTCGCGCGCATTGGATATCCGCTTCGCCCCGCCCAGCAGCATCAGCAGCAGCGCTTTCTGCGCGTGCATCCGGTTCTCCGCCTGGTCGAAGACGATCGACTGCGGCCCATCCAGCACGGCATCGGTCACCTCGGCGTTGCGGTGCGCCGGAAGGCAGTGCATGAAGACCGCGTCCTGCCGCGCGTGGGCCATCAGCGCCTCGTTCACCTGGTATGGCTTGAAGATGGGCGCGCGCTTGGTCGCCTCGTGCTCGAACCCCATGCTGGTGCATACGTCCGTGTACACCGCATCCGCGCCCGTCACCGCCTTCACCGGGTCCTGCATCAGCGTGATGCTGCCGCCGGTCTGCTCGCATATCTCGATGGCCTTGTGAATAATGTCCAGCTTCGGCGCATATCCCTTGGGACTGGCAACCGTGCAATGCACGCCCAACTGCGCCGCCGTCAGCATCAGCGAGTGGCACACATTGTTGCCATCGCCCACATAGGTGAAGCGCAGGCCCTCCGCCGAGCCGAAGCGCTCCTCCAGCGTGAAGAAGTCCGCGATCGCCTGGCACGGGTGCTCATAGTCGCTGAGCGCGTTGATGACTGGAATGCGCGAGCACGCAGCCATCTCCGTGATGGTCTCGTGCGAGTAGGTGCGCAGCACGATCACGCTCATCCATCGCTCGATATTGTGCGCCATGTCGGCCAGCGACTCGCGCTCGCCCAGCGGCGACTGCGTCTGGTCGACGAAGACCGCGTTGCCGCCCAGCGTGTTGATCGCCGCCTCGAAGGTCAGCCGTGTGCGCAGCGAGGCCTTCTCAAAAAACAAAACCATCTGCCGCCCATCCAGCGAGTGGCGAAAGTCCTCGGGGCTGCTCTTGACCGAGTGCGAGAGGTCCATGATCGCCGCCATCTCGTCCACCGACAGATCGGCGATGGAGCACAGGTCGCGCCCAGATAGACGCTTGGAGGCCTCGGCAAACGCGCTGTCGGACTGGATGCCGAGCTGCTTGGCGGAATGCGCCGGCTCTGCGGCGGCGTCCGGCTTCGGGTTCATCATATCGGCTTTGCTACCCATGGGTTTCTTCTCCTGCCGGCGCTCGGCCGGCCATTGCTGCACTGTTCAAAGGTTGTGTGGTGAGGATTCCATCGAGCGCCGCGATGGCCCGGTCTACATGCGCGCGCTCAAGGATGTACGGCGGCAAAAATCGAAGCACGGTCTCGCTGGTACGATTCACAATAATGTGTTGCTTCATCATCTCCGAGGCCGCATTCTTCGCCAGCTCCTCCGAGTCCAGCTCGATGCCCAGCATCAGCCCCATGCCGCGCACCGCGACGATGCAATCGTGCCGCGATTGAAGCCACTCAAGCTGTTGCTTGAAGTATCCGCCCACATCGCGGACGTGCGCCAGCAGGTCCGTCTGCTTCATGGTGTCGATCACCGCAATGGCGACCGCGCACACCAGCGGCCCGCCGCCGAAGGTGCTCCCGTGCATCCCCGGGGTGAAGGCGCGCGCGGCCTCTTCCGTGCATAGCATCGCGCCCATCGGCAGGCCATTCGCCATCGGCTTGGCCAGCGTCGTGATGTCCGGCAGAATCCCGTAGTGCTGATAGGCGAACCACTCGCCCGTGCGCCCCAGTCCAGACTGTATCTCGTCGGCCAGCAATAGCGCTCCGGTGGAATCGCACAGCTCGCGCGCCGCCGCAATGAATTCCTTGCTCACCGGACGAACGCCGCCCTCGCCCTGCACCGCCTCGATGCAGATTGCGCAGACCTCATCGCTGAACTTCGCGCGCAGGTCCGCCACATCGTCGAAGCGCACGAACTCCACGCCCCCCATCACCGGCTCAAACGGCTCGCGGTACTTCTGCTTGTGCGTCGTCGCCACCGCGCCCATCGTCCGTCCGTGGAAGCTCTGTTCCACCGCCAGGAAGCGCGTCCCAACTTTCTTGCCCTCTGCGCGCAGCAGCGCCGCGTGCGCCCGCGCCAGCTTCAGCGCAGCCTCCCACGCCTCCGTGCCGGAGTTGCAGAAGAATACGCGGTCCAGCCCGCTGATCTCGGTCAGCCGCAGCGCCAGCTCCGCCGTGTGCTCGTGATAGAAGAGATTCGAGGTGTGCAGCAGCCGCTTGCTCTGCGCCGCAATCGCCGCTTCCACCGCGGGATGCGCGTAGCCCAGCGCAGACACGCCGATGCCGCTCAACAGATCCAGGTACTCGTCGCCCTGCTCGTCGCGCAGAGTCACGCCACTGCCGCCCACAAACAACACCGGGGTGCGCTGATATGTATTCAACAGCAGCTTCTTCTCCGCCGCCTGGATTGATGCCAGCTTCATCGAACCATCCTTCATTGCATCCCTCATGCGACCGTGACCTCCGTTCCGTCGTTGACCTTGGTCGAGCACAGGTCCGGTAGTAGATGCGCCGACTCCGCAGGCAGAATGCGCACGCGCTTCACGCCATGGGTCAGCGCGTCGCGGCACGCATTCAGCTTGGGCAGCATTCCGCCGGTGACAACCCCCTGGCGCTCCAACTCCGGCACGTCCTTCAGCGAGAGCCAGCGCATCACCTCGCCATCAGCTCCCTTCACGCCGGGAACGTCGGTGAGAAACACCAGCGCGTCGGCCTTGGTGCAGATTGCGCAGGCCGCGGCCATCTCGTCGGCGTTGATGTTGTAGTACTCGCCGTCAAACCCCAGCGCGATCGACGAGATCACAGGCACCGCGTCCATCTTCCAGATCGCTTCGAGCCACAGCGGATCGGTCGCTGCAATCTCTCCCACAAATCCCAGGTCGGGCACGGTCTTCTTCTTGCGCGCGCGAAAGACGTTGCCGTCGCCGCCCGCCAATCCCATCGCCGATTGCCCATGCGTGCGCAGCGCGGCCACCAGCGACTTGTTCACGCGCCCGGCCAACACCATCAGCGCGGCATCGCGCGTCTCCGCATCGGTGACACGCAGGCCGCTGACGAACTCGCTCTTCTTGCCCATCTGCTCCAACACGCGCGTCAGTTGCTTGCCGCCGCCGTGGACCAATGCCACCTGGTTGCCGTCGCGCACCAGCTCGAAGATCGCCTTGCCGCACGCGTGCAGCAAAGCCTTGTCCTCGATGGAGGCACCGCCCAGCTTGACCACATATTTCACAGCAGGCCCTCCGCTTCGTCCCAGCCGCACATCACATTCATGTTCTGCACCGCCTGGCCCGCCGCGCCCTTCAGCAGATTGTCCAGGCAGGAGACAACCACCAGGCGCCGGCCGTCCTTGTTCAACTCAAATCCCAGGTCGATGTAATTCGTGCGCACCACATGCTGGATCTGCGGCAGCTCCGGCGTGGCATGGACGCGGACCATCGGACTCGCCGCGTAGAACGCGCGCAGGCACGCCTCAATCTGCTCCGGCTCCATGCGTTCCGCAAGCCGCACATAGATCGTCGAAAGAATGCCGCGCGGAATCGGCAGCAGGTGCGGCGTGAACTGAAGCTGCTCCGCCGTCAATCCAAGCTGCTCCAGCATCTCGCCCACATGGCGATGCCCGAAGACCGCGTACGCCGAAAGATTGTCCGCCGCGTACATGAAGTGCGTCTTCGCCGTGGCAGCCTTGCCCGCGCCGCTCACGCCGCTCTTCGCATCGCACACGATCCCGTGGTCCAAATCCACCAGCCCCGCGCGCAGCAGCGGAGCCAGCGCCAGAATAATCGACGTGGCATAACATCCGGGATTCGCCACCAGCCGCGCCGCGGCGATCGCCTCGCGATGCAGTTCCGGCGCGCCAAAGACAGCCTCCGCCTGCAACTTCTCCGCCAGCGCCGCATCCGCATCGTGCAGCTTGTAGACAGCGCGGTTCGCCGGGTCGTCGAGCCGCCACGCGCCGCTCAGGTCGATCACGCGCACCCCATGCTCCAGCCACTCCGGGGCCCACTGGCGCGAGGTCTCGTGCGGCAGCGCCAGGAACACAATCTCCGTGCCCGCATCGCGAATCAACTCCCAGCTAAACGCGCGGACCTCCGGCTGCAGCTTGCCCTCGCCCAGCGCCAACTGCGGGTGCAACTGCTCCAGCGGAACGCTGTTTCCCGCAGCGTTGTCGGCCACGCGCCCCAGAAAGAGCGGCTTGGCCCCGGCCAGCCGCGGGTGCGCCAGCAACAACCGTGCCAGCTCTCCGCCCGCATATCCGCCAACTCCGGCCACAGCCGTGCGCACCGTCGCGTTGCCGTGCACTTTCGTCGCCGCTTCGAGTTCAGTTTCTAGTCCCCGCATATCAACCAATCAATTCCTGAAGTCGTCATCCTGTTCGAGCCGTCATTCCAGTTATTGAGCCGTCATTCCGGCGTAGCCAGAATCTCCGTATTTGTCTTTCGCTCCCGCAATACTCCGTTCAATTCAGCCAATATATCCTTCGATGCGTACCTTCAACGTGCGCGCCTGCCGCTCGTCCGGGCAAACAATCAAGACCGTGTCGTCGCCGGCGATGGTGCCCACCACCTCCGGCCAGTCCTCGTAGTCGATGCCTGCCGCCACCGGCTGCGCGGCGCTGGTGGTGGTAATCAGCACCAACTGGTTCATGGCCTGGCGGACCTCGATGCCAAAGCTGCCCAGCACTTCGCGAATTCCCGGCAAGCTGTCCTCATCCTCGTCCGCCCCATTGCCCGGCAACGCATAACCCGCCGGCCCCTTGGACAGCCGCAGCTCGTGAATATCGCGCGAGAGCGTCGCCTGCGTCACATGGAACCCGCGCCGCGCAAGCCTGCGGCGCAGCTCGTCCTGGCTCGGCACCGGAGCCTGGTTGAGTAAATCGCGGATTGCGGTATGGCGCTGCTGCTTCATATTGGCCCGTCTGTCTGTACTCTCGAATGCCGTTGCAGCTCAAAGCGGAGCAGTTCAAAGAAAGGCTTGCGGCTTGAATTGCCTCTGTTCCTTAAACCAACCTACGGAGGCCGTCTTCCGTTGTCGGCTCCGCAACTGACGAAATGCATAAACATGCACTTTATATGTATAAATATACACGGGCCTTATGTCAAGGCCCGTGTCTTACTCTCTGCTCGTCTGTGTCGGAAGCGAGTCCGCCTCAAACCTCAGAACTTGTAGGCCTTGCGTACCAGGTTCACGGTCAGGTCCTTCACCAACTCGAACGCCTCGGCCTCGTCCAGGCGGTGTTCGGCGACCAGCCGCGCCAGGAACGCGCAGTCGACGCGGCGCGCGACGTCGTGCCGCGCCGGAATCGACAGAAACGCGCGCGTGTCGTCGTTGAAGCCGACCGTGTTGTAGAAGCCCGCGGTCTCGGTTGCACTCTCGCGGAAGCGCATCATCCCCTCCGGCGAGTCGAGGAACCACCACGGCGGGCCCAGCTTGACCGACGGGTAGTGGCCGGCCAGCGGCGCCAGCTCGCGCGAGTAGGTTGTCTCGTCGAGGGTGAAGAGGATCAATGTCAGGTTTGGCTCGTTGCCGTACTTCGTCAGCAGAGGACGCAGCGCGCGCACATACTCGGTGGGCGAGGGGATGTCGGCGCCCTTGTCGCGCCCGAACTTCTTGTACACCGCCGCGTTGTAGTTGCGGATGGCGCCGGCGTGAAGCTGCATCGTCAGCCCGTCCTCAACGCTCATGCCGGCCATCTCGGTCAGCATCTGTGCCTGGAACAGTTCCTCATCGCCCGGCTGCAGGCGTCCGCTGAAGATGCGTTGATACAGCCGCTCGGCCTCCGCCAGCGGCAGGTCCGCGGTCTGTGCGGTCAGGTGTCCGTGGTCGGTGGCCGTCGCTCCGTTCTTCTTGAAATAAGCCCGTCGCGAACGAAGCGCCGCAAGATAGCCCTTCCAGTTCGACACGTCCTCGCCGGAGACCTCGCCCAGCTTCTTCAGCTTGTCCTGAAAGCCCAGAAACTCCGCATCCACCACGGCGTCGGGGCGGAACGTAGGCAGCACACGGCCCTTCCAACCCGAGGCCTTGATCGCCTGGTGGAACTCCAGCGAATCGACCGCGCCGTCCGTGGTCGCCAGCACTTCGATATTGAATCGCTCAAACAGAGCGCGCGGCAGAAACTCCGGCGTCTGCAGCTTCTTCTCAATCGCTTCATAGAACTCGTCTGCGTTGGCCGCCGACAGCCGCTCCCTCAGGCCAAAGACATTCTCCAGCGCGAAGTCCATCCACAGCCGCGTCGGCGTGCCGCGGTACAGATAGTAGTGCCTGGCGAAGATGCGCCACACCTCGCGCGGGTCGGCGCTCTGCTTGCCGTCCTCCTGCGGGATTCCCAGCGATTCCAGCGGGATTCCCTGCGAGTAGAGCATACGGAAGATGTAGTGGTCGGGCTGGATGAACAGCGCCGCCGGATTGGGAAATGGCTTGTTCTCGGCGAACCAGCGCGGATCGGTGTGGCCGTGCGGAGAAATAATCGGCAGGTTGCGGACCGTCTCATACAACTTCACGGCAACGGCGCGGGCGGTGGCTTCGGCAGGAAATAGCCGCTTTGCATCCAGCATGGGGTCCTTCACTCCTCTAACTTTGGCGCTGTACATGGTCTGACGAGTCCTGAACATGGCGTTGTTCGCGGTCTTCGACCGGGCGAAGGCCCGTTCCCATGCTCTGGAGTACGCACATATGAATCAGGTTACTGTCAGAAATAGTATAGCCCCGCTTGCCAACAGGCCCTCCGTCAGGCGACCAAACCGCTGACCTGGAGCACTTCGTGATCAGCGCATCGCCGCTACGGCTTGATCACGATCTTCATCGAGCTGGCCTGCGGGTGCGACGCCAGGTCGATCGCCTCCGCCGCATCCTCCAGCGGAAAACGGTGCGAGATCAGCCGCGTCAAATCGAAGCTCCCGTCGCGATAGCCCTCGAAGACGAGCTGCGCCACCGCGTCATTGATCTCGACCGACGACGAGTAGGAACCCATCAGCGTCTTCTCGTCCATGCACACCGCCGCCGGATCGAACGGCGCCTCGCCGTGCTGCGTCGAGGCAAACAGCATCACGCGCCCGCCCGGCCGAATCGCGTCCATCGCCGTGCGGATCAGCGCGTCCGCTCCCACCGCGACCAGAGCCACATCCGCGCCGCGCCCCTCCGTCGCCTCCTTCGCGGCGGCCACTACATCGCCCCGCGCATCCAGTGGCCGGTCCAGGCCAAACCCCGCTGCAATCGCGTACCGCTCCGCATACAGATCGCTGGTCAGCACGGTCGCCCCCGTCCGCCGCGCCAGCGCCGCCAGCAGAGTCCCAATCGGCCCTTGTCCAATCACCAGCACCGTCTCATCCGCCTGCAACCCAAGCAGCCGCACCGCCTTGTAACACGTATTCACCGGCTCGATAAACGAAGCCTGCTCGAAGGGAATGTCGTCGGGAATCCGGATGAGGCCCGCCGTCTTCCCCTCCCTGCCAACGATCCAGTCCATCACGCGGATGTACTCCGCAAACCCGCCGCCCGCCCCCGCAAAGCCCGCCGTGCATCCCACCTTCTTGTAGGTCTCGCACTGCGCAAAGGTCTGCTTGCGACAGTAATAGCACCGCCCGCAGGGGATGTGGTGATACGCCATCACGCGGTCGCCAATCGCGAAGTGCGAGACGCCCTCTCCTACCATCGCAATCGTACCGGCCATCTCGTGGCCGAAGATTCTCGGCGCCGAATGCGACCCCGAATGGATCTTCTTCAGGTCCGTCCCGCAGATGCCGCAGGTGTCGATGCGCACCAGCACCTCGCCGCGCCCAATCCCCCCATTCGCATTCAGCGGCACTGGCACCGTCTCCACGCGCACGTCGTTCACCCCGCGATACACCGCCGCGCGCATCGTCGCCGAAATTCTATTATTGGCTTCGCTCATCAATCTGAAATAGCACCTGTCCGATTAATTTCATACACATTGCGTTGCTTGTCATGAATGAGAAAGTGAAGGATTGCAGAGGCTAAATAATTCGCCCCGCTCGCACTTGCCCTGCCCAACCGAATTAGCGCGGGCCAATAGCCGGGACGCAAAAGCACATGCCCTATCAATCTCGCCATCTCCATCTGTCCCATCGCATTGATAAACGGATTCAGATTGGGCAGCCTCGCGGTCACACCATCCGTAACGATCTTCATGCAGCAGACCGGAATTCCACGCATCTGCGCCAGCCGCGCAATCGTCGCAGATTCCATATCCACCAGCATACCGCCGTAGGTCTCCGCCAACCGCCGCTTTTCCGCCTCATTCGCCACCTGCGCCGTCGTCACCAGCACAACCGGCTTCTCGCGCTCAGCCAGCATAAATCTCTCCCCGGTCTGCGCATTCACCACAATGTTCGGAATGAAAAACTCGCCCGGATATCCTTCATCGCGCAACGCACCAGCCCAGCCAATCGACAGCACCATATCCACTGGGCCATCCATCTCTGCCTGCGCAAAGGCTCGCGTTGCAGCCTCAGCACCCATCCCGGCGCATACGGCAATCCATCTGTCGCAACCAGCATCCTGCGTCCACTTGGAAACAAATTGCTGCCGTGTCGGCACGCGCTTCCAGCCCTTCACCAGAGGCTTCAATTCTCCAGGCAGCGCGGCAATGATGCCAATCCTCATCGCGCCTCACTCGGCGGCATACTCGCCAGCGCAGGCGCGTAGCCGTTGGCCAGGAACCACTCGATCGCGGCGCGCAGTGCGTTGTAGACCGGCAGCACGCGAAATCCAAGCTCGCATTCCGCCTTCGCCGACGACGCAAACATCTGCTTGCGCGACAGCCGCACCTCCTCCACCGTCGCGCGCGGCTCCTTGCCCAGCAGCCTGCCTGTAATCGTCTCGTCGAAGAACGCGAACGCCAGCGCCACCGCGTGCGGCACCTTCATCGTCGGCGAAGGCAGCCCCGTAATCGCCGACATGCGGTCCAGAATCTGCTTCAGCGTCAGGTTCTCGCCGCCCAGAATGGTTCGCTCGCCTGGCGTCCCGCGCTCCAGCGCGACAACGTGCATGCGCGCCACCTCCGAGACATCCACCAGGTTCAGTCCCGTGTCCACATACGCGGGAAATTTGCGATTCAGGAAGTCCACCACAATCCGCCCCGTCGGCGTCGGCTTCGCGTCCCCCGCTCCAATCGGCGTCGTCGGGTTCAGAATCATCACATGCTGTCCCGCGCGCGCCGCCTTGATCGCCTCCTGCTCGGCCATGAACTTCGACCGCTTGTACGGCCCAATCATCTCGTCCAGCGAGACCGGCGTCTCCTCATCCACGATAGAGCCATCCATCTTGAAGCCCATCGTCGCCACGCTCGACGTGTATACCACCCTGGCTACACCCTCTTCGCGCGCCAGTCGCAGCAGCTCGCGCGTGCCGTCCACGTTGGCCGCGTACATCTGCTTCGGATCGCGCACCCACAGCCGATAGTCCGCCGCCACATGCACCAGCGCATCGCACCCGGCCAGCGCCGTGCGCAGCGACTCCGGCTGCCGCAGGTCGCCGACAACAACCTCCCCGGCAATTCCCTCGATCGCCGCCAGCCGGCTGGTCTTGCGCGTCAGCAACCGCAACTCCGCCCCCGCCGCGGCGTAAGCCCGCGCCACATGACTCCCAACAAATCCCGTGGAACCCGTAAGAAATACCTTCATGTCGATGAAGCCTATCTTACGTGAATCTCTGAATGAGTCATGTTTTGAAAGGGCGGGACTTTAGTCCCGCCATGAGTATCGCAATTGCGTCGCGGCTTTAGCCGCCGAGGGGAGTCTGACGCTTGTTCAGACCTTCCCTAGCACAGCCTCTCCGGCTCGATCTGAATATTTTTTTCGCCGGCGGCCTTCTTCTCCCAGTACTTCTTCACCCAGGCATCGAAGGTCTTGCCCGCTGCGTTGTCGCGTCCTGTAAACGCCAGCGCGGCAATCTCCGAGTAGGCAATGCTCAACTTGGTTTTTTCATTAATCGGAATAATCCGCACATATGACTCGGCCAGCGTCGCGCCCGTGCGCCGGTCGAATAAATAGCCCTGTACCTGCGTGCCGTCCTTGCGCGTCACCGTAATATCGCCGCGATAGTCGAAGGCCTTCTCCAGCGCCTCGCGCACCTCGTCCTCGCCGGCCAGCTCGGGCACCCAGCCCTCAAGCTGCGCGCGCTCGCGTCCCGCCGCAACCTCCATCTCGTCCGCGCTCGCCTGTGCCAACTTCGCTGCCTCCTGCGTCATGCTACTCACGCGAAACCCCCTGCAACTCCGCAGCCTGCTCCTCCGCTGCGGCATCCGGTGCCGCGATCTGCACCAGCGGCCCGTGCTGCGCCTTCGGCCACTCATTCAGCAGCTTCCGGGCGTTCTCATCCTCATACAGCGGCGGGAAAATATATTTCATCGCCGTCACCAGAAATCCCTTCAGCGAACTGAAGTTATAGTCCACCGCCGAAGCCTCGTGCCCGGAGTGCACCATGCAGTTGGCGCACTTCGGGTTCCCGCTCTTCGCGCCGTACTTCTCCCACTCCACCGAATCCAGCAGCTCCTGGAAGGTGTCCGCGTAGCCATCCTGTAGCAGGTAGCAAGGCTTCTGCCAGCCGAAGATCGAAAACGTCGGCATCCCCCATGGCGTGCACTCGAAGTTCTGCTTCCCCATTAAATATTCCGAAAATAATGGATGGGTATTGAATTGCCACGTCTTTTTTCGATTGGACAGGATCGCCCGAAACAGCCTGCGCGAGCGCGCCTTGCCAAGAAAATGGTTCTGGTCGGGGGCCTTGTCGTAGGTATAGCCCGGCGACACCATCATGCTCTCCACGCCCGCCGCCATCATCTCGTCGAAGTGCGCGCGCACGCTGTTGGGATCGGCCCCGTCGAAGAGCGTCGTGTTGGTCGTCACGCGGAACCCCGCCGCCACCGCGGCACGCACGCCCTCCATCGCAATGTCGTACCCACCTTCGCGGCACACGGAGAGGTCGTGGTGCTCGCGTTGCCCATCCACATGCACCGAGAACGAGAGGTACTTGCTGGGCTTGAACAGGTGCAACTTTTCTTTCAGCAGCAGCGCGTTGGTGCACAGGTAGACGTACTTCCTGCGCGCCACCAGGCCGGCCACAATCTCCGGCATCCGCGGGTGCAGCAGCGGCTCCCCGCCGGGAATGGACACCATCGGCGTGCCGCACTCCTCCACCGCGCGGAAGCACTCCTCCGGCGTCAGGTCGGTCTTCAGGATATGCGCTGGATACTGGATCTTTCCGCATCCGGCGCATGCCAGGTTGCAGCGAAACAGAGGCTCCAGCATCAACACCAGCGGGTACCGCCTGCGCCCCTTGAGCTTCTGCTTCAGCACATAGGTCGCCACGGTCCACATTTGTGAGATCGGCACTGCCATCCGTAGTTCTCCTTTACACATCGACGAGCGAAACGCCTGCCAATGCAACCGCTGATTGTTATCGATCTACCGCAGGGCCCACCACTCTACTTTAAGATGACATCCGCGTCGCCGCAGACTCTCGCCAGTTCCTCAACCAGCAACCAACAACCAACAACTGTTCCTACGCCGCCCCAACCTCCCGCTCCATCACGCGCTTGTAGGTCGTCAGCGCCAGTAGCGGGAAGTAGTCGCGATACAGGTGGTACGCCAGGTAGAAGACGCGGGGAAATCCCGTCCCGGTGTAGATTGCCTCGCCATTGCGGCCTTCGGCGGACTCGTCCCAGGTCCCGCTCGGCAACTGCTTCGACACCAGCCACCGTATCCCCTTGGCCACCGAGTCCGACCGCGTGTCGCCCGCCGCCAGCAGTCCCAGCACCGCCCATGCCGTCTGCGAGGGCGTGCTTGGCCCGATGCCGCGCTGTCCGGGATCGTCGTAGCTGTCGCAGGTCTCGCCCCACCCGCCGTCCGCGTTCTGCACCATGCGAATCCACTCCGCAGCCTGCACAATCGGCGGCTCGTGGCTCCACATCCCCATCGCCTCCAGCCCGCGCAACACCAGAAACGTCCCGTACAGATAATTGACGCCCCAGCGCCCGAACCAGCTTCCGTCGGGCTCCTGCTGCTTGAACACAAACTGCACCGCACGCTCCACCCGCTTGTCGCGCCGGGTGTAGCCGTAGCTCGCCAGCATCTCCAGAATCCGCCCCGTAATGTCGACCGTCGGCGGGTCCAGCATCGCGTTGTGATCGGCAAACGGGATGTACTGGAAGATCATCTTGGTATTGTCGCGGTCGAAGCTGGCCCATCCGCCGTTCTTGCACTGCATGGCGAAGATCCAGTCCAGCGCGCGCTGCGACACCTCATGCTGATATCGCTCCCGCGGATTGCGCACGCAATTCAGCGCCAGCAGCACCTGCGCGGAGTCGTCCACGTCCGGGTAAAACTCATTGTTGAACTCGAAGTACCAACCGCCCGGCGCCACATCCTTGATGCTCTCCGCCCAGTCGCCCTTGTGGCGCACCTCCTTGGAGAGCAGCCAGTCCGCCGCCTTCAGCAGCCGCGGATCGTTCTTGGCCACTCCCGCCTCGCCCAGCGCGTAGACCGCCTGCGCCGTGTCCCACACCGGAGAACTGCATGGCTGCATTCGGAAGGTAGGCGTGGGGTAGCCCGGCTCGCCGTTCGGCTTGTCGATGCCCAGCCGCTCGAACTCATCCATTGCGCGGATGAACTGCGGGTCGTCCTGGGTGTATCCCAGGCAGGCCAGCGCGACGATCGCATTCAGCATGGCGGGATAGATCGCGCCCAGCCCGTCCGACATCTCCATGCGCTCCAGCAGCCACTTCTCCGCTCTCTTCAACGCCATCTTGCGCAGCGGCCGGATGTGGACGCGCTCCGCCCAATGGAAGATGCGGTCCGCCGCCAGAAAGATGTTGCGCCAGCCGATCAGGCGCTTGCGGTCCCACTTCAGGTGCAGGTTCGCCTTCTTGCGCCCGCCCACAAACAGTTCGCTGATCCCCTGTTCCGGCGGAATCTTCTTGAACGGCTTCTTGGCGTAGGCAACCGACAGCGGAACCAGGATCGCGCGCGACCACGACGAGATCTCGTAGATATTGAAATAGAACCAGTTGGGGAACAGGATAATCTCGGGCGGCACGGCGGGCACGGCGTTGTAGTCATACTGCCCCAGCGTGCAAAGGTAGATCTTGGTGAACGTATTGACCGCGGTCACGCCGCCATGGGCCAGAATCCACTCCCGCGCCTTCACCAGCACTGGATGGTCCGCCGGCCATCCCATCAGCTTCAGCGCCAGGTACGCCTTCACGCCCAGCGAGATGTTCGACGGCCCGTTGGGGTAGATGCTCCATCCGCCGTCCGCGTTCTGGTGGCGCAGAATCTCATTGACCGCGCGCTCCATCTTGCCGCGGTCGCCTGTCCCCAGCATGGTGTGCAGGAAGATGTAGTCCGACTCCAGCATGGAATCGGCTTCCAGTTCGCCGCACCAGTAGCCATCCGGATGCTGTAGGCCGAGCAGCCAGTCCGTGGCCCGGGCGATGCCCTCGGAGACCCGGTCCAGTCCGATGTCCATCCGTCCATAGCGCGGCCGCACAGGCATTGCGGTCACCATCTTCGGATTCCGAGGAAATGTGCTCATCAATGGCAAACTCTCTGAAATCTCCAGGCGCTCGATCGAACTCTGCCTGGCCTATCTGGAACGACAGCTCGCAGGCTTCTGTCGGAAGACCGGCCTGCGTAGGATTGCGTTCTACTGCTGGACCGGCGGGGCCGACGCAATCGCCTGCACGATCTCCGGAGGAAGTCCGAAGCGCACATTCTCAGGCATCACCTCAACCTCGTCAACCGACCCGTACCCCATCTCCTGCAGATAATCAACCACATGCTGCACCACAACCTCGGGGGCCGAAGCGCCCGCCGTCACGGCTACCGTATTCACGCCTGCAAGCCATTCCGTCCGGATCGCGTCCGCCGAATCGATCAGGTAAGAATGCGTGCCCAGGTTCTTCGATACCTCCACCAGCCGGTTGGAGTTCGAGCTGTTCTTCGACCCCACCACCAGAACCAGGTCCGCGCCGTGGGCCACTTTTTTGACCGCAACCTGCCGGTTCTCCGTCGCATAGCAGATGTCCTGCGCATGGGGCCCGGCAATATTCGGGAACTTCCGCTTCAACGCGTCGATCATGTATCGCGCTTCATCCAAAGATAGTGTAGTTTGAGTAAGATACGCAACCTTGTTGGGGTTCGGAACCACCAGCGCATCCACCTCCTGCACGGTCGAAACCACATGCGTCACATCCGGCGCCTCGCCCTGCGTCCCCTCCACCTCTTCGTGGTCGCGATGCCCAACCAGCACCAGCGAATAGCCCCGCCTGGAGAACTTGATCGCCTCCTGATGCACCTTCGTCACCAGCGGGCAGGTCGCGTCGATCACCTTCAGCTTCCGCTCCAGCGCGCGCTCCCGCACCGCCGGCGATACGCCGTGCGCCGAGAAGATCACCCGCGCCCCCTCCGGCACCTCGTCCAACTCGTTGACGAAGATCGCGCCCTTCTTGGCCAGGTCGGTCACCACATAGCTGTTGTGCACGATCTCCTTGCGAACGTAGATCGGGGCGCCAAAGGTCTCCAGCGCAATCTGCACAATGTCGATGGCCCGCACCACCCCCGCGCAGAAGCCCCGCGGCTTCAAGAGAAGTACCCGCTTGGTGGCAATCGCCGCGCCGCTCTGCTCCATGCCTGGATGGTCCAGTGTGGTTGTAGTCACAGGTTCGAGTATACCGTGTCCAGACCCGCCGCAACACCTGTCAGGAGCCCCAGACATCCCTCGGCGGTCCGCTCATGGCTCAAAGCTCATCGCTCATGGCAGATACACAAATCCACCTTCAGCTTCGGTAAACGGCGCAGAGCTTCAGCCCACGAATTTCAATCCAACGAACGCCGCCCCGTCCCCCGGTCTCCGCCCGGTCCGGATCTATGCCGCCGCTGCCTTCTCATCGCAGCCAGCGTGGCCGCAATGGCAGCTCAGTGTCATCATCTTCTTCGTGTCCTCGCAGTGCCGGGAACAATACTTCTTGCCTACGGGGGCCATGCAGGTACAAGCCATATGCGCGCATTTGATGGGTGTAGTGGGTGTGGTCGACATGGAACCTCCTTAAAGTAGTCAGGCTCCGGACACTCCCGCGGGCGTACCCGAAGTGCCAGAATTGTACTGCTATCTCTCGCGATAAGATGCTATTTTTTTGCTCGGGCCATCTCTCCATTCCCGCCCGCACCGGCCCGTCCGCCGCGCCCAGCTCCTCCCCGAGGCCCTCGAATACAACTGGCAGGGCTACCCCATTGCCGGAGCAACAAAGTGACTCAACAGCGCCGCTGTGGTGCCGCAACCAGCTCAACGGCGGCGTATCATGGGTTCTTCCTGGAACCACGGGGGCACCCATGAACCTATTCAAATCCTTTACGTTGCAATGGTGGCAAGCCGGCCTCTTCAAGGTCGGCTTGCTGGCGCTGGGAATCGCAGCCGGAGCATATTGGCACGGCCTCTTCACAGGCTTCCTACCCGCCCTCATCATCCTTGCCGTGGTCTGCCTGGCCTACATCACTGTCGTCTGGTGGAAGCAACCCTAACCAACCCTCTACCGGCTCGACTTCAGCAGACTCCGCGCGTGCTCCAGGCTCGTCTCCGTCAGCTTCGCCCCCGATAGCATCCGCGCAATCTCCTGCGCGCGTTCCCCCTCCTCCATCCGCCGAACGCTGGTGCGCGTCCGTCCGCCCTTGTCCGCCTTCTCGATCAGAAAATGCTGGTCGGCAAACGCAGCAATCTGCGGCAGGTGCGTGATGCACACCACCTGCTGCCGCCGGGCCAGCGTCTTCAGCTTCCGCCCCACCGCCTCCGCCGCCCGCCCGCCAATCCCAATGTCGATCTCGTCGAAGACCAGCATTCGCGGCGTAGGCAGTTGCGCCTTCTTCCGCCCATGCCCAACACCAGCGGCAAAGCTCTCCTCCACCGTCACCTTCAGTGCCAGCAGAACGCGAGACATCTCCCCGCCCGACGCAATCTGGTCCAGTGGCTTCAGCGGCTCGCCAGCATTGGTCGCAATCAGGCACTCCACCCGGTCCCACCCATGCGCCGCCCAGTTCGCCGCCTCCTCGCCCCCCGTCTCTCCAGAACCAGCCACCTGCACCTTGAACCGCGCCGTCATCGCCAAGTCGTTGATCTCCGCCGTCGCCAGCTTCTCCAGCCGCGAGGCCGCCGCCCGCCGTGCCGCCGTCAACTTCTCCGCCGCCGCGCGATACAACGCTGCGTCCCGCTCCAGCTTCACCCGTAGCTCGGCCAGCAGCTCGTCGCGGTTCTCCACCTCGGCCAGCCGCCGCGCCGCTTCTTCGCCAAACCGCATCACCTCGCCCAACGTCCCGCCGTACTTCCGCTTCAGCCGGTCCAGCGCCGCCAGCCGGTCCTCAATCTCCTCCAGCCGCACGGGCGATGCGTGGACCTTCTCGGCAAAGTCCCTCACCTGCGCGCTCACGTCCTCCACCGCCGCCTTCGCCGCGGCAAGCTGCGCCGCCGGCTCCGCGAACCGTGCGTCGAACTTCGCCAGCTCCTCCACATGCTTCAGCGCCGCCGTCAGCGTCGTCTGGGCCGCGCCCTCCGACTCATACAGCAGCTCATGCGCGCTTCGTGCCGCCGTATACAGCTTTTCTGCATTGGCCAGCACGAGTTTTTCCGCCTCCAACTGCGCGTCCTCGTCCTCGGCCGCAAGCTGCGCGTCGGCAATCTCGCGCGCCTGAAATCGCCACAGATCGGCCATGCGCATCCTGTCCTGCTCGGAGGCCTGTAGCTCCGCAAGCCGCTCCGTCGTCGTCCGCCAGTCCGCAAATGCCGCCGCCACGTCGTCGGTCGCAATCCCGCCGAAGCGATCCAGCAGCCCCCGCTGCTGCGCCTGGTCGAACGAGCCCAGCGTCTCTCCCTGCGTGTGGATCAGCCCCAACTCCGGCGCCAGCTCTCGCAGCACCGCCACCGTCGCCGGCTGGTTGTTGACGAAGACGCGCCCCTTGCCTCCCGCCGCAATCTCCCTCCGCAGCAGGATGTCGTCGCTGAAGGCCCCCGTGTCGATCCCATTCGCGTCTAAAATTGCCACGGCTCCAGGGGTAGATTCAAAGACGCACCCCAGCACGGCCTTCTCCGCGCCGTGCCGCACCACATCTGGCGAAGCCTTGCCGCCGAGTAAGAGCGCAAGCGCGTCGATCAGGATCGACTTGCCCGCGCCCGTCTCGCCCGTCAGCAGGTTCAACCCCGGCCCAAAGCTGGCCACCGCCTGGTCGATCACCGCATAGTTTTCCGCCCGCAGCTCCAGCAGCATATCCGCCCGTGCCTCATCCTCAATGCGAAAAGCCTAGCACGTCAGCGCAATCTGTTGGTGCAGGATGCACTCCGTCGTCACTTCCCGCTCGACGGCGCCGCTTTCTTCACCTTCACTGACCACAACCCAGGAGCCAGCTTCGCTAGCAGAAAGAAGAAAAGTCCAACAGAAATCATCCAGAGAAGCACCAGAAAAAGCACTATTCGCCAGCCTTCAAGGTTGAGAAAGTCAGCTAGAACGACTGAGTCATTCACATGCAGATGCTTGACGACAGGACTCAAGCAAAACAAAGCGACAGTCGCGCACAACCCTTGCACAAGGTATATCCAGCCTCACCTGACACCTCTGCGGAACAGCGACACCGACAGTAGAGCAGTCAGAGTCGCAACCAGCGGCCAGTACAGCAACAGGATCAGCGTCTTCATACTCACTGCCCTCCCGGCGATCCCGACCCTCCCGGCGCGTCCCCGCCGCCACCGCCCATTCCGCCACCACCGCCCCTCCCCCCCATTCCTCGCCCGCCCATGCCCATTCCGCCACCGCCCATCGAACGCATGTAGTAGCTGGTTTCAAAGCTGGCCGGGTGGCCATTCTCCTGATACGGAACATAGACCAGCAGCGTCGCCCTGGAGTAGCCCGCATCTGCGGATTCCTTGTCGTCGGCATCCTCAACCACCGCCTTCGATACCTGTCCCTTTTGATCCACCCAAACCCTCACCACCGCCTGGCCGCTGACCATCGGAGGAGGAGCAGCCTGCGACGCAATTGAATTTGGAGTCGGAGGCAGTTGCGGGTGCGGGTTCTGCCGGAACACCAATCCACGCTGCTCATCGATCCTCGTGCCGGCCGGTTCTTCGGTCGCCCCAGCCGGAACGGCAAGCGCATCCGGCGATACCTCAGTCGACGCGTCCGTCAGCTTCGCCTCAAAAAGCTCATGCTTCCCAAAGCTCTTGCGGACAGTGGTCGCCAGATGCAGTGGGCCAACCTGCTTCCAGTCCTCGTACGCCACCTTCTCTGTGTCCCGAATTGCCAGCGCGACGTACCCAGTCGCCGGGTCGAAGCAGACAGCGCCTCTGTCGTCTTGCCCTCCACAGGTCAGCGAGACGCCATCGACCGTGCGCGCCTTCATCTTTTGGTCTCCGCGCATGGCCATCACCAGCGCAACGCGGTCCATCCAATGCACCTCCGCGAACTCCATAATCCGCAGAGGCCGCAGTCCTTTTTCCGTCGCCCAGACACTATTGCCCTTCGTCAGATCGCTCTCGTCGTAGGCGTCTGTATGGATCGCGGTGCGCACCCCGTCTTTGCTGATCCACGTCTCATAGGTGCCCGTGTGCGGCTTATTCTTGTAGTCCGTAATCTTCAGCTCGTATCGCAGGTGCAGGGGAGTCGCTGGTTCTCCCTTCGCATTGGTTGCCATGGTTGCAATCAGGCTCCGCTGCAAGGCCTGGGCAAGGGTGTCATCCCCCATTGCGCGTGGTAGCCCGGAGGGATTTGCCGCAGTCCCTCCGGTCGGCGGTGGAATGGTCTGCGCCGCTGGCTGTGCCGCTGCCTGTGCCCCGGCCTGCATCCCTCCCTGCCCCCGTCCCTGCATCCCGCCCTGCCCCCCGCCCTGCCCTCGTCCCTGCGCCCAAACCGTGCCAGCCAGCGCCAACAGCATCACCAACCCAACTCCACGCCAACTCCAACCAGCCAGCCGATTGACCATCTTCCCATCCATCAAGTAGTTCACATTGCCTCCGTGTGCTTGTGTGCGATCCTCACCAATCTAGGTCGTCCCATGTGCAAGGATCAAGTTAATTCCCCGAACCTTCCCGTATACGCGCGCCACCATCCCCAGCCCCGCCGCGCCTTACAATAGTGCTAATGATTCTGCATCCATTGGCCTCGCCCATCGCCCTCGCGCTCTGCTTCTTTCAGGATGACGCCACGCTTCCGCCGGTTGGCGCCTCCGGCGGCGCGCTGATGGAGATGGTGCGCAACTCCGGCCCCGTCGCCTTCGCCGTCCTCATCATCCTGCTCATCGCCAGCCTCTGTTCCTGGGCCATCATGATCTCCAAGTGGCGCCGCTTTGGCCGCGCGCGCCGCCAGAGCCAGGGCTTTCTGCGCGCCTTCCGCAAGTCCGGCCGCCTCTCCGAGATCGCCGCCATCGCCGGCAGCTTCAAGCCCAGCCCGCTGGTCTCCATCTTCAACGAGATCAACGACGAGTACCAGCGCCAGAGCGGAGGCCGCGGAACGCCGCGCAACCCCGCCGCCCTGGAACGCGCCGCCCAGACCGCATCCTCCGAGGCCCTCACCGCCATGGAGACGCGCATGACCTGGCTGGCCACCATCGCCAACGGGGCCACCTTTGTCGGCCTCTTTGGCACCGTCATGGGCATCATCGACGCCTTCCACGGCCTGGGCACCGCCGGCGCGGCCACTCTGCGCGCCGTCGCCCCCGGCATCTCCGAGGCGCTCATCACCACCGCCGCCGGCCTGGCCGTCGCCATCCCCGCGCTGGTCGGCTACAACCAGCTCACCGCGCAGTTGCGCGACTTCGCCGCCCGCATGGACGACTTCGGCCGCGAGCTGCTGAACGCCATCGAGAACGCGGCATTACTCACCCCGCAGCCGCCGCCCACCCCAACACCTGAAGACCTCGCCGCCCAGCCCCGCCGGAGGACCTTCTAGCTTATGGCCTTCTCCACCAGAAGCGGCGGCCAGACGCGCACCCAGACCGCGCTGGCAGATATCAACATCACGCCGCTGGTCGACGTCGTGCTTGTGCTTCTGCTCATCTTCATGCTCACCGCGCCGGTGCTGCAATCCGGCATCAACGTCAACGTGCCCCACACCCGCTCGGTCAACCAGCTCACCGAGCAGCGCACCGTCGTCACCATCGACAAGGACCAGAACGTCTTCCTCCAGGCTGGCGGCCCGGACCGGCCAACCAACCTCGCCGACCTCACCGCAAGTCTAAGAAGCACAGGCCGCGGCGATCCGGCCAAGCGCATCATCTACCTGCGCGCCGACGAAAAAGTTCCCTTCGGCGCATTCGCCTCCGTCATGGACGCCGTCAAACGCGCAGGCATCACCAACATCAGCATCGTCACCCAGCCGCTGGAATCCACCCCGGCGGACCAAACCGCCGCAAAGTAGAGCTTTGAAGGGGACGGGCTTTAGCCCGTCCGTATCGGGCCCACAATTTGAACGGGATTTAGCCCCTAAGGGAATCTTTCAGGACCGAATTTTTCCCGCAAACCATGGAGACCCAGCTCACAACCCGCGCCCTCAACATCGCCCCCAACGGCGACCAGCTTGGCGGCGGCTTCATGGGCTCCTTCGCCCTGCACGCCGCGCTCATCGCGCTGCTCCTGTCCTGGGCCTGGATCTTCCACTCCGGGCAGAGCTGGGGCGACGCCGGCGCAACCTCGGGAGCCATCCAGGCCACCATGGTCGACGCCCTCCCGCTGCCGTCCAAGCAACCCATGGACCAGAACAACGTCCTTGCCACCGACCAGCCCTCGCCCGCGCCCATCACCTCCACGGCGCGCACCGCCGACACTCCCCAGCCCGACGCCATCGGCCTCCTCAGCAAGTCCGCCAAGCCGCTCAAGACCGCCGACCACGCCACGCCGGCCCCGCCGCTCCATCCCCAGCCCGGCAAGGCCGATCTCAACAAGGTCCAGACCGGCGAAGCCGGAGGCTTCAACCTCGCCATGAGCACCGCCCAGACCAGCGCCGGCACAATGAGTATCGGCACCGACGCCGCCTTCGGCACCAAATACGCCTACTACGTCCAGCAGATCACGCAGAAGGTTGCCCAGCAGTGGTACACCAACATGCTCGACCCGCAGGCCGCCGGCCACCGCGTCTACATCACCTTCCAGGTGGAGCGCGACGGCTCGCTCACCCACATCGTGCTGGCCCAGCGCAGCGGCGATGCCACCCTCGATATGACCGCCCTCAATGCCGTCCGCCACATCGACACCTTCGGCTCCCTGCCCGACGCCTACACCGGAAGCCACATCAACGTCACCTACTACTTCGATCCCCCGCCCCGCCCATAGGGATGAAGTCGTCATTCTGGCGCAGCCAGAATCTCTGTATTGTGTTCGCAGCAACCCAATCTCCCCCTTCACTGACAATGTTCTCCGCCCTCCGGTTACAACCAAAGATTCATCCTGACCGTCTACCATAGAGAGCATGGAGAGCACGCCCCGCACATTCCGCACGCACGCAGCCCTGTCCCGATCCACCATCGCCGTCCTGCTGTTGGCGCTGGCCGCTTGCTTCGCCCCACCCGCCCGCGCCCAGGACAACATCCTCACCGGAACCAGCACAGGCGTCACCTCCATCCGCATCGCCGTCGCCGACTTCAAGCCGCTGGCCGACGACCCCCAGACCGCCCCCTTCAAGCAGACCTTTGACGCCACCCTCTACGCCGATCTGGCCAGCGCCGGCATCTTCGACATCGTCTCCAAGAGCCTCATGCCGCCCGGCTCTCCCGGCGCGCCCGCCGAGATCCAGTTGCAGAGCTACTCCAACGCGCCCGCCAGCGCAGCCATGCTGGTCTTCGGCTCCCTCGGCCAGGCCGGCGGCAAGCTGCTGGCCAACGGCTATCTCTTCGACGTCAAGAACCTCCAGTACCCCCAGGTCATCGCCAAGCAGTACAGCGAGGCCCCCAGCGAAGACTCCGCCCGCCAGATCGCCCACCGCTTCGCCGACGAGATCATCTACCGCCTGGGCGGAGGCACTCCCGGCATCGCCGAGACAAAAATCTACTACGTCCAGATGACTGGCGACCTCACCAGCGACGTCAGCAAAGAGATCTGGCAGATGGACTACGACGGGGCCAACCAGCGCCCTATCACCCACCTCGGCGCCATCTCCATCTCGCCGCGCGTCTCGCCCGATAACACTCGCCTCGCCTTCGCCTCGCTCGGCCGATACGGCTTCCAGCTCAAGATGTACTCGCTCCTGCTCGACCGTTACGTCGCCTTTCCCATCGGCAACGGCAGCACCGAGTCGCCCGCCTGGGCGCCCAGCGGCAACGAGCTGGCCTACGCCTCCGCTCCCAACGGCTCCTTCGAGATCTGGGTCGCCGACTCCAACGGCAACCTCGGCCGGCGCATCACCAGCTTCCGCGGAGGCAACGTCAGCCCCACCTACAACCCCAAGACCGGGGCCCAGATCGCCTTCATCAGCGACCGCACCGGCCTGCCCCAGCTCTACATCATGAACTCCGACGGCTCCAGCGTGCAGCAGATGACCGACGGAGGATACGCCTCCTCGCCCTCCTGGTCGCCCAACGGACAGTTCCTCGCCTTTGCCTGGGACCGCAAGTACGGCCCCGGAGCGCCCGGCGGACAGGACATCTACGTCATGGAGGTCGCCACCAGGAAATGGACCCAGCTCACCCACGACGGAGGCCGCTGCGACTTCCCCTCCTGGTCGCCCGACAACCGCCACATCGTCTACGCCAACTCCAGTGACGGTCGCGCCAACCACATGCGCGTCTGGACCATGCTCACCGACGGCACCCAGCGCCGTCCCCTCACCGGCCCAGGCGCCGATATGCCCAACTGGAGCTGGAAATAATGCGCCCCATCTCCCACAATCTCTCCGCTGCAAAAAACTTCCCTGACGCAAATCTTGATTTTCAGTAACATGGAATAGACAAAGCGTTGGAAATCGTGCCGGACATAGCGTTGGAAATCGTGCCGGACGGCCCACTGGAAACACCGTTGGATGTAGCATTGGCAACGCAGGAGAAACCGATGACCCACACGCACTCGTCTCAGCCGAAGTCCTTCCTCACCCGGTCGCTTCGCTCCGCCCTCTTCCTGGCGGTCGCGCTCGGGGCCGTCTCCGGCTGCCACAAGACCCCCGCCGCCAACGCGAATCCAGACAGCTTCGCGCCCACGCCCGCGCCGCTGCCGCCTGTGCCCACCGCTTCGCTCACCGCCGATCCGCTGGCCATCGACCTCGGCCAGTCCGTGGTCCTCAACTGGCGCACCACCGACGCCACCAACGTCAGCATCGAGGGCCTCGGCCCGGTCAACCCCAACGGCACCCAGACCGTCTCGCCCACCGCCTCCACCAACTTCCACATCGTCGCCAAGGGCGATGGCGGCACCACCGAAGCCAGCGTCCGCGTCACAGTCCGCGTTCCCGTCGCGCCCACCGTCCCCGTGGACAACACGGCAACCGCGGACATGGGATCCGAGTCCGTCTTCCACGACAACGTCCAGGACGTCTACTTCGACTACGACAGCTACGAGCTGCGCGCCGACGCGCAGGCCTCCGCCGTCAAGTCCGCCTCCTTCCTCGTCGCCCACCCCGACATCCGCATCGTCGTCGGGGGCTACTGCGACGACCGCGGCTCCGCCGAGTACAACCTGGCCCTGGGAGAGAACCGCGCCAACGCCACCAAGACCGCGCTGGTCAACGCCGGAGTCGCCCCCGCGCGCGTCCGCGTCGTCAGCTACGGCAAGGAGAAACAGTTCTGCACCGATGAGAGCGAGTCCTGCTGGCAGCAGAACCGCCGCGCCCAGTTCTCCCTCGACCGCTAGAGCAGGAGCCGGGTTGATGGTTCAACAATCGAACGATGTCATCCTGAGCGGAGCGGTTCGCGTCGTTTGCGAATCGCGCAGTCGAAGGACCCCGATGGATCCGGCGCTGCCACAACCGCCGCAACCGTTCCAACCACGGAGCTTGTTCTTCCGCTCGTTCGGGCCACGAATCTGCTCCTGAGGTACAAGACTTATGATCCAACACAGCACTCGATTCGCCTGCGCTCTCCTCGTTCTCGCCCTCGCCGCCCCTCCCGCCTTCGCCGCCAACAAGGACATGATTCAGCTCCAGACCCAGGTCCAGGAGTTGCAATCCGCCGTCGCACGCCTCCAGCAGTCCAACGACGAGCGCATGGGAGTCCTCAAGGACCTCGTCCAGCAGAACGCCGATTCGGTCAACAAGATGTCGGTCGCCGTCGACGCCCTGCAGCAACAGGTCCGCGCACAGCACGACTCGACCAACGCCAAGCTCGACCAGTTCTCCGGCCAGATGCAGACCCTCAACGACTCGCTCGACGAGGTCAAGGCGCGCCTCAACAACCTGGAAAAAGCCATGAAGTCCGTCCAGGACCAGCAGCAGTCGATCGACGCCGCCCTGCAGAACATTGCCCCCGGCTCCCCCGCCGCACCCGCTGCAACAGGCACGGCAACCCCCTCCCCGGACTCCTCTATGCTGCCGCCGCCCTCCGCCACCCGAAAGGGCAAGCCGATCGCCGCAGTTCCAGCCAGCGCGCCGGACGCCGCAGACGCCTCATCCGCCCTTCCGTCGAAGCTGGTCGCGCCCGCCCCTTCCGCCCTCTACAAAACAGCCCTCAGCGACTACATGGCCGCCCACTACGCACTGGCCTCCACCGAGTTCGCCGAGATCATCCGCTCCAGCCCCGCCGACCCCCTGGCCGGAAACTCCTTCTACTATCTGGGCGAGATCGACTACCGCGCCGGCAAGTACGCCATCGCCATCAAGGACTACGACCGCGTCCTGGAGCAGTTCCCCAGCAACGCCAAGGGGCCCGTCTCGCACCTGCACAAGGGCCAGGCCCTCTTCGAGACCGGCAAGCGCGAGGCCGGCATCAGTGAGCTGCGCGCCCTCATCTTGCGCTTCCCCAACTCCCCCGAAGCCGCCCAGGCCCGCAGCAAGCTCAACGGAATGGGCGTCCCCATCGCCCCCCGCCGTCCCGCCCAATAACGCGGCCTCCGCCTATTGAAGCCGTCATTCTGAGCGCAGTTCAGAATCCCCGTATTTCGTTGTTTCCTGTTCCTGCGCTTTTCTGGCTCCATCCTCCGTGAAATGCGTTTAAGCTATAGATGCTGAGCCGCATCGCCGCTGAACGCACGATGCAGGAGAGACAGACCCCCGCGTGAAAGAGCGTATTCGCAAACTGGACAATCGCCCCAACGCAGGCAGCAAGCCTCTTCGGCTGGTGGCCGCGGCGCTGATTCTGCGCCCCGCCGCCAGCGAGAACGGAGGCACCGAAGTCCTCGTCTGCCAGCGGCGCCAGAACCAGCCCATGAGCCTCAAATGGGAGTTTCCCGGCGGCAAGATCGAGCCCGGCGAGACCCCAGAGCAGGCCCTCGCCCGCGAGCTTGACGAGGAACTCGGCATCGCGGCCGTCATCGGCCGCCGCATCGCCCAGATCCGCCACCGCTATCGCAACGGCGGTGCCGTCGATCTTCAGTTCTTCGTCGTGGACACCTTCACCGGCGAGCTGGACAACCGCATCTTCAACGCCCTCGAGTGGTCCCCCCTCAGCCAGCTCCCCACCTTCGACTTCCTCGCCGCCGACTACAACCTCATCCGCGACCTCGCCGAGGGCAAGCTCCTCTAGCTGCCAAAACCCTACAGCGCGCCCACAATCTCCTCGGTCGCGCGCACCCGCCCAATCCGCGGAAAAATCCGCTCCACCGCATTGGCGTGGCTCTGGGCGCTGCGGCCCGTCATGGCGTCCTCCGCAAACACAATCTCATAACCGCGCTCGTATGCATCTCTCGCCGTGCTCTCCACGCCGAACTCGGTCGCAATGCCGCACAGCACAATCGTCGTCAGCCCCCGCCGCCGCAGTTGCAAATCGAGGTCCGTCCCGTAGAACGCGCCCCACTGCCGCTTCAGGACCGCAACATCGCCCGGCTGCCGGTCCAGCTCCGGAATTAACTCGCTCCAGTCCGCCGCCGGCGGCGCAGCTCCTCGCATCGGCTGGTCCACCATCGAATGCAGCCGGTCCGCGCCATTCGCCGCGCCTCCCACATGCACCAGCACAGCCTGTGCCCCCTTGCCGCGTGCCGCAGCCAGCAGCCGCGCGCAGTTCGCAATCACCGTCGCCGCCGGATGAGGATCGCCCTCGACCCCCACAATCCCCTTCTGTAGATCGATCACCACCACCGCCGTCCGCCGCGCTTCCAGTACCAGCTCGCTCATCCCCGGATTCCTTTCCCTACAACACATTTTGCTCCAGTGAACCTCTAAACCGTTTTGAAAGGGCGGGACTTCAGCTTTGAAGGGGCGGGACTTTAGTCCCGCCGTAAATGCTGCCATCGCAACGCGGCTTTAGCCGCTGAGGGAATGTCGTGCCCAGGTTCACACCCTCCCCTGTCGGCTTGCGCCTGCCCGCTCCTACCCGCCGTGCATCTGGTTCCACATCATCACCAGCGATAGCCCGATCACAATCGCCGCCGTCGCCCATGCCACCCAGTTGAACCAGGTCGAGTTGGTATGCTTCCCCATCAGCTCGTGCTTGTTGATCAGCTTCAGCATGAAGATCATGATCACCGGCAGCAGCACGCCATTCAGCACCTGCGACAGGATGATTACCCTCACCAGCGGGAAGTTTGGCCACAGCACCAGGCCCGCGCCCAGCACGATCAGCGCCGTGTAGAACCAGTAGAAGAACGGCGCCTCCTTCAGGCTCTTGTCCAGTCCGCTCTCGAAGCCCATCCCCTCGCACACCGTATACGCCGTCGACAGCGGCAGGATCGACGCCGAGAAGATCGAGGCATTGAACAGCCCCGCCGCGAACAGGATGAACGCAAAGTCTCCCGCCAGCGGCTTCATCGCGCCCGCCGCTTCCGACGCATCCTGAATGTTGCGCATCCCGTGCGTATACAGAGTCGCCGCACAGGCCACAATGATGAACCACGCCACAATATCGGTGAAGAAGCAGCCCACAATCACATCCAGCCGCGAGGCCTTGTACTGCCGGATCGTGATCCCCTTGTCCACCACCGACGACTGAAGATAGAACTGCATCCACGGCGCAATCGTCGTTCCAATCACTCCGATCGTCAGATAGATATAGTTCTTGTCGCTCCACACCGAGCGCGGCGGCGGCATGATGGTCGCTTTCAGCGCCTCATGCCAGTCGGGATGGCTCACCACCCCCGCCCCAATGTACGCAAGGTAGATGACGCTGGCCACCAGAAAGAACTTCTCCACGGTCTTGTAGTCGCCCTTCACCACCAGCACCCACACAATCGCCGCGCAGATCGGCACACTCAGGTATTTACTGACGTGAAACAGTTGCATCGATCCCGCAATGCCGCTGAACTCCGAAACCACGTTGCCGTAGTTCACAATCACCAGCAGGATCATCATCACGAACGTCATGCGCAGGCCGAACTCCTCGCGGATCAGGTCGCTCAGTCCCTTGCCCGTCACCACCCCCATGCGCGCGCTCATCTCCTGCACCACGATCAGCGCCAGCGTCACCGGCAGGATCGTCCACAGCAGCAGCAAGCCGTACTGCGCACCCGCCTGCGAGTATGTGAAGATCCCGCCCGTGTCGTTGTCCACATTGGCCGTTATGATTCCCGGTCCCAGCACTGCCAGGAACAGCAGGATGCGCAGCCGCCATTGCCGCCACAGCTTCATCGACACCCCGTTCCGGCGTCCGTCACCGGCCGCGCTCCAGCCGCGTCCAGCCCGCGCCCCCGCGGCGCGTCCAGCCCCGCGCCCCGTGCGAAGC
>PLOU01000173.1:0-889 GCA_003142235.1 Granulicella sp.
ATTCTGGCGAAGCCAGAATCTCCGTATTTGTCTCTTGCCTCGCATCACACCTTCGGAAAACTGCCCTGGCTCCATCTCGCGCAGTGCCCGGTCAGTCGATCGAGATCTTGCGCAGCAGCTTGAAGTCCGACAGCATCTTGCCCGTGCCCAGCACCACCGACGCCAGCGGGTCGTCTGCCACCGACACCGGCAGGCCGGTCTCTTCGCGGATGCGCTTGTCCAGGTTCTTGATCAGTGCGCCGCCGCCGGTCAGCACGATGCCGCGGTCGGAGATGTCCGCCGAGAGCTCCGGCGGCGTCCTCTCCAGCGCCACGCGGATGGCATTGATGATCGTCGAGACGCACTCCGACAGCGCCTCGCGGATCTCCGAGTCCTCGATGGTGATCGTCTTGGGCACGCCTTCGATCAGGTTGCGCCCCTTGATCTCCATGGTCAGCGGCTTGTCCAGCGGGAAGGCCGAGCCAAGCTGTATCTTGATCTGTTCCGCCGTGCGCTCGCCGATCAGAAGGTTGTACTTGCGCTTCAGGTAGGTGATGACGGCCTCGTCCATCTGGTTGCCGGCCATGCGCACCGACTTGGAATAGACGATGCCCGAAAGAGAGATCACCGCGATGTCCGTGGTCCCGCCGCCAATATCGATCACCATGTTGCCGCCCGGCTCGGTGATGGGCAGCCCAGCGCCGATGGCCGCCACCATCGCCTGCTCCACCAGGTGGACCTCGCTCGCCTTGGCGCGGTAGGCCGAGTCCATCACCGCGCGCTTCTCCACCTGCGTGATCTCCGACGGCACGCCGATCACAATCCGCGGATGCACCATGCGCCTGCGGTTGTTGTGCGCCTTCATGATGAAGTAGTTCAGCATCTTCTCGGTGTGGCGGAAGTCGGCGAT
>PLOU01000173.1:895-5725 GCA_003142235.1 Granulicella sp.
ACCTCGTTGGTCAGCGTGTTGACCGCGATGATGGAGGGCTCGTTGACCACGATGCCCTTGCCATGCGCATAGACCAGCGTGTTCGCGGTCCCCAGGTCGATGGCCAGGTCGTTGGAAAAAAGACTGAACAACGAGCGCATGTTGTGGATGCGCGAGTACCGCATTTGATAACCGTCTGAAGACATTGGGCTAGTTCATTCCTAAAAAAAATATCAATCCCTATTGTACGGCTTGGCGCGGACCTCTGCCGGGGAGGGGAGTTGTCCGTTCGTAGCAATCCTGCCTGCCGCCGCAGACAACCGAGCCGGCCCTGGCGGCCGGTCAGCGAACTGGTTTAGCGAAACGCGAAAAGGCCCTTGTGTATTCCAGAATATTCTCTTGTATTCTCTTGTATTCTCAGGCATGATTCTGGAATGAGCCTGAAAACCCTCACCTTCCGTGTCCCCGAAAAAAAAGTTGCGGCCCTGGATTCCGCCGCCGCGCACCAGCAGCGCGACCGCAGCTTCATCCTCAACGAAGCGGTCGATCAATACCTCTCGCTACAGGAGTATCACCTGGCCCTGATCGACGAAGGCATCCGCGCGGCAGATGCGGGAGATGTGGTCCCCCACAGTGAAGTTATGAAGATGGTTGCGTCGTGGTCCAAGAAGAAGAAAAGCGCATGAAGATGCCGGTCGTCTGGACGTCGCCAGCAAGTGTGCAAATAGCGGACCTGCACGAGTACATCTCGGAATCCAACGAACCGGCAGCGGACCATCAGCTCGCGATCCTGCTCAGTGTACAGCTCGCGATCCTGCTCAATGCAACGAACAATCTGCCGGACTTTCCTGAGATGGGCCGTCCGGGCCGCCGTCGCGGAACCCGCGAACTTGTCGTTTCAGGAACGCCATACATTGTGGCTTACCGAATCCGCCTCACAGTCATTGAAATCCTCGCTGTCATCCATGGCGCGCGCCGCTGGCCGAGAAGCTTCGGCGATTAGGAATCAAGCCGCACGGCCCGCCGCCCGCCGCCTATAATCGTCTCACCGCGAGGAGGGCCGGTGCCGATGGGCAGAAGCGCAAGCCGGAGGAAGACCGTCAGCATCGCGCTCGGCTCTGTCGCGCTGGCGCTTTTGGCCGCCTTTACCGCGCTGAACGCCTTCAATCTGAGATTTCTCAACCCCGCCACAACGGGCGAGACGCTGGTCTTCATCGGCCTCTCGTTTGTCGCCTTCCTGATCTTTGTCGCAGTGCTGGTTCTGCTGGTTCGCAACGTGCTGAAGCTGTACGCGGACCAGCGCAAGAGCGTCATGGGAACGCGCCTGCACGCACGCATGTTGTGGGGAGCGGCGCTGATCTCGCTGATCCCGCTGTGCTTCATGTTTTTCTACAGCTACGGGCTGATGAACCGCTCCGTCGACCGCTGGTTCTCTCAGAACCCCAACGAGATTCGCAACGATTCGTATCGGCTGGCGCTGGAGCTGGCGCAGTACACCTCGGCCAACGCGCGCGTCGAGGCTGAGTCCATCGCCGCGTCACTGGGTGCTATCGACAGCAGCACACCGCACTCATCCGCGCGCCGCGCGGCGCCGCAGATGCCCGATACAGCGGCCATCGAACGCAACCTGCAGCAGCACGAGATCACCTTGCAGAATGGATTCGCAATCGTCTACCGCGAGGGGCTCCCGGTCGCCGCATTCCACCTGCCGCGACGCAGCTCCGGGCCTGCCGTGGTCAAGCCCTGGCTGCCCGATCAACGCTCCGGCGATGAGGAGGACGAGGTACCTTCCGGCGCTTCAGCCGTCCACAGCTCCGCGGAGGACCGCGTGGCCGACGGCACCACGGACGCCGCCATTCTGGCTGCGGCCCAACGCAGCGACCAGCCCGTCTTCTCGCAGGCGGATACCGACTACACGCTCGGCATCGCAGCCACCAAGTCTTCAGGAATCGTCGTCGTTGGCCTGCCCTTGCCGCACGGCATGTCGGCCAGCGTCACTCGCTTCCAGAGCGCGGTTGACAACTACTGGAAGGATTATCGCCAGCGGCGTCGGGTGCGCACTCTCAACCTGCTGATCCTGATGATGATGACCGTGCTGGCGCTCTTCGCCTGCCACTGGTTGGTGCAGAGCCTCTCCAAGCAGGTGACAAAGCCTGTGGAGGCGCTGGCCGACGCCATGCAGGCCATCGCCGCCGGAGACTACGCGCACCGCGTCGCCGAGAGCGCCACCGAAGAACTCGGCGATCTGGTGCGCAGCTTCAACCGCATGGCCGGAGATCTGGAGGACAGCCGCCACGCCGTCGAGAGCTCCACCCTCCAGCTCTCGGCCGCCAACGCCACGCTCGAAGCACGCAGCGGCGAACTGGAAACCATGCTGGAGACCATCCCCAACGGCGTCGCCACGCTCGATACAGGCCGCTGTGTGGTGCTCGCCAACCGCGCGCTGACGGAGATGCTCGACCCCGGCGGCCAGACGCCCTTCATTGGCAGCTCCATCGAATCCATCTTCCCCCCCGAGGCCATGGAGACCCTCGACCGCCTGCTGCAGCGCAGCCATCGCATGGGCTCCGCCTCGGGCGAGATGGAGATGACGGTCGCCGGAAACGGCGCGCACAGCGGCGCAACCATGGTCCTGCTGGCCACCGTCGCCCTGCTCGAAACCGGAAGTGGTTCCGAACGCATCCATCACGGATACGTCCTGGTGCTGGAGAACGCCACCGAGCTGCTGCGCGCGCAGAAGCAGTCCGCGTGGAAGGAGGTCGCCCGCCGCGTCGCCCACGAGATCAAGAACCCGCTCACGCCCATCTCGCTCTCCGCCGAACAAATCCATCGCCACATCGACCGCCTCGCCGCAACGCTCGCCTCCGCGCAGCTCGAGTCGCCCTCCATCGCCGTCATCCGCCGNNCTCTTCGCCGGCCGCCTGCAAGCCATCCGCCTCATCCAGCACCTCGCGCCCAATCTCCCGCTCGTCCTCGCCGATCCCGAGGCCACCAAGCGCGCCCTCGGCAACCTCATCGACAACGCAGCCGAGGCCATGCAGCAAAGCCTGCTGCGCGAGCTGCGCATCACCACCGCGCTGCTCCCGAGCGGCATGGTCGAGCTCACCGTTTCCGACACCGGCCCCGGCCTCACCGACGAGATGCGCGAGCGCCTCTTCCTCCCCTACTTCTCCACCAAGCAGCGCGGCACCGGCCTCGGCCTCGCCATCGCCGCTAAAATTATTCAAGAGCAGCAGGGAACCATCCGCGCAGAAAAGAACCACCCCGCCGGCGCACGCTTCATCATCGAACTGCGCCCCGCCTCCATAGACGGCGATCCGCTAGACGCCATAACCCAGCCGCAAGCCGAACCGGATCCACAGACCTCACAAACAGCCACCGTAACCACAAACCACTAAACTCAACTTGTAGCACCTAACAACCAACAACCAACAACTAACAACCAGCAACCGCCCCTATGAACCACATCCTCATCGTCGACGACGAAGCCGAAATCCGCGATTCGCTGGAGAGCATCCTCAGCGAAGAGGGTTACCTCGTCACCACCGCCGCTACCGCGACGGAGGCCCTCACCCTGCTCGCCGACGCCATCTACGACGTCGTCCTGCTGGACATCTGGCTGCCCGACCGCGACGGCCTCGACGCGCTCGCCGACATCCGCCAGATGGACTCCGCGCACCTGCCCGAGGTCGTCATCATCAGCGGCCACGGCACCATCGAAGCCGCCGTCCGCGCCACCAAGCTCGGCGCATACGACTTCCTGGAAAAACCGCTCTCGCTCGACCGCACCCTCATCGTGCTCAAGAACGCCATCAACGCCCGCCAGCTCCGCGTGGACAATCAGGAGTTCGTCCGCCAGCTCGCCTTCCGCTCCTGCGTCACCGGCGACAGCGTCCCCATGAAGGCCCTGCGCCAGCAGATCAAGCTCATGGCGCCCACCAACGGCCGCGTCCTCATCTACGGCGAGTCGGGCACGGGCAAGGAGCTCATCGGCCGCGCCATGCATGCCGAAAGTCTGCGCAAGGACCGCGTCTTCGTCGAGCTGAACTGCGCCGCCATCCCCGAGGACCACATCGAGACCGAGCTCTTCGGCTATCGACGCGGAGCCATGCCCGCCGGCTCAACCGGCATCGGCGCGCCGCTGGAAAAACGCGGCACCTTCGAGCGCGCCAACGGCGGCACGCTCTTCCTCGACGAGGTCGGCGACATGAGCCTCAAGACGCAGGCACGCGTCCTCCGCGCGCTCGACGAGCAGAGCTTCCTGCCCGTCGGCGCGACCCATCCCATCCACGTCGACGTGCGCGTCATCGCCGCCACCAACAAGGACCTCGAAGAGGAGATCGCGCGCGGCAACTTCCGCGAAGACCTCTTCTACCGCCTCAACGTCATCCCCTTCTTCGTCCCGCCGCTGCGCGACCGCAAGGAAGACATCCCGCTCCTGGTCAAGGAGTTCCTCCAGGAGTTCGGCCAGCAATATGGGCGACCGCATGTGGAAATGCACCCCGACGCCCTCGACGCCCTGCGCCAGTACCACTGGCCCGGCAACGTCCGCGAGCTGCGCAACCTCATCGAGCGCGTCCTCATCCTCAACCCCAAGACGCAGCGCATCGAGCGCAAGCACATCCCTCCGCTGGTCTCCCGCGAGAGTGGCCGCGACAGCGCGAAGTCCGCATCCCGCAACGATGAGTTCTCCACCCTGCTGGAAGCTCGCGAGGCCTACGAGCGCGACTACATCCTCAAAAAACTGGACGAGTGCGGCGGCAACGTAACCCGCGCCGCCGAAGCCCTCGGCCTCGAACGCTCCCACCTCTACCGCAAGATGAAGGCCCTCGGCGTCAACGTCAAGGAGTA
>PLOU01000166.1 GCA_003142235.1 Granulicella sp.
GTGTTCTTCACGCTGCGGATGCGTCGCCGTAAGTCGAGTACATTTGCCATGGTTTATTTTGCCGCCGCCAACTCCTTCTGGCTGGCTTCCTTCTTGTCCTTCAGCTCCGCCAGAAACGATCCCTTGTAGTCGTTGATGGCGTCGGTCAGGCGCTTCCGGATGTCGTCGTCCAGCGCCTTCTTGATGGCAATGTCGGTCAGAATTGCGGGCGCGGAGTTTTCCAGATAGGGATAGAAGCCGTCCTCGAAGGCACGCAGGTCTGCGACCTCGACGTCGTCCAGCAATCCGTTCACGCCAGCGAAGAGAATGGCAACCTGCTTTTCCACCGTGAGCGGCTGGAACTGCGGCTGCTTGAGCAGCTCGGTGAGCCGCGCGCCGCGGTTCAACTGCTGCAGCGTGACCTTGTCGAGGTCCGAACCGAACTGCGAGAACGCAGCCAGCTCGCGGTACTGCGCCAGGTCCAGCTTCAGCGTGGAACCCACCTGCTTGGTCGCCTTGATCGCCGCCGCAAAGCCCACGCGCGAGACCGAGAGGCCCACGTTCACCGCCGGACGCACGCCGGAGTTGAAGAGGTCGGTCTCAAGAAAGATTTGTCCGTCGGTAATCGAAATCACATTGGTCGGAATGTACGCCGAAACGTCGCCGGCCTGCGTCTCGATGATCGGCAGCGCGGTCAGGCTTCCGCCGCCCAGCTTGTCGGAGAGCTTGGAGGCGCGCTCCAGAAGGCGCGAGTGCAGGTAGAAGACATCGCCGGGATAGGCCTCGCGGCCCGGCGGACGGCGTAGCAGCAGCGAAATCTCGCGGTAGCTGACCGCGTGCTTGGAGAGATCGTCGTAGATCACCAGCGCATGGCGTTTCGAGTCGCGGAAGTACTCGCCCATCGCGCACGCCGCGAACGGAGCGATATATTGCATCGGGGCCGGCTCGGACGCGGTCGCCGCGACCACGATGGTGTACGCCATCGCGCCATGTTCCTCCAGCGTCTTGACGATCTGCGCCACCGACGAGCGCTTCTGCCCGATGGCGCAATAGATGCAGATCAGGTCCTTCCCCGCCGAGTTGATGATGGTGTCCAGCGCGATGGCCGTTTTGCCCGTCTGCCGGTCGCCGATCAGCAGCTCTCGCTGCCCGCGCCCGATGGGAATCATGGTGTCAATCGCCTTGATGCCGGTGTACATCGCCTCGCGCACGCCCTGGCGACTGATGACGCCGGGAGCGATGCGCTCCACCGGTAGCCGCTGATCGGTGACGATCGGTCCCTTGTCGTCGATTGGCGCGCCCAGCGCATCCACCACGCGCCCGATAAGAGCCTCGCCCACCGGCACCGACATAATGGTGCCCGTGCGCTTTACCTCGTCGCCCTCTTTGATCAGCGTGTAGTCGCCCAGCAGCACGGCGCCCACCTCGGACTCGTCCAGGTTCATGGCCAGTCCGGCCACGCCGTGAGGGAACTCGATCAGCTCGCCCGCCATCACCTTGTCCAGCCCATGCACGCGCGCAATGCCGTCGCCCAGCGAGATCACCGTGCCGACCTCATCCACCTGAATGCGCTGCTCGTAGTTCTCAATCTGCTGGCGGAGCAGCGTGGTTATCTCGTCCGCGTTGATCTTTGCCATGTCTTCCCTACCCTCAATCCGGCCCTGAGTCTCAGCCCTGATCCCTTCTCAAATTCTGCGTTGCAAATCCCGTAACCCTATGCGTTTACCAGCCTCTGCTTGAGCTGCTGCAACTGGGCGCGCACTGATCCGTCATAGACGGTCGATCCGATCTCCACTACAGCTCCACCGAGAAGCGTGGCGTCTTCCGCGTAGCGGGCGTGAACGCGCTCCCCAGCCAGCTTCGCGATCTGCGCCTCCAGTTGCGCGCGGTCCTCCTGGTTCAGCGGACGCGCGCTGGTGATCCGAGCCTCGGTTGCGCCCGCGTGCTCGTCCACCACCTGCTTGTACTCGGTCAGAATCTCGTCCAGCTCCGTCAGGCGCTGGTGCTCCAGAATCACCGCGATAAAGTTCCGCACCTGGGGAAACATCGCGATGCGGCGCGCGATCCCGTCCAGCACCTTCAGCTTGGCGGCCATCTCAATCGAGGGGTTTTCCAGTATCTCGCGCAGCTCATTGCTGCCGGCCAGGGTCTGGGCGAAGTCGCTCATCTGCTGCTGGGCCGCATTCGCATCCAGCCGCGCCGACTCCGCAACCTCGGCGAATGCGCGCGCATATCGTGGAGCAGAGCTGGCCACTAGTTCTGTCCCTTCTTCGGATCGTCGCCCGTCAGCCGCTGCGCGAAGCCCTGCACCAGCAGCCGGTCGGTCTCCGCCGAGACCACCAGTTTGTGGGCCGCCTGCTCGATCGCCAGAGCAGCTGCGTACTGCTGCAGTTGCTTCTGCGCGTGGCTGGTCGCCGACGCGATCTCCTGTTCCGCGGCCTCCAGAATCTTGACCTTCTCGTCCTCCACCGTGGCCTTGATGCGCTGCTCCGCCCTGGCCGAATCCTGCTCCGCCAGCGCACGCATCGCGGCGATCTCGCCATCCAGCTTGCCCAGCCGTACTTCCACGCCGCTCAACCGCGCGCGCGCCTCTTCGGTCGCCGTTCGCGCGTCTACCAAATTCTTCTGGATCGCCGAATTCCGGTCACGAATGATCTTCGGTATAGGATCAATCTGCATAAATGGCAGGCCAATCTTCATCAGAGCCCATACGATCCCGACCGCAAGCAGCACGAAATTCGTCACCGTGAATGCAGTCGCCGACTGCTCGGGGTTCAGTCCCAGCTTCTTGCCCAGCGCCACCACAGAGGGCGACTTGAGATACTGGTCGTCCTCGTTCTGCTCCGGCTGCTTCTTCTCCGGCGACTGCGCCTCGGCGGCGCTCGTCTGCGCAGCACCAGTGGTTGCCTGAGCCTGCACCCGCGTCTCGCGCAGATGCAACCCAATCCCCAGCACCAACGCCAGCGTCAATCCACCCAGCACACTCCGCTGCAACAAACTTTTCACTGCGCAGCCTCCGGTCGAGTTCCGGACGGCATCACCGCTCGCACAATCTGTTCGCTCAACTCCGCACACACCCCATCGATCTGCAATTGCGCGATGGCCACGCTCTGTTCGATCTCGCCTTTCGCCGCCTTCACCTTTTCCGCGGTCGCCGCGCGCGCATCCGCCAAGGTCTGGTCGCGCTGCGCGCTCCACTGCTTCAATTTTTCCTCGCGCGCAGTAAGTATCTCCCCCCGCGCCCTGCGCAGCCTGTCTTCGTACTCCGCCGTCCTGGCCTCGGCCGCCGAGATGGCACCGCGCGCCTGTTCCATAGCTCCGGTCGTGCGCGTGCGCCGTTCAGCCAGCACGCGGTCCAGAGGACGACGCACAAGCAGCCCATAAGCAACCACCAGGAGCAGAAATAGGACCATGGTCGGCACGGCGCCGAGCGCAAGTCCACCGAGTTGATTCAGTATTTCATCCATGATTGAGGCAGGCGTGGGGCTGTAAAACCCCTATGAAACGCAGGGCAGAACGCGGCCTTGCACACTTCGGTTCCATCTATTTTCTAACAAAGCGCGGAGGGGAGTGTCAAACCGTGCACGAGCGGTAATCGGGCATTCCGGGCGGTATCCGCGCAAAATGCAGCGCAGGGTTCGCTCGAAAAAAATAGCCTTTGACAATCACGCAAAGAAGCCTAGACTTTAAATACCACCAAGACCCGATGTCCTGGGTCGTACAGGTCGCGTGCAAGGGGACACCACCTCCGCTCCCCGACAGGCGGCCTGTTCTGTTTAACCCCGCTTAGCCCCGCTCTCGCGCTGGATAACCACACTTCCGAACGGTTTGTCCGCATCTCTCCGCTGGCTGCTTGCAACTCACAGCCTGCAACCGCTTCAACTCCGCTCGCGAAAGCGCCGATAGCGCTCCAGCAGCGATGCCGGCCCGCGCGCCGTGAGGAGCACAAGGTTGCCTTCAAAGCTCTTCTCGCGCACCAGCGCGCCCGCCTCCAGCGCGGCCAGCGCTGCGCCCTCCGACTGCGGCACGCGGAAGCGCGCCTCGATCAGCGGATCGACCACCAGCGCCTCGTCGATGGCCGCCAGCAGCTCACTCAGCCCCATCTTCGTCAGCCCAGAGACAGGGACCGCGACTGGCGCGCCGCTCGGCATCGCTCCCGCGCCGACCGCAAGCCGCGCGCGCTCCTGCGGCGGCAACAGGTCGATCTTGTTCATCACCTCGATGACCGGCTTGCCCTTCACCTCCAGCCCGCCCAGAACCTTCTCCACCTGCAGCTTCTGCTCGTCGACCATCGCACTCGATGCGTCGCGCACATGGAGCAGCACCTCGGCCCGCTCCACCTCCTCCAGCGTGGCGCGGAAGCTGGTGACCAGCGTATGCGGCAGGTCACGGATGAAGCCCACCGTATCCGACAGCAGAATCCTGCGGCGGCTGGGAAGTTGCAACAGCTTAAGCTTGGGATCGAGCGTGGCAAACATCTTCGACGATTCCAGCACTCCGGCCTCGGTGAGCGCATTGAAGAGCGTGCTCTTGCCCGCGTTGGTGTATCCCACCAGCGCGACCACCGGCACCGGGACGGACTCGCGGCGCTGGCGCTGTTGACGGCGAATCCGCCGCACCGACTCCAACTGCTCCTTCACGTGGTCGATGCGCAGGTTGATCTTGCGCCGGTCGGTTTCCAACTGCGTCTCGCCCGGCCCGCGCGTGCCGATGCCGCCGCCCAGTTGAGACATCGCCTTGCCGTGGCCGGCAAGCCGCGGCAGTTGATACTCCAACTGCGCCAACTCCACCTGCAACTGGCCCTCGCGGGTGCGCGCGTGGCGGGCAAAGATGTCCAGGATCAACTGCGTTCGGTCGATCACGCGGCAGGGCAGCTTCTCCTCCAGATTGCGCAATTGTGAGGGCGTCAGGTCATGGTCGAAGAGCACCAGGTCCGCGCCGGTAGAGGCCACCACGCCCGCGATCTCCTCCAGCTTGCCCTGTCCGACCAGGGTCGCCGCATCCGGTCGTGCGCGGCGCTGCACCAGGGTTGCCGCAATCTGCGCGCCCGCGCTGCGCGCCAGCTCCTCGAACTCGGTAAGCAATGCGTCGAAGTCGAGGCCGCCAGCCGCGCAGCGACGAGTTGCCCCGTCGGTCGCAGATGGCATTTCATTTGCAGCGGGGGACTCCTCATCGGCCTCCGCGCCAGCAGCCGCCGCATCCCGCGCCAGACGCGCCGCCGCGGTCAACCGCCTCCGCTGCGCGGTAAACTCCACCGCAACCAGCACGGCGAGCTCGTGCCCCGCCGCCACGCGCCTGTTCGTCGCAGTCGCAGCAACGCGCGCCGCTGCCGCATCGTCCACAAGGCTCACCTGCGGCCTCCTGGCCATGTAGCGTCCAGTGGTGCCGGTTACGGTCTGGTCGAGGCCAGCCTTGTCTTCATGAATGTGGCCTTCAGGTTTGGAATATCGATCGCCCGTTAGCCCGCCGCCTCGTCCAGCACCGCGCCCGCAGCCCCGACCGGCCCGCTCTGCGTCCGCAACTCCGGCTTACCCGCAGCCTGGCCGTCTGAGTGCGGGCCAACCCGCCCGCTCACCACGGTCGAGATCGCGTGCTTGAAGACCAACTGCTCCTGCGCGTTGTTCTCCAGCAGCACCGAGTACTTGTCGAAGGACCGGATCTTGCCAGTCAACTTCACACCGCTCACCAGGTAGATGGTGATCGGACTCTTGTCTTTGCGGACCGTATTGAGAAACGTATCCTGAATATTCTGTGCCGGCTTCGATTCCATGATGCCGATCTCCTTGAGTTGGTTTCTCTTGCAAAAAAGTAACGTAAAAGGAGCGGAGCGCTCTATTGCTCCTAGCGGCGTTCAGTCCCCACAGCGGACTTCCCGCCAAATGCAACTAACAACAATTTCACGATACAGGCCTTAAGCGCGATTATCAACACCGGCGGCCCGCATCGTCCACGCAAGCAACAGCGTTCGGAGCGTTGCGCCGCGCGGAGGTCCCATCGCCGCCGTCCATTTTTCCATTAGACGCGTTGCAGAGGCAATGGATTCAGCCGTCCTGCGTTGTACCATGGCTTGCAGTGTCCAAACCCACACCGCAACCCGTTCCCATGCTCGACTTCTCCCGCCAGTTCGCCCCGCTGCGGGGGGAGATTCTAGCCGCCATCGCTAGGGTCTGCGACTCGCAGCACTTCATCCTCGGCCCGCAGGTTGCGTTCTTCGAGGCCGCCACGGCCACCGCCTGCGCCGTGCGCTTCGCCATCGGCTGCGCCAGCGGCACCGACGCCCTCTGGCTGGCATTGGCCGCCGCCGGCATCGGCGACAGCAGTGCAGGCACGCGCTCTGACAATCAGACCGACGCTGTCGTCACCACCCCCTTCAGCTTCTTCGCCACCGCCAGCTCGATCCTGCGCGCCGGGGCGCGGCCACTCTTCGCAGACATTGACCCGCGCACCTTCAACCTTTCGCCGGAGCCGGTCGCCGAGATTCTCGACGACCCCGCAGGCAAGAACGTCAAAGCCATTCTGCCCGTGCATCTCTACGGCCAGTGCGCCGATTGGGACGGCTTTGTGGAGTTGCAGCGCGACCATCCCGGACTGCTGCTGATCGAAGATGCGGCCCAGGCCTTCGGAGCAACGTGGACTTCCTCAAGCCAGACTTCGTCCAACCAACCCGCGCGCCCCGCCGGCTCGCTGGGCGATGCCGCGGCCTTCAGCTTCTATCCCACAAAGAACCTCGCCGCCATGGGAGATGCGGGCCTGGTCACCACATCGAGCGCGGAGATCGACCGCCGCGCCCGCTCGCTGCGCGCCCACGGCATGACCCGCCGCTACTTCCACGACGAGGTGGGTTGGAACTCGCGGCTCGACGAGCTACAGGCCGCCGTCCTCAACGTCAAACTGCGCCACGTCGCCGAGTGGAACCAGCAGAGACGCGACCGAGCCGCGCGATACAACCAACTCTTCCGCGAAGCCAACCTCGCCGTCGAATGGCCAGCCGCAATCGAGACCACCCCCGCCTGCAACGCAGTCTCCACTCAGGATGGAATCGTTCTCCCCTACACCGACCCGCGCGCCACGCCGGTCTTCCATCAATACGTCATCCGGGCCCCGCGCCGCAACGACCTGCGCGACCACCTCACCGCGCAGCAGATCGGCAGCGAGATCTACTACCCCGTGCCCATCCACCTGCAAGCCGCGCTCCGCGAACTCGGCCACAAGCCGGGCGACTTCCCCCACGCCGAGCGCGCCGCCGCCGAAGTCCTCGCCCTGCCCCTCTACCCCGAGCTGCGCGACGACGAGCAGCAAACAGTCGTCGCCGCTATCCGCGCCTTCTACGCCTGATCCATCCCAACCAACAACCAGCAACTGCGTCTTACTTCTTCTTCCCCTTGCCGGCTTTTTTCACCTCGATGACGGGATGCGCCTCCGGCTCGTCTTTGCTTCCCTGCGCTGCGATCCGCCGCACCAGGTTCCCCTCCAGCCGATAGGTCTTCTCGATGGTCCGTCCCGGCGTCACCATTCCGGTCGCCGGATCGGGGACCACCGGCCTGGCGTCGTCGGCCAGGACCTTGTAACTGAACGCCGGCAGCGGGGTCTGCGCGGTCGCCGACCGCCCATAGGGGTCCGCACTCATCTTGATCGAGACCGGAAGATAGCCCTCTACATTCTTCTCGCGGAAGGCCGTCTCGTAGCGATGCATCTTCAGGTTCCAGGTAAAGACGCGAACCTGGTCGAAGTCGTACGGCAGCCCCGCCGTATAAGGAGACAGAACCGTCAGGTAGATCGGAATGTCTTTATTGTCCTGCTCGGCGCCGTCGTCATGCACCGTGGTCAGCACATAGGCGCCCACAAAGCGCTGTCCCTCGGCATAGCGCGTCAGCGAGTCGGGCGCATCCACATCCACATAGTGGGAGAGCAGCCATCCCGCGCGGCCCCTGGCATCGCGCGCCAGCCACCAGTCCTCCATCGCAATCGCAGGCACGGTCTCAACTCCCAGAGCATCCGCTGTTTTTACCGGGGCCGCACCCGCCGGAACCGGCTTGGGCAGCGTCGCCCGCTCGATCAGTTGCACCTTGTCGCCCTCCGTCAGCCGGTAGAAAGTTTCGGTTGCCCGGCCCGGCCTCAGGTGCAGGTTCACCTCGTCGCGCACCACCGCCGAGGCCACCGCCGGATCGTTCTTGTGCGTCTGGGCCAGGGCCTTGAACTCGTCGAAAACCTCCTGCGTCGCCACCGCCTTCTCGTCGATCCAGCCCTGCTCCCCCTTCTCCGTCTGCACGCGGTAGAAGCGGCGTCCGTGCTCCAGCACCTGGAGCCGCTGGCCGTTCTCCACCGTCGCGGTGCGGTTGGAGACGGCGGCCACGCGGTCGCGAAGGTAGGTTTGCTTGGCCGTCACATATACCGATTCGCCCGCCGGCCCCGACCGCAGATGCGAGCACCCGCTCAACATCGCGACCCACAACGCAGCCACGCAGAGGAACGCCTCGAAACCAGGCCATATGGCGCAACGAACCGGTCCCCGCGGGCGAAACCCAGGAACGGGCAGCATCAGGGAAAAGGGACGAAGAGAACGATGGGGAATCTTGTCCGGCACATTTTCCAGCATACAGGGCAAAATGCCCCCTCCGCGGGCCCTTCTCCCGGCAGGAGTGGGGCGGCAGGCTGAAAATGGCATTTTCCCCAGAAAAATGCCGCCTTTACCAGTTTTTTGCCGCCCCGTCCAGGGCAAAATCGCCCTCTGTTGCCAGTTCGCATTCCATCTCGTAAATTAGAGTCTTGCGCGAAGTGCCCTCTTGCGCATACAGTTGCGTACGGAAACAAACTCAATACAGGAAACCACTTTAAGCGACACCCTGAATCCAACTCCGTCCATCGCGCAATCGGATCGGCCACATCACTCGTCAACTGGTAAGGAGGCCCACACAATGGCCAGTAAAGAAATCGAAATCCTCGACCCTGCGGCAACGGTCGATAAGCTCAACAAGATCGCGGCGGATCGCGCACTGAATCGCAGACGCTTCATCACCGCTCTCGGGATGACTGGCGCGGCGGCAGGCGTTGGATTGATGTCGGGGTGCACCACCACCAGTTCCGTGCCTGTCGCCACCGCTGTTGGAGCGGGCCAGACCGATATCCTCAACTTCCTTCTCAACCTGGAGTACCTACAGGCGACCTTCTACTCCTACGTCACTACGGGAGCTGACATATCGGCATCTACCGGTGTCACGGCCACCAGCGGAGCCATCACCGGCACGCTCAGCGCGCCGCTGGTCTTCACCGGGACCTACGCCTCCCAGATCACCGATCTGCTCAATGAGGTCTACTTCGACGAGTTGAACCATGTGAGGGGCCTGCGCACTATCCTCGGCTCCGCAGCCATTTCCAGGCCGGCGATCAATCTCGCCGCCTTCGGCGCGATCACCGCGACCAATGCCCTCTCGATTGCAAGGCTTCTGGAAGACATTGGAGTCACCGCATACACAAGCGCCATCGCTGGGCTCACCACCAGCAACGCCACCTATATCGGGCAAATCCTAGGCGCTGAAAGCTTCCATTCCGGGGCATTGCGCCTGATCAGCATCCAGAACCCCAGTATCGCCGCCGACATGGCTGCCGCCGATGGCCAGGACGTGGCGCCGTACGACCTGGGTACGGTAACCCTCGCAGCAGCGGGTCCAACCGCCAGCGGGGGATTCTTCCCCACTTACGGTGGCGCGGCCGTACCCGGCATCACCGGCTCCACCTTCACCGGGACCCCCGGCACCTACGGCTCTAACGGCATCGGCTACGCCCGGACCTTCCAGCAGGCCCTCGCGCTTCTCTACGGTACAGGCAAAGCGCTTGCGGCTTCCAACGTCTCGGGCGGCTTCTTCCCCAGCGGAGTGAACGGCAACCTCACAGTCGTCTAAGCCATGGAAGGAAGCACTCGGACCTGAACTCGACGCGGGCATCGCATTTCATCATGACCCAATCTCTTCGCACAACTCGCAAGTCTACCGACAAGGAGGCCAACGCAATGGCCAGCAGCAATGACATGGAAGTCCTCGATCCCACGGCAACGGTCGAGAAGCTCAAGAACATCGTATCCAAAGTCGCCCTGAATCGCAGGCACTTCATGGCTGCCCTCGGAGTGGCTGGCATCGCTGCTAGCACGAGATTGGGATCGGGTCCGGTTGCAAGCGCTCAGCAACCCACGCCCACCGGCTATGCGCAGATCGACGTCCTCAACTTTCTGCTCAATGTCAAGTACCTCAAGGCGACGTTCTACTCCTACGTCACTACGGGCAACGATCTTCCGGGCTTGAGCTATGTCACCCTGGCCTCGGGCCAGGTCTACAACCAGCCAGGCAAGATTACCTTCTCTGGCACCAACGCCGCGCAGATCACCGATATGTTCAACGAGATGTACTACGATGAGCTGAATCAACTGATCGACCTGCGCAATCTCCTCGGCGTCGCCTCCGCTCCCAGGACGACCATGAACCTGCTGGGCAACTCCGTCGCAAACGCAACCTACGCGACGCCTTCCGGCACAGTGATTACCACCGGGGCGCAGGCCATCGGCCAGGCCCGGATGTTGGAAGACATCAGCGTCACAGCCTTCGCTGGCGCGCTCTCGTATCTCACCGGGACCAACCTCGCCATCGCCGCGCAGATCCTGGCTGTCGACGGATGCCATGCGGCCGCGCTTCGCCTGGCCAGCATCCAGACCGGCGCAGCGTATCAAGGAACGCTGTACCAGAGCACCTTCCAGGTAGCAACCACCGCGGCCAGCCCCATTGTCTACGCGGTACTCGCCTCGACGGCCGCCGTCGTTGGCGATATCATCACTGCCCCCGGTTTGATTCCAGCGGGCGCGGTGATCACAGTGATTACCCCCAAAGCAAACGCCGTACCCACCGGCGTCGTCATCTCCGGCAGCAAGGTCATCACGGGGATGAGTAGCATCACCGGGCTGGCGGTCGGACAACCCATCACTGGAACCGGCGTTCCGGCCCTCACTTACATCGCGACTCCGGCACCCTCCGGCACAACGATCAACATCTCGAATGCCGTCACCGCCACCCCAGCAGCACTCGCACCCACCGGCTACATCACCGCCGGCACCAATACCATCACGGGTGTGTCGACTACCTCCGGATTGATCGTCGGGCAGCCCATCACGTCATCGACAACGGCAGTCCCTGGACAAGTCCTTGGAGTCATCCCGGCCAACACAACCATTGCGGCCGTCGCCGGCTCGGCGACCGGCGGCGCAGGCGGCACACCCAACTATTCAATTACGATGTCGCAGGCCGCTGCTGCTACGGGCTCAGTAGCAATCACCGGCATCGTCAGCAACGGCAGCACCACCCTCACGCCGGTATCGAGCACCGCCGGGCTGGCGGCCGGGCAGGTCATCACCGGAGTCGGCATCCCCACTGGCACGACCATTTCGGCCATCGGCTCCAATATCACGCTGTCGGCGAAAGCCACCGCCAACAGCGCATTCCCAACCCAAATCACATTCAACGGCATCGTCAACGCCACTTTGCCCACTTCTTTAACATCGCCCACTTCGAACAACGATCCGACCATCATCACACAAGTGTCGAGCGCCGCCGGTGTGCCGGGCACAGCCGGATTGGGATTGTTGCCCAACCAGCCCCTTACCGCAGCCGGCATCCCCATAGGAGCGACCATCACGGCGGTCGGCGCCAACACGGTCACGATGTCGCAGCCCGCCACCGCTAGCAGCGTCGTCACACCCACCGGCACCGTCACCGGCGGCAGCAACATAATCACGAATGTCACAAGCCTCAACGGAGTGATTACCGGGCAGGTCATCACCGGACCGACAGTCTCATTCACAGGCATCACCACCTCCGGCAGCGCCTCCCTCACGAAGGTGTCGGTCACCACCTCGTTCACAGCCATTACCACCTCCGGCAGCCCCGCCCTCACGAGTGTATCGAGCCTCACCGGGTTGGCGATCGGGCAGGTCCTCACTGGAGCCGGCATCCCTGCCAACACAGCCATCACTGCGATCAGCGGCACCACAATCACGATGTCGGCAAACGCCACCGCCTCCATCACCACGGCAGAGACCATCACCAGCAGCACTAGCCTGGCGGTCGGACAGGTCCTCAGCTCACCAGTCTCATTCACAGGCATTACCACCTCCGGCAGCCCCACCCTCACAGGTATAACGAGCGTTACCGGGTTGGCGGCCGGGCAGGGCCTCACAGGAACCGGCATCCCTGCCAACACAGTCATCGCGTCGATTATTGGCAGCGCTTCGCCCTACTCAATCACGATGGCGACGTCTACTGGAACGGCGGTAAACGCCAACTACACCATCACCACGGCAGAGCCCATCGTCAGCACCGGACCCATCCCGCTCAACACAACCATCAATGCGATCAGCGGCACCACCATCACGATGTCGGCGAAAGCCAACGTAACTATCGCCGCTGCAATGACCATCGTCAGCTCCGGCCCCATCCCGGTCAACGCAACCATCACGGGAGTCGGCACCACGGCGCCCTACTCGATTACGATGTCGGCGCCCGCCAACGTTACCCCAGCACCGGTCGTAATCTCAGGTGTCACCACCGCCGGCAGCAACACGATCACGAATGCGTGGGGGGTGGGAGCAACCGGCACGACGCTCTTCACCGGATTGGTACCCGGACAACCCCTCACCGGAGCCGGCATCCCCACAGGAGCAACCATCGAGTCGTGGGGCACCGTGTACCCCTACTCAATTGCGATGTCGCAGAACGCCACCGCCTCCGTGACACCAGTCTCATTCGGAGCCATCACCACCAACGGCAGCCCCACACTCACGTATGTATCGAGCGTCACCGGGTTGGCGGTCGGGCAGGCCCTCGTCCTCGTCTCCGGAACCGGCATCCCTGCCAACACGGTGATCTCGGCGATTGGCAGCACGGTGCCCTACTCAATCACGATGGCGTCGGCGACGACTGGAGCGGCGGCAAACGCCACCCTCACCGTCACCGCGCTAGTGACCATCACCACGGGAGAGATTATCAGCTTCCCCGCGGGAGTGACCCTCAACTGTCTCGCCCTGCAGCCCGTCATCAGTGGAGGCCAGGTCCTGACCAGTCCCACGTTATCCACAGTGAACAGTCCCGCAACCGAGACCCTCACCATTGGACAAGGCAGCATTACCATCTCGGAACCTGCCATTGCCGCAGGCAGTGGCACAGCCACCATCGCCACGCCGGATCCCTACGAGGTCGTGCCAGTCGATCCCCTCAGCGCGACCGCCGCCGCACTCGGCCCAGCGCTCGACACATCGAGTTCCCCGCCGGTGTATCAAGGGTTCTTCGCCACCGCCGGCACAAACAACGCCACCGGCGCCACACCCGCCGGCTTCGCCTACGCCCGCACATTCTCGCAGGTCCTTGCAGTCCTCTATGGCGGTACGGCTACAGGCACCTATGAGGGCGCCTTCTATCCGGAGGGCCTCAGCGGCAACATCAACGTCGTCTAGCCCATACCGACCGCATGACTCCACGGAGACATGCGGTCCAGCCAAAGCAAGACTGGAAAGGCCCCCATCCCGCTCAGAGATGTGGGCCTTTTCCTTGCCTCAGTGTGTCGTAGCGATGGCAACTGGCCCCGTCGGGTCAGTTCCGGTCGGGTCTGATGTCGCAAAATCGAGTTTCCCCGCCGTCGCCGAGTCGTAGCTGTACATGGTCAGGTCGGGCGATCCGCCATTGGCCGCAGCCAGCAGATAATCGCCGCTGCTGTCCACCGCCAGCGCCGTCACTTTATTCCCACTCTGACAGGGCGACCCGCTCAACACCGTCAAGGAACCGCCGCTGGCGATACTGAACCCGGAGATGGTGTTGCCTCCCCGGTTGGCCACATAGACATCGGTGCCCGCGGCATTGACCGCCACCGAGTAGGGCTGCGTCCCCGCAGTAAACGGCGATCCGTTCACCTGAGCCAGCGACCCGCCCGAACCAATCGTGTACACCGCCAGCCCGCCCGCGGGCCCGCTCCTCGCAATGAAGAGAAGTGTGCTGTCCGGACTCACCGCCAGTGCATTGTCGCTGTTGTTCGATGCCGCTCCCAGCGAGAGCGATAGAGGGACATACAGGGCGCCGGACGACGTATTGAAGGGATACACCACATCGCCCGCAGTGCCCAGCGCAAGAAACAGATAGCCGCCATTGGGCGCAAACTTCACCCCCTGCGCGACGACAGTCGCACCTGACGGCACCGGGTAGGTGATCGGGGTGTCCTGCGTCAGCACGCCCGTACTGGAGTTGATCTGAAACTCTTCCAGCGAAATATTGTTCTGGTCCAGCGCGAACAGCCACTGTCCATCGGGCGAGATGTCCATCGACGCAACAGCAGCGTACCCCACGGCGCCGCCGCTGTTCAGCGCGCTCAGCGAACCGTCCGATTGGATTGCATACGCAAGGATCTCGCTGTTGCCCGCAACGAAGACGATGGTGTTGGCTGGATTCACCGCCACCGCCGTAGGATAGAACGGCAGCGTATAAGGCGATCCCGGTACCGCCGTCAGCGTCCCTGTACCCACCGCGAAGCCGGCCAGCGTCATCGTCGTAGTTGTCGTTGTCGTATACGCGTTTGCAACATACACATAGTCGTTCGTCGGAGTGGTACTACTGCCGTTCGTCGCCCCCGGATAGACCCAGAACCCGGCGCATCCCGTCGTCCAACAGAGGGCCGCCAGGCCCAACACCGCCGCCACTCGCCGAAGCAAACCCATCATCGTTCCATTCCTCTCGCATTCCCCTTTATTTGACTCTACTCCCGTCCAAACAGCACCCGCCTCGGCGGCCAGAAAACAACAGAAGCGGTCCATCGCTGGACCGCTTCTGTTGCCGTGGCAATGAAACAACAATTTACGCCGGAACCACCACTTCTTACTTGACGATCTCCTCGACCCTGCGTGATGCTCTCACAACCGTTCCTAATTCAGCCGTTCCTTGTGCGTCTTGTCCGACCGCACATCCAGCGGCTTGCGCCCGGCAAAGCCGTCCTCCGGCGTATGCCAGTAGCCGATCTCACCCTCGCCCAGTTTCCAACACAGCAGCACGTCACGGCCGTCCATCACCGAGGGAAAGTCCAGCAGCCCCTTCTCCAGGTCTTTGACCTGCACCCCGATCTCGTCCATCTCGGCCAACGTGTCGCGGGCCTCCTGCAAGGCCTTCTCGCGCTCCGCCCGTCGCCGCGCCGCCTGGGCCACATCCACGCGCATCCCGCCCGCCAGGAAGATCCGCTGGTTCAACTCCTGCATCTCCTGCTCCAGCTCACCGGCACGCACTCCCGCCGCCTGCGCCCTGCGCAACAGCGCCTCCAGCACCGGCAGCAGCGTCTGGGCCTCGTTCAATGTAAATGTCCTGCTCAACGTTTGATCTCCATCATGCGGTCCAGAGCCACACGCGCCCAGTGCTTCACTTTGTCTTCTACTTGGATGCGGTTCACCACGCGCCTGTCGATTAGATTCTCCAGCGCCCACGCAAGATGCTGGGGAGAGATGCGATACATCGTGGTGCACAGGCAGCCCGACTCGTCCAGCGTGATCACGCGCTTGCCCAGCGGCCGGAAGCGCTCGGCCAGCCGGTTCACCAGGTGGATCTCCGTGCCCACGGCAAAGCTCGATCCCTGTGGCGCCTGCTCGATCAGCTCGATGATCCGCTCGGTCGAGCCCAGCGCGTCGGCCTTCTGGCAGACCTCCCAGCGGCACTCCGGATGCACGATGACCTGCATGCCCGGCTCCTCGCGCCGGACGCGGTCCACGTGCTCCGGCAGAAACCGCTGATGCACGCTGCAATGTCCCTTCCACAGGACCACCCTGGCAGCGCGCAGCCGCTCCGGCGTTACGCCGCCGTTGATCTGGTATGGGTCCCACACCACCATCTCGCCCAGCGCAATCCCCAACGCATACGCCGTGTTCCGGCCCAGGTGCTGGTCGGGCAGAAACAGGACCTTGCCCGCGCGCCGAAACGCCCACTCAAACGCCGCCCGCGCATTCGACGAGGTACACACCAGGCCGCCCCGCTCGCCGCAGAAGGCCTTGATCTCCGCCGCCGAATTTATATACGTCAGCGGAAGAATCCCTTGGCCGTTGGTCGCTGTTCCCTGTTGACTGTTGACTGTTCCCTGCCGTTCCAGCGACTCCCAGCAGTCCTCCACTTGCCCAATCTCGGCCATGTCGGCCATCGAGCAGCCCGCGTTCAGGTCGGGCAGAATCACCTGTTGCCAGGGTCGCGCCAGGATGTCCGCCGTCTCCGCCATAAAGCGCACGCCGCAGAAGACCATGGTTCGCGCATTCGACTCGGCGGCGGCCTTCGCGAGCTTGTAGCTGTCGCCGGTAAAGTCGGCATAGCGGATCACCTCATCGCGCTGGTAGTGGTGCCCCAGCACGACCGCCTCCGCGCCCAGTGTCTCGCGGGCCGCACGGATGCGCGCGTCCATCGACTCGTCCGGCTGCACCAGGTAGTGGTCCAGCGAACACGCCTCGCCCACAGTCTGCGCCGGGGCCTCGTCAAGTAACAGTCCGTTCACAATATGCCGCCTTCAGTCTCGCCAGCGCGTCCGCACCTGCTCAACGCAGAGAGATTCGCACCGCGAAACGGGGATGTTGAAAGCACTTCCTGCCCAGGCGCGCAGCGGATTCACTGTGCCAACCCGATCCTGCCGAGCCGTCACCCAATCCGCGGGGATGTTGCCGCCCACTTCGTACCCGCGCGACCGTCGAGATCGCGCCTTCTCCATATTAGACGAAACCTGCCGCACATACGATGCATCCCGCCGGTTCGCTTGTTTGTCCATCCCTCCTTGCTTGTCAATCCCAACTTGTTAGACATTCCGCACCCTGAGCGAAGTCGAAGGAGTAAGAATCTGCTTGTATCGTTTTTCCCCGGCCGAGAGCATTTGTTTCCCTCCCCGCGCAAGCCGTATCATAAGGACTCTATGCCCAGCTTTCCGGACAGCGCAGTCCTCATCCTCCTCGTCCTGCTGCTCTTCGGACCGAAGAAGTTGCCTGAGCTGGCGCGCCAGTTCGGCAAGCTGATGGCGGACTTCCGCCGCGCCTCCAACGAGTTCCGCACCCAGATGGAGGACGAGCTGCGCCTCTCCGAGCAGGCCGACCGCCAGAAGCAGATCGCCACCGTTGAAGCTGCCGCACCCGCAGCTCCTGCCATCGAGGCCGAGTCCGTGTACGCAAACCAGGGCCAGCCTTCACTCGATTCCGCGATCGATTCCTCGTCCCAATATCCGCTCGATTCCGCGCAAGAATCCGCATACGATTCCCTGCCCGAATCGGCCCAGGGAACAACTCCCAAATCCACGACCGAGCCTGAGCAAGACGCAGCCCCACTGCCCAACGCGGTCTCCGGCGAGCCGAGCATTCTACCTCCGTCCACCGGACTGCCCATCGCAACCTCCGCGCAACTCCCGTTCCCCGAAGACCTCCCGGCCGAATCCCCCGCCCAGGCCAGCGTTCCTGCCCACGAACATGCGATCGAAACCGAGGCCCTCCATCCCTGATATCGACCCCATCGACCGCGCCCGCGCCGCTCTCGCCGACCGCGCCGAACTCCCCGGCATGAGCCTGATGGAGCACCTGGAAGAGCTGCGCAAGCGCATTCTGCGCTCCCTGGGCTTCCTCGCGGCAGGCTTTGCCCTGGCCTATGGATTCCACAACACACTGGTCGCCATCATCCAGAAGCCGCTGCTCGACGTCGGTCTGCGAATGACCATGACGCACCCCACCGACGCGCTGAACCTGATCCTTAAAACCTCCGCCGTCGCCGGCGCCATCCTGGCCAGCCCATTCATCCTCTACCAGGTCTGGCTGTTTATCTCGCCGGGAATGTATGCCAACGAGAGGAAGTACGTCACCCCCTTCATGAGCGCCACGGTCGGCCTCTTCCTTGCCGGCACGTGGTTCGGCTATCGCTGGGTGCTTCCTGGAGCCATCAAGATCCTGGTCATGGACTTCGGCAAGAACTTCAGCCACATGATTACGATCGACGACTACACCGGCTTCTTTCTCGCCGTCATCCTCGGCCTGGGAATCTGCTTCGAGCTGCCGATCCTGATCTTCTTCCTCGCGCTCTTCGGCATCGTCGACGCCAAGTTCCTGCTGCGCCACTTCCGCTACGCCGTGCTCGCCATCTTTCTGGTGGCCGCCATCATCTGCCCCATGCCGGACCCCTTCAGCATGTGCCTCTTCGCCAGCCCCATGCTCGCGCTGTACTTCGTCGGTGTAGGCGTCGCCTGGTTCGTCCATCCCGACCACCGCAAGCGCAAGGAAAAGACTGCCGCATGACGAGTCTATTTGGATCAACCCAAAATGCTGTCATCCCCTCCACCCAGTCGTCATTCTGGCGAAGCCAGAATCTCTGTATTTCGCTCGTGCTCCTTCTGTCTCTCTTCTGCCCACCCGCACCCGCGCGCGCCCAGCAGCCCACCGGACAATCCATCTACGCGCTCACGCAGCAGTTCCTCGCCGTCGCCCCCAAGCGCTTCAACGGTTCCCCCGGCCACTTGGCCGCGGAGAACTTCATCAAAGAGCACTTCAAACCCGAGGCCGCAAAGGGTAACTTCGACACCGACCAGTTCACCGCCAACACCCCAGCCGGCCCGCAGACCATGCGCAACTACATCGTCCGCTTCCCCGGCAAAAAAGACGGAGTGATTGTCCTAGCCAGCCACTACGAGACGAACTACCCGCTCAAGGACATCGCCTTCGTCGGAGCGAACGACGGGGCCTGCACCACCGCGCTGCTTATCGCGCTCGGCCAATACTTCCGCACGCATCCGCCCGAGGGCTACTCCATCTGGCTGCTCTTCGACGACGGCGAAGAGGCGGTCCGCTCCTGGTCCGAATCCGACTCGCTCTACGGTACGCGCCACATCGCCGCGCGCTGGTTCTCCGACGGCACCGCCCGGCGCATCAAGGCCCTCCTCGTCGCAGACATGATCGGCGACCGCGACCTCAACATCCTGCTGGAGACGCAGTCCACTCCCTGGCTGCGCGCCATCCTGCGCCAGGCCGCAGCCAACACGCACCACTCCGCCAACGTCTTCAAGACCGAGGGCAGCGAGGAGGACGACCACCTCCCGTTCCTGCAACGAGGCATTCCCGCCCTCGACGTTATCGACGTGGACTACGGCCCGCACACCGCCGCCACTCCCGACGGCTACCACCACACCGCGCAAGACACCATCGACAAGATCAGCCCGCAGTCCCTGCAAGTCTCCTCCGACCTCTTCCAGGAATCCATCCGCCTCATCAACCAGCGCTGACCCGCTCCGCGAAAAGCATTGAATCGTGCCTCTCACGCCCATCTCCTACTGGATCGGCTTCCACGTCGCCCTCCTGCTCCTCCTCGCCGCCGAGTTGATCTACGCTCGCCGACAGGCGCGCCTCGCCCGCTCGCCCCACCGCACCGCCCTCGCCACCACAACCCTCTGGATCGCCGCAGCCCTCGCCCTCGCCGTCTTCATCCATCACTCGCTTGGCCCCGCAGCCAGCGTGCAGTACCTCGCCGGGTACGCGATCGAGGAGTCCCTCTCCATCGACAATCTCTTCGTCTTCCTTCTCCTCTTCCGCCTCTTCCAGATCGCCCCCGCCCACCAGCCCCGCGTCCTCTTCTGGGGTGTAGCCGGCGCGATCCTTCTGCGCGGCCTCTTCATCGCCGGCGGTCTCACCCTGCTCGCCCACTTCACCTGGATCACCTACGCCTTCGCCGCAATCCTTCTGATCGCCGCCGTCCGCCTGCTCTTCCCCGGTGAGCCTTCCCAGTCCGAACGACCGCCCCGCTGGCTCGCATGGCTCACCCACCTCCGCCCCATCAGTCCGCGCCAGGACCGCTTCGTCGTCCGCGAGAATGGCCGCCCCACCGCGACCCTCCTGCTGCTCGCGCTCATCGCCATCGAACTCTGTGACCTCGTCTTCGCGCTCGACTCCATCCCCGCCGTCCTCTCCATCACGCGCCACGCATTCCTCGCCTACACCTCCAACATCATGGCCGTGATGGGTCTGCGTTCGCTCTACTTCGTTCTGATTGGCGCGCTCGCCCGCCTGCGCTTTCTGCACTATGGCCTGGCGGCGGTCCTAGCCTTCGCCGCACTCAAGATGCTCACGTCCCGCTGGCACGAGATCGGCCCCCTCGCCTCGCTCGCCGTCATTCTGACCCTGCTCACGCTCACCCTCGGCGCATCGCTGTTCGCCCCGGCAAACGAGTAAAGCCGTCCCTACTCCACAAACCGCAGCTCGCCGCGCCGTACAACCGAGTGCAGCGCCACCGCGTCCCGCTCTGGATAATCGATGCGAAAGTGCGCCCCCCGGCTCTCTTTCCGTCCCAGCGCCGCCTGCACCATCGCTTCTGCCACCGCCAGCAGATTGCGCGCCTCCAGCGTCCGCCGCGTCAACCGCAGAAGCCCAGGGTTCAGGATCGACGTCGCCAGCATCGCCGCCAGCCGCACCTGTGCCCGCCGCGTCAACCCAAGCAGCCCCGGCCCCGTGGCCCGCAGTGCCGCCAGCCCCACCTTCGCCCGCCGCAGCCCCGCCTCATCGCGCAACAGCCCAGCATCCCGCCACATCAACTTGCGCAGCTCTGCAATCCAGGTCTCCACACCCACCGCATCGATCGCGCCATTCTCCGTCTTGTTCCCTGCTTCACGCTGCCTGTCGGCTGTTCCCTGCTCCCTGTTCCCTGTTCCCTCGTCGCCAGCCATCGCCTCCGCCGCCAGCGCGCCGAAGACCAGCCCCTCCAGCAGCGAGTTGCTGGCCAGCCGGTTCGCCCCATGCACTCCCGTGCATGCCGCCTCGCCTGCCGCGTACAGGCCCGGCAGCGAACTCCGCCCGTGCGCGTCCGTTCGGATCCCGCCCATCAAATAGTGCGCCGCCGGCCGCACCGGAATCAGGTCCCTCCCCAGTTCCAGCCCATAGCCCGCCAGAAACCCCGAGATTCCTGGAAACCGCGCCTTGAGATCGAAGTTCTTTCCCGCCTCGCGCATGTCGAGATAGACCGCCCCCTCCATCTCCTCGCGCGAGATCGCCCGCGCCACCACATCCCGCGGCGCCAGTTCCATCCCCGCGTGGTAGCGCTGCATGAACCGCTCGCCGCGCTCGTTCACCAACCACGCGCCCTCGCCGCGCAGAGACTCGCTCATCAGAAACCGTGGCGCACCATCCATCGCAAACGCCGTCGGATGGAACTGAAAGAACTCCATGTCCATCAGCTCCGCTCCGGCGCGATAGGCCATTGCAATGCCGTCGCCGGTGGCCACGGACGGGTTGGTGGTATCGCTATAGACCTGCCCCGCGCCGCCGCTGGCCAGCAGCACTGCCCGCGCGCGCACCTCGATCAACCCTCCCGCTGCATCCAGCAGCGTCGCCCCCACCACGCGCCCGGACTCTACGATCAGATCCACCGTGGTCGCCCACTCCATCAGCTCCACGCGCTCCATCCCGCGCAGATGGCGCAGCAGCGATACGGCAATCTCGCGCCCGGTCGCATCCCCATGGGCATGAAGAATTCGCGGCAGACTGTGCGCGCCCTCTCGCGTTCTCATCAACTCGCCAGCACGCATCAACTCCCCCGCTGGATAGCGGTCGAAGCCCGTGCCCCACGCGATCAGCTCATCGACGCGCCTCGGCCCCTGCTCCACCAGAACCGCCGCCGCCCTTGCGTTCACCAGCCCGTCGCCGGCCGCAACCGTGTCCGCCAGATGCAGCGCCACGTCCTCGTCGCCGTCCATTGCCACGGCAATCCCGCCCTGCGCATACGCGGTGTTCGATTCCTTCAAGCTCTCCTTCGTGACCAACAGAACGCTGCCCGCTTCGGCCAGTCCCACCGCGGCACGCAACCCTGCAATCCCTCCGCCCACAACCAAATAATCCACCACACGCATACTTCAAGGCTACCACCGCAGCCCTTGGGTGCCCCATCCATCGCGCACTTGCGATGGGTTGGATGCATACAGCCTGCGCCACGATTATCTCTGTGCGATACCATAAAGCCACCGTGTCCTCCATTCGCGTCACCACCCCCGCCGCCACCTACTCCGTCACCATCGCCCCCGGCCTGCTGCGCACGCTCTATCCGCGCCTGCGCAAGCTCACGCCAGGGAAAACTCCGCGCCTCTTCGTTGTCACATCGCCCGCAATCTGGGCGCTCTGGCACAAGGCCTTCCTCAAATCTTTCCCCAACAACCAACAACCAACAACCCTGTTTCTCCCCGCGGGCGAATCGCACAAGCGCCTTGCCACAGTCGAGTCCCTCGCACAACAGCTTGCCATCGCCGGGGCCGACCGCGACTCCATCCTGCTGGCCTTTGGCGGCGGCATCGTCGGCGACGTCACCGGCTTCCTCGCCGCCATCTACATGCGCGGCATCCGCTACGTTGGCCTGCCCACCACGCTGCTCGCTCAGGTGGACTCCTCGCTCGGCGGCAAGACCGGCGTGAATCTGGTCGTCGGCAAGAACCTCATCGGCGCCTTCCACCACCCGCTCGCCGTCTTCAGCGACATCGATCTGCTGGGCACTCTTCCCGCCGCCGAGCTACGCGCCGGGCTACAGGAAGCGATCAAGGCAGGCATCATCCGTGACGCGAAGTTATTCCGCTATATGGAACAAAATACTGAGATGATTCTCTCGGCAGTCCCCGCCGCTCTGGGCCGCGTCGTCACCGCTTCGGTTCGCGTCAAGGCCGATGTAGTCAGCCAGGACGAGAAGGAGTCCGGCCTGCGCATGGTGCTCAACTTCGGCCACACCATCGGCCACGCCATCGAGGCCGCCACCCACTACCGCAAGATCCTCCACGGCGAAGCGGTCGCGTGGGGAATGATCGCCGCGCTGCACCTCTCGCTCAACCGCGCCCTCATCACCCCGGAAGACTTCGCCCGCATGGCGAATCTCATCCTGCGCTACGGCCCCATCCCGCCGTTCAAGGTCGCCGCCACGCCTCAAGCCGCCGCCGCCAGGCTCGTCGCCCTCACCTCCTCCGACAAGAAGAAGCGCAGTGGCCGCCGCGCCTTCGTCCTCGCCACTGGCATCGGTCGCACCGAGGTCGTCTACGACGTCACCGACGCTGAACTCCTCGCCGCAACCCAAGCCATGCTTGCGACCATGCACGATACAACCAGTACGAGGACAGCACATTGAGCGGAGAGAACGACATCGACATCGAAACCCTGCGCCAGTCGCGTTGGGCTAGGCTGTGTGCTCCATTGTCGGAGTTCTTCAGTCAACTGTCCCACTTCCATTGGCCCGAGGCAAAAGCCGAGGTCATCGACTGCACGCCCGTGCAGCCGCTCAGCGTAGGACGGTCTCGTTTCCTTCCATACGGACCAAGCCAGTTTGACGGATGGGAAACAGTTGGCGGCTATGCGGTCACCTTCTGCTACTCCGTCGATGGAAGAAGCTACAAAGGCCTCACGAAGTCCTCCTTTGAAGTCCAAAAGCACGATATGTTCCCCATCCGCTACAACCCAAGAAATCCAGAGGAAAACAACACGCTCGACTCAACCAATAGCCGAGCTACGCTGGTTACAAAACTCCTTACTCTTTTATTGGCGCTGCTGATTTTATTCCTCTTCATCAAGGCTTACGTCTTCCGCCACTAGTCATGTCAGTCGTAGCCGTTTAACATGACTCCTGTGGCAATAGAATCCCCACCAACAACCGACCCCAATCCCGGCGCGCGCCCCAGCGGCGTCTCCGACCCTGCCGCTGCCGCCCAGAGCATCCAGCTGATGTTCGACGCCATAGCCCCGCGCTACGACCTGCTGAACCACCTGCTCTCCGCCGGCATCGACCGCCTGTGGTGGCGTCGCACCGCGCGCGCCGTGCGCCCCATCCTCGCCCGCCCCGACGCCGTCGTCCTCGACCTTTGCTGCGGCACCGGCGACATGACCCTCGCCCTCGACCATCTCCGCCCCCAGCCTTTACTTACCACTGACCCCTTACCCCTTACCCCTGTCTCTCCCATCCTCGCCGTCGACTTCTCCCGCAACATGCTCTCCCTCGCCCAGCCCAAGTTCGCCTGCCGCAACATCCGCGCCATCGAGGCCGACGCGCTCCATCTCCCCTTCGCCGACGCCTCCATCGACCTCGTCACCTGCGCCTTCGGCTTCCGCAACCTGGCCAGCTACCCCGAAGGCCTCGCCGAGCTATACCGCGTCCTCCGCCCCACCGGCCAGATCGCAATTCTGGATTTCAACCAGCCCACCGGCCTCATGGGAGCGCTCTACTCGCTTTACTTCAAAGGCATTCTGCCGCTCCTTGGCCGCCTCATCTCGCGCGATCCACGAGCCTACACCTACCTGCCGGAGTCGGTCGCCCGCTTCCCACGCCCGCCGCGCATGATGGAGCTGATCGCCGCCGCCGGGTTCACCGCGCCCACCTGGACCCCATACACCTTCGGCGTCGCCGGGCTCTATCGAGCGATGAAACACTGAAGCAGCGCACGGGCAAACCAAGTAGCCCGTGCAACAAACCAAGCGCGCAGTCCATCGAACCCTGTAGCATCTCTCCCATGAGCATCCCGGTAAGCCCGACGCAAGTCGCATTCTCGCCCGGACCATCCCCTCACGCCGCCAAGCGCGCGGCCGCAATCTTCTCCGTCGCCGCGGCGGCCCTGGTCGCGCTGCTCAAGCTGCTGACCGGCCTGCTCACCGGTTCGCTGGGAATGCTCTCCGAGGCGGCCCATTCCGCCATCGATCTCATTGCCTCGGCGATCACTCTCTTCTCCGTCCAGGTCTCCGACCGCCCCGCCGACGAGGTGCACAACTACGGCCACGGCAAGGTGGAGTCGCTGGCCGCCTTCGTGGAGACGGGCATCATGCTCGCCTCCTGCGCGTGGATCGTATACGAGGCCGTCAGCCGCATCGTTCTCCACCGCCATCTCGCGCTGCCGCCATCGCTCTGGCCCTTCGCCGTGCTGCTGGTCTCTATTGTGGTGGACTTCAGCCGCTCCCGCACGCTGGGCCGCATCGCGCGCCAGCACCGGTCCGACGCGCTGGCAGCCGACTCCCTCCACTTCGCCACCGACATGTGGGCGACGCTGGCCGTCATGCTCGGCCTGGGGGCCACCTACGCGGGCGAGCGCCTCGCCCTGCCCTGGCTGGAGTTCGCCGACCCCATCGCCGCCCTAGTGGTCGCCGGAGTCATCCTGCGCGTCAGTTGGCGGCTCGCCCATCAGACCATCGACGCCCTGCTGGACGCCACACCCACCACCGACCCCACCAGCGACGAGCGGCCCTCCAAGGACCAGTTGCGCGCCAATCTGCTGCACGACCTCACCGCCATCCCCGGCGTGCTCTCGGTGGAACGCCTGCGCACCCGCCGCTCCGGCTCCAACTACTTCGCCGACGTCACACTCGGCCTGCCGCGCAACCTCACCTTCCAGCGCTCCGAACAGCTCACCCTCGCCGCCACGCAGGCCGTACAGCGCCACCTGCCCGGGGCCGACGTCGTCGTCCACACCGTCCCCATCGCCTCGCTTGCTGAGAGCGTCCACGACCGCATCCGCGCCGTCGCCGCACGCCGCAACCTCGCCATCCATGAGATTAGCGTGCAGCAGATCAGCGGAGAGCAGCACGACCCCCTCCATCCCCAGTTGCATATCGAACAGCACCTGGAGGTGGACGAGACCATGCCCCTGCGCCAGGCCCACGAGATGGTCACCGATCTGGAGGCAGAGATGCGCCACGAGGTCCCCTCCATCGCCTCCATCCTCACCCACATCGAGAGCGAGCCGGCCACCATCGAGCGCCCCGCCTCGCTGGAGCGCGACCGCGAGCTGGAACTGCGCCTGCGCCGCGTCGCCGCCGCCTTCCCCGAGGTCCTCGACATCCATGAGGTCTACGTCACCCGCCACGGCCCCAGCGTCGTTCCTGCCGCCCCGCACTCCGCGTCAGGCGACCCCTCCGCAACCGGGCCTCAATCAGCAACCAACGACTGGCAACCATCAACCGCCTTCCCCGAGCGTACCCAGGTCTCCTGCCACTGCACCCTGCCCGACGATCTTCCCATGGCCCGCGTCCACGCCGTCATCACCGCGCTGGAAGGCGCCTTCAAACTCGTCGCGCCCGAGGTCGACCGCCTGCTCATCCACCCCGAGCCCGCCACCGACAACCGCCGCTAGCAAAGCGCACAAAAAAGTGTGCCCCCCGTCCGAACTCTCTGGACGCGGGGCACATAAATCCAAACTCGCTCAGGCAGCCGTCCGCTGTAGCCCCCGGTCAGTTCTCGTACTGCTCCATCCCTGCTTCGGTCGACGCATACTGCGCCTCATCCGCCAGCTTGCGTTCGTCGTACATGCGATGGATCGATTCCACCGCCGCGGGGAATCCCGCAGCCGATACAGCGCGTGAAAAGTAGTACCCCTGGGCCTCATCGCAGTTGCGTCGCGCCAGAATCTTAAGGTGGTCTGTCGTCTCCACACCCTCGGCCGTCACCTTGATGCCAAGGTGGTGCGACATGGACAGGATCGCGCGCACGACCGTCGCCGCGTTCGGTTCCGAGACGGCCTTCAGGATGAAGCTCTGGTCGATCTTCAGCCGGTCCACCGGATACTTCAATAGATACGAGAAGCTGCAAAATCCCGTGCCGAAGTCGTCGATCGCAACCCGCGCGCCAAGCTGCCGGATCTGTTGCAGCTTCTCCAGGTTCGACTCCGAGTTGATCATCAGCACCCGCTCAGTCAACTCCACCTGAAGACTCTTCGCCGGAAGTCCGCTGCTCTCCAGCGCCTCGCCGATCACCTGCAGCAGGTTGCTCTGCTCAAACTGCCTCGGCGACAGGTTCACCGACACGGAGAGTTCCATCCCCAGATCGTCGCAGATCGCCTTCGCCTCTTTACACGACTGCTTCATCACCCACTCGCCGATGGGTACGATCATCCCCGTCTCTTCCGCCAACGGGATGAAGACCGAGGGCGAGAGCAGGCCCAGCTTGGGATGGCGCCAGCGCAGCAGCGACTCCATGCCGACCACCCGGCCCGTGGTCAGCGACACCAGCGGCTGATAGTGCATGAACAACTCATCGCGCACCAGCGCGTGGCGCAGCGCGGCATCCATCGACATGCGGTCCTGCGACTGCTTCAGCATCGCGTCGGCGAACATCTGGTACTGGTTGCGGCCATTTGCCTTTGCAACATAGGTTGCCGCATCGGCGCGTTCCAGCATGGTGTCCACATCCCCGGCAAAGTCGGGATAGACGCACACCCCGACGCTGGCCGTAAGGTTGACCTCCATCTCGCCCACCTGCGCGGTGCTGGCGATCAGATCGACCAGCCGCTGCGCGCACCGCTCCACATCTTCCATGCCTGCGATCTGCGGCATCACGATGACGAATTCGTCGCCGCCAAGCCGTCCCAGCGTGTCCGACCGCCGCAGCGATTGCTGCATCCGATCGGCCATGCCCACCAGCACCTCGTCGCCGGCCTTGTGTCCCAGCGAATCGTTCATCCACTTGAAATGGTCCAGGTCGACCACAAACACCGCCGCCTTGCGCCCATGCACCGTGGCCTTCTCGATCGCCTCGGCGATGCGCTCGCGCAGCAGCGGGCGTCCCGGCAGGCCGGTCAACTGGTCGTGGGAGGCCATGTGTTTCAGGTACAGCATCAACTGCTTGCGCTCCGTGATGTCCGACGCAATGGCGATGAATCCGCTGATCTCTCCCGCCCCATCGCGCACCGAGGTCACCGCGACATGCACCGGCAGCGTCGTGCCGTCCCGCTGCGTGTACGTCCAGTCCCGCTCATCGACCTCTCCCTGTGCGGCCTTGGCCGTCAGCAGGGCAAAGCCCTCCAACCGCGGGCCATCTTGCGGCGCGGTTTCGTCAGACAGCGGAGCCAGCTCCGTGGGATCGTGCAGCATGGTGATCGCCACCTTGCCCACCATCTCCGCGCGCGTATATCCCGTCAGTTTTTCGGAAGCACCGTTCATCGCCCGGATCATTCCGTCCAGGTCCGTCTCGATAATGCTGAACGGGGCCGTATCAAAGACCGAGTTGCTGAAGTTCGACAGGCTCCGGTAGCGCTCTTCCGTTTCCTTGACTTCGGTCACATCGCTGACCGTAACCGCCACGCCATCGTCAAGTTTGTGAATCCGCCGGCGAAGCCACCTGTCCCCGCCATCGTCCAGATGGACCACAAGGTCCTCATACAACGGTTTTCCAGAAAGCACCACGTTGCGATATTTCTCGAAGAGTTCGCCGGTGCTGTCCGCTGGAAAGACCTCGCACAGGTCGTGGTCCAACAGCTCGATGCGCGGCTTCTGCAACAGTTTTTCAGCATGGGAGTTTACATACCGGTAACGCAGGCCCACGATCTCGCCGGCCTTGTTCCTCACCGAATCCAGTATGGAAAAAGCGTCCGGGCTGGTCTCCGCCGCCGCGATAAACCGTGCGTTCTCTTCACTGTTCTTGCGATAGCCCCCACCCTCGCTCCGCTCGCGCCACACCATCAGTATGACAATGATCGACAATACCGCCGTTCCCCATGTGAAGCCATTGTCCACGGTCGGCGACACCGATGAGCGGCCCGCCGAGGCAAGCCGCCACACCATCACGAGCAGCGCCACCAGCCCGAACGCAAATGTAGACAGCCGGATCCGCCGAATAACCTTGCTACTTAGTTTCATCAAACGGTTTGCCTTCCATGACACATCGCTGATATGACTGCTTCAGCGTCTCACATGTTGTCGATTTAGAATGGCCCACAAACGAGCGCAAAGCAAGGCTAGCATCCGGCAGGGAAAAAGGAACTACCCTTATGGTAACTAAACTACAACTATTGAGTAACCTAAG
>PLOU01000228.1 GCA_003142235.1 Granulicella sp.
AGCCCGGTGTAGTTCTGCGCGCCCGTCTTGCGCAGCTTCAGGTACTCGCCGATGATGCGCACGATGTCCGCTTGCTGCTTCACGAGTTGTGCGAAGTCATCCGCCATAAGCAAAGCGCCGCAATCTAAGAGTGTAGTTGAAGAAGGTCCATTTCGAAGCTGTCATCCTGAGCGGAGTCTCCCGCAGTCTCATCGCGGGAGGCGGAGTCGAAGGACCCCGATGAACTCCGACCCTGCACAACGGTCCGAGCCTTTCTCCCTCAGACCTTCAGCCCATAGCCCATAGCCCATAGTCCATAGCCATTACAATAGAACTCGATGCCGACCCCTGAAGAGCTTGACCGCATCCACATCGTCCTCGTCCGAGCGCGCAACCCCAACAACATCGGCGCAGCCGCACGCGCCATGCACGACTTCGGCCTGCGCCATCTGCGCGTGGTCAACGACTTCCCCGTCCCCTTCGAGAGCGCCCGCTCCGCCGTCGATGCCTCCGAGGTCCTCGCCGACGCGGTCGCCTGCGCCACGCTCGCCGAGGCCATCGCCGACTGCACCCTCGTCGTCGGGACCACCGCCGTAGGCGAGCGCGACCTGCAACACACTCTGCTCCCGCTGCCCGAAGCCGCGCCCCGCATCCGCGCCGAACTGCGCCGCGGCACAGGCCCCAATAGCAACCCAGGCCGCGTCGCCCTGCTCTTCGGCTCCGAGAAGACCGGCCTCAGCAACGAAGAGCTGAGCCACTGCAACTTTCTCCTCACCATCCCCATGCAGCAGTACGCAGGTGCGCGCCATCTCTCCCTGAACCTGGGGCAGGCCGTCGCCGTCTGCCTCTATGAGTTGGTGCGTGGGGCCGCCGCGGTCCCGCCCAGTGAATCGAACCCCGCCGCCGAAGCTCATGCGATCGCCGCAGACTCCCCAGTCGCCGCGGAACCCACTTCCGCCGCCGATCTCGAACGCCTGACCACCCTGCTCGCCGAGACCCTCGAAAAGTCTGGCTACATGCGCCGCCACCCCGCCAACTGCGACCCCGCGCAGTTGCGCCTCCTGGTTCGCCGAATGTCCTTGGACACCGCAGACGCCGCCGTCTGGATGGGCGTCTTCCGTCAACTTCTCTTCAAGCTCCGCCGCATGAACTAGCGCGTAGTGTGAAGTCCCTACTTCGCGTCGTTCTTGAATATCCCTTCGGCGAAGAAGTTCTCCACCTTTGCCTGGTCGCGCAGTATCTCGAAGTAAGCATTCTTGAGCAGTTGCGACCGCCCATCGTGCAGCAGTTGGCGGATGTGCTGTTGCACCACGGGATCGGAGATCTCGCGCTGCCCGGCCGGCTCGCGCTCCAGCAGCCTGTAGATCGTATAGCCCACCGGCTTCTTGCTCTGCGCGTCGATCAGCGGGAAGATCTCGGTCATCTGTCCCGGCTTCAGCTTCAGGATCGCGGCCCCCACCGTGGGATCCGACCGCAACTGGCTCTCCGGCACAAATCCCATGTCGCCGCCGCTTGAGGCTGTGCTCGGGTCTTCGGAAAAATTCATCGCGATCGCGCCAAAGTCCTCGCCACTGTCGAGCCGGTTCTTCAGCGCCTCGATCTTCTTCTTGGCCTCCGCGTCGGTTGTCGCCTTGCTCCCCTGCAGGTTGCCGGGTTGCGCCGAAGGCACGCTGGTCACGCGGATCGCCGCCAGGTGGTACTGCGTCTCGATCAGGTCGAACTCCGCCTTGTGCGCGCCGTAGTAGCTGGCAATGTCCGCGTCAGACACCGTCACCTTCGAGTTGATCTCCTTGTTCAGCAGCTTGTCGATGGTCAACGACCGCCGCAGGTCGTGCTTCACATCGTCCAGCGTGCGGCCGGACTCCTTCAACCGCTCGGCGAACTGCTCCTCGCTATAGGGGGCCTTCATCTCGGCCAGCTTCGCGTCCACCTCTTCCGTGGTCGCGGTCAGGTTCATCTTGGCCGCGCGCTGCTCCACAATCTCTTCGTCGATCAGCTCACGCACCACATTCAGCCGCAGCGAGTCGGCCTGCTCGGGCGATGGATGCTGCCCCTCATCCTGTCCCAACTGGGCCGCGTACATCCGGTCCATGTCGGCGCGCACAATGGCGTGGCCATTGACCGTGGCAACCACATCGGCGCCATGCGTGCGGTTGCATCCGCCAACCAGAAGAAGCGCCATAGGAAGCAGGCCCGCGACCGTCCCGCGAACCATGCGCCAACCATCCCCAGTCCCTGTCTGCTTCGCCAAACCCATGCTCGCTCTCCTGCTCATCTCACTCCATCCCGATTCTAGTCCCGTCCGGATCGCGGTACTCTCTCCATCCCATCTTCCACCACCCGCATCGTTCTGTTAGCTCCCCGGCTTGGCCGCGACCGGCGCGGGCTGTGCCGGTTGCGCTGCCGCTGGTGGCGCGGACGGAAGCGGTGGCGGCGTCTTGCCCGCTGCAATCAATGCCCCATCGATCATCCGATAGATCGTCTCGATCGGCACCAAGCCCTCCACCTTCTCGCCGTTGATAAACAGCACCGGCGTGGAATCCACGCGCAGCGGGTCCGCCTCTGCCTCTTGCACCGACGCCTTCACGCGGCTATCGTCCTGCTTCTGGACGCAGGCCGCCAGCTCCGCCGCATCCACCTTCTGCCGTGCGCCCTCGTCGAGTGCCAGCTTGTCCAGCGTCGCATCGGCCTTGGCCGCGGTCTTCTCTGCGCCCGCCATCTCATCGGCATGGGCGTGGACGTAGTCGATAAAGTTCCAGTAGCCCGCCGTGCTGGCTGCGCCCAGACAGTTGGCGTCGATCGCCGCGTGCATCGCCCACGGATGAATGTCGTAGAGCGGAAAATCGCGGTACACCACACGCACCTGGTCCTTGTAGCGATCGAGGACCGCGGGGAAAAGCAGCGCATTCATCTTCGCGCAGAAGGGGCACTCCAGGTCGTCGTATCCCACCACCAGCACCGGCGCGTTCTCCGCCCCGCCGCGTGCCGGCCGTCCCGCCGCCGGCACCATCTCCCTCGGATTCTGGCTTAGGTCGAATTTGTTGAACTGCGCCAGCGTCTTGCCATCGGTGGAGATCAGAAACGGCGCAGTCTTGCCCGGGCTGCCGTCTGCGGTAAACGTCACCACGATCTGGTCGTAGCCCGCGAGCTCACTCTTGGCAGGCTCGCCAATCGAGATTGCATACGCTGGAGTAAGGGCCTGCGACCTGTTGCGGATCGCCACCTCGACCCGGCGGGCCATCTCCGGCGTCAGCTTCACCCCCGCCTGGACCGTTTGTGCTCCGGCTGCCGGGGGCACCGTCTGGACGCTCGTCTGCGCACGGCAACCCAGCGCCGCCGCCAAAGCGATCAACGCGAGACAGCGCAACGGCCTCACACCATTCAGCACAACACCGATTATCTCACGCACACAGCGCCTCACCCCATCGCAACAGTCCGTCATCCCGACCGGCGCGAAGCGGAGTGGAGGGACCCCCGCATTTCGCTCTTGCTGTTGCTATAACCAAATCTTCCCAAACCACCCCCTCAAAACACCTGGTCCGAGTGGCGCAGGTTCCCCGCGCTCCCGATATTGGCCAGCGTGAAGTTAAACCGGTATACGTTCTCGTTGCGCGCCGTCCCCAGCTCATACTTGCGATACTCCACGCTCACTCCGCAACAGTTCCAGTTGTACGAGGCCTGGATCGCGCCATACTGCACCGTCCCCAGGTCCAGATCGATCCCCGCATTGGCCGCCGCGCTCAATCCCGCCTTGGTCGGCCTCCCGAAGCCAACCGTCGTCCGCATCTGGCTGAAGTCCGCCACGCTGGACGCAACTCCCTCCACATACGAGCGGCCCGGCGCATTCAGCCGCGCATAGCTCACCCCGGCAAAGTAATCGCCCTGATGCACATCCGCATAGATGTTGTCCGCCGTAAACTTCTTCGCGCCGGTGTCGTAGTCGAAGTCCCACTCCACGTCCGTCTTCTCCGACGTCCGCACCCGCAGCCGCGACAGCAGCGGCGATATATTCCTCGGCTCGGTCAGAAACGCAATGCCGGAAAAATCCAGCGTCGTTGCCAGAATGTTCCGCCGCCCATCCACCACCGCGCCGCCGAAGCTTGGATCGAAGAAGTACTTCTGCGCCACCCGCCAGCTGATCCACTCGCGGTTCCCGCACACCGGCTCCGTATCGTCCGTCCTGCCCGCAGCCTGGCCAGGCTCCTCGACAGCATCGGCATCTCCGCCAGCCGCCCCCAGAATCTCCGTCGCATCCGCCCCGGAGCCCGCCGCGCGGCACGGCTGGGTCCCCGTCCGCCGCAGAAACAGCCGCTGCGTCGCGCCATACTCTATCTCGTTGGTGTCGCTCGCCACGTCCACCGCGTCGAAGCGCAACACATCGGCAAAATTGTCGATCCCGTTCACATAGCGGTAGGTCAACTCCGGCTCGATGGTGTGCTTCACGTCGTGGCGCAGCAGCCGCTTCACAAATCCCGCGTCGAAGGTCCGTTCCAGCACCGGCGGCCGCAGGTCCAGCTGCACCTCCACGTCCGGCCGGTTCAGCGTTGCCAGGCTCTCCACCTCCGGCCCCGCCACGCCCGCAACCGCCGGCAGCCGGCTTCGGCTATAGAACGTCTCCCGCGCCGCCACCGAAGGCCGTACCCGCCATCCGCCAGCGCCGAAGGGATACGCAATCTCCGGCCGCACGTCCAGCCGCTCGATCATGCCGCCGGTCACAAAGTTCGGCTGGATCCGCTTCAACATCGCCACCGAACTGTCCACGTTCCACTCCAGCCCGGTCGTCCCCAGCCCGTGGTCGGCCGTTGTGAACTCCACGGCCGGCGCGTGGAAGATGTGCACCTGCTCCTCCGGCAGCGTGGTCGTCGCCACCCGCTTCTCCCCCTGATAGCGGTCTCCCTCCGCCGAGAGCGCCATGCCGTTCCATTCATGCGTGCCGTACACCGTCGACACCACATCGCTCGACACCGCCTGGTTGAAGTTCGTGGAGAACGCCTCGCGATACAGGAACGAGCTGAGATACTCCACGTCCGCGACCGTTTTCGTCTGCGTTGCGGCAGACTCTGTTTTCACCCCCTGCGTCGAAGCCGAATCCGGCAAAAAATCGCGCCGCGCCGAAAACGTCGCATCTTCGCCGCTCTGGTTGGTATACGTCCCGCCCGTCGGCGTATATCCGCGGTCCTGCAGCCCGCTATAGCGCGCCCGGGCCTGGTCGTCGCCCACGCCGCGGTAACGGAAGCTTGCGCTCTGCTCCCATCCGCGGTCCGAGTAATAGATCGTCCCCACCGTCAGGTCCGTGCTGCGGTTGATCGACCAATATATCTGCTCGCCTACCGTAAGCCCCTTGCTGGAGGAGTCGCCCAGCACAGGAATCAGAATCCCGCTCTGCCGTGCGTTCGCATCCACCGGATGGGTCACATACGGCATCCACAGCAGCGGCATGTTCCTCACATGGAAGACGCTGTTGGTCGCCCGCGCCTTCTCCCCGTCCACGCTGAACTCCGAGGCCGACAGCAGCCAATCCGGCTTCAGCAACTGGCACGACGTCACCGTCCCATCGTAGATCTGGTACTCCCGCGGCCCGCTCTTCACCACCAGCCTGCCGCTGAACAGGAACGGATTGCCGTTGGTATACACCGCGCGCTGGCCCACAACCGCCGCGCCCAGCGCAGG
>PLOU01000080.1 GCA_003142235.1 Granulicella sp.
TTCCGCAGGTGTTTTCCGTGGAGATTCCCTTGTTGAGGATTTCGGCGACGGAGTAGAGGAGCTGGGAGGGTTGCTGGTTTTGCGGGAGGGCGCGGCAGTTTGCATAAAGATTCGCATCGACCGCGATTTGCGCGTTGCCGTCGACTTTAAGGAGGACCGAGCCGGTTGCATCGGTGGGCCACAGATCGGCGTCGACGTGGTCTCTGGTGGTCCAGACGCGGAGGGTCTCGTTCTTGATTGGGCGGCCGTTCTTTCCGTTGACGATACGGATATGGATTTCGGCGGTTTGCGCGTGTGAGACGCAGGGCATCGTGAGGAGTGCGCAGAGCAGAGCGAGTTGGGTGAGAGTGCCGCGTTTGGTTTGGATGCGGGCTACGAAGGCGTGGAGCATTGGGGCCTTTCTTGTTTTTATTCTTTCGATTTTGACCAATGATCCCAATATGTAGCGCGAAGGTAGTTCATGACCAAACGAGGATTATGTTGAATCAATTCAATAACCTTTGTCTCGTCATATCCAAGCGTTCCACAGATGTAATTGACTTCGTGCGTGTTAATTATGTCCCCATTCTTGAACCACGTTGGGATCTGTTTTTCCTGGTCATATTCTTCTTGCGAAGGATAAGGTCTTCGATAGTCCTCAGCCTCGTCTTTGATGATTGTGTAACTCAGAAAGTGTCGAGCGGACCAAATGTTGATATATTTTTGCATGTCGTATAAAGGGCCCGCCACTGGATCGTCAGGGCGTTCAGGTTTGGCTGACTGCCCTCGCATCCAGTAGGCCAACACTTCCATCCAACGTCCCAGCGTATACAGACCTGCCCCAATAAATGTGCCAACTCCCGTGCGAACACTTCTTCCGAATCTTCTTAGAGCTATTCGGATCGTGATATTGTCGGACATTATTCGGCCTCGGGGAGTTCGATGAGGGGGTTGGCGGCGGGGCGGCGGACCATCTCGTGGAGGGCGGAGCCGGGGGCGGATACTGATTGGATCGAGCTTTCGATAGCGCGGGCCTTCAGCCCGCAGATGGTTTGGGTCTGCGTACCTGGGGCGTTGCCCCAGGCTAGAGTAGCGCGGGCCTTCAGCCCGCGGTTCGCGGGGATGCACGGACCTGGGGCGTTGCCCCAGGCTAGTGTAACGCGGGCCTTCAGCCCGCTGTTCGCGGGGATGCACGGACCTGGGGCGTTGCCCCAGGCTAGGGTAGGACGCGCCGTTGGCGCTGGGACGGTGGCGCTGCGCATATCTGGGGCTTCGCTCGAGATGACGGCGGTAGAGGGGGCGGGCTGAAGGCCCGCGTTATACTTGTTGCCATGCCGCAATCGCTCTCGTATGTGTTGGTGCATCTGGTCTTCAGCACGAAGCAGCGGCGGCCGTTTTTGGGTGAAGCGATCCGAAGCGAGATGCATGCGTATTTGGCTTCGGTTCTCAATCATTCGGAGAACATCTGCGTTCGGGTTGGCGGAGTTGCCGACCACGTTCACATTGCGCTGTTGCTTGCACGGAACGAATCGATGGCGCATCTGGTGGAGCGGGTGAAGGTTTCGTCGTCGAAGTGGATCAAGACGAAAGGGCCGGAGTTTGCGCGATTTGGCTGGCAGAGAGGCTATGCGGCGTTCTCGGTTGGGTTGAGCGATCGAGCGGCGCTGGTGCGGTATATCGATGCGCAGGCCGCGCATCATCAGCGGCGTGATTTCCAGGCGGAGATGCGGGCGATGTTTGCGAAGTATGGCGTCGCATTCGATGAGAAGTTTGTGTGGGATTAGGCGTTTAGCGCGGGCCTTCAGCCCGCGGGTCTGTGGCGCGGCTGTACCTGGGGCGTTGCCCCAGGCTAGGATAGGACGCGCCGTTGGCGCTGGATTGGGGGCGCTGCGCATATCTGGGACTTCGCTCAGGATGTCGGGGGTGGAGGGGACGGATTGCGGCACGCGTGAACGCGTGCCCTTCCGTTCGTGACCATGCCGTTCGTGCCCATGCCGTTCGTGACCATGCGAAGACGATGGGGCGAAGTCTTCGGGAGAAAGGTTCGAACGGCGTTGGTGAGTCAGATCCATCGGGGTCCTTCGCTACGCTCAGGATGACAGCAAAAACAAACAACAACAGAACAGGCAACAACAAAAGCGAAATACGGAGATTCTGGCCTTCGACTTCGCTCAGGCCAGAATGACGGTGTAAGTGAACGAGTTCAATACTACTCGGCCTCGGGGAGTTCGATGAGGGGGTCGGCGGCGGGGCGGCGGACCATCTCGTGAAGGGCGGAGCCGGGGGCGATCATGGGATAGACGCCGTCTTCCTTCTCGACGTGGAAGTTGATGAGGAAGGGATGGCCGCTGGTGCGGGCGCGGGTGACGGTGGGGATGACTTCTGCGCGCTGGCGGACGTGCGCGCCAGCGATGCCGTGGGCGGCGGCGAGAGCGACGAAGTCCGGCGAGAGGATGGGCGTACACTCGTAGTTCTTGTCGTAGAAGATCTCCTGCCACTGGCGGACCATGCCGAGGAAGCCGTTGTTGATGACGGCGATGTTGATGGCGATGTGTTCCTGCTGGATAGTGGAGAGCTCGCAGGCGGTCATCTGGAAGCCTCCGTCTCCGGCGATGACCCAGACATCCTTTTCAGGGCAGGCGAACTTTGCGCCGATGGCGGCGGGGAGCGCGAAGCCCATGGTGCCGAGGCCGCCGGAGGTGATGAGCGAGCGCGGCGTGTCGTGGCGGAAGTACTGCGCCTCCGACATCTGGTGCTGGCCTACGTCGGTGACGATGATGGTTTGGGCGAGGCGGCCGGATTCTTTTGCTTCGCGCCAGATGTCGTGGATGACGTGCGCGGCGTAGAGATGGCCGTTGTCGGGGCGGTTGATGATGTCGGTGGCGCTGGCGTCGCCCTTCATCTTGGAGATTTTGCGGAGCCATTCGGTGGGAACCCACCCATCGCGGTGAGACTGCGATGGATGGGGCACCCGGTCTAGTGGGGGGACGAGGGGAAGGAGGGTTTCGAGGACGGCCTTGAGGTCGCCGACGAGAGCGACGTCGGCGTGGACGTTTTTGTCGATCTCGGAGGGGTCGATCTCGATGTGGATCTTTTTGGCGTGGGGGGCGTAGGTGGCGAGCGTGCCGGTGACGCGGTCGTCGAACCTCATGCCGAAGGCGAGCAGGAGGTCGGATTGCTGGATGGCGTGGTTGACCCAGGACTCGCCGTGCATGCCCATCATGCCAAGGGCGAGGGGATGGCCGGTGGGGAAGGCCCCGAGGCCGAGCAGCGTACTGGCAACGGGGATATTGCGACGCTCGGCGAAGGCGAGGAGCTGGGATTCGGCTTCGGAGATGAGGACGCCGTGGCCGGCGAGGATGACAGGACGCTTGGCCGCGGCGATCAACTCGGCGGCCTGCTGGATGGCGCTGGATTCGGTGCGCAGCATGGGATGCGGGCGGTGCGCGGCGGGCGCGGCGGCGGCGAAGTCGAAGGGCGCGGAGGCCTGCTGCGCGTCTTTGGTGATGTCGACCAGCACGGGGCCGGGACGGCCGGCGGCGGCGATCTGGAAGGCCTTGCGGATGGCGGGCGCGATGTCTTCGGGGCGCGCGACCAGGAAGTTGTGCTTGGTGATGGGCAGCGTGATGCCGGTGATGTCAATCTCCTGGAAGGCGTCGGTGCCGAGGACCTTGGACGAGACCTGGCCGGTGATGCAGACGATGGGGATGGAGTCCATCATGGCGGTGGCGATGCCGGTGACGAGATTGGTGGCGCCGGGGCCGGAGGTGGCAACGCAGACGCCGGTGCGGCCGGATGCGCGCGCGTATCCGTCGGCCATGTGGGCGGCGCCTTGCTCGTGGCGGACGAGTACGTGATGGATGGGGAACTTGCGCAGCGCGTCGTAGGTGGGCAGGATGGCCCCGCCGGGATAGCCGAAGACGGTGGCGACGCCCTCGCCGGCGAGGGTTGCCCAGACGATCTCGGCCCCGGTGAGGGTGGGGATGTTGATGTTCTGCGATTTGGTTGCCATCGTGGACTCCTTATGCTGCTGCGGTGATTTGGTCGAAAGGCTTAACACCGATTTACCACCGATGAAACCGATCTTGAATTGCAGTAACTTATAAAAACCGACCACGGACTTATACGGATAACAGAAACACGACAAGAGCAAGAACTTAATCGATTTTGTCTTTGATCGGTGCTTGCCGGTGTGGATCGGTGTTAGGCATTGACGGGCCTCGGGGTGAGCCAGAACTGTTTGTCGTGCGTGGATTCGAAGGCGTCGAGGGCGGTGGCGTGGCGCAGGGTGAGACCGATGTCGTCGAGGCCGTTGAGCAGGCAATATTTACGGAATGGGTCGATGTCGAAGGTTGCGCTGAAGCCTAGCTCGTCGGTGACGGTCTGGGCATCGAGCGAGATGGTGATCTGGTGCGCGGGGTTGGCGGTGCTGCGCGCGGTGAGGAGTTCGACATCGGACTCGGGAAGGCGGACGAGGACCATGCCGTTCTTGCCGGCGTTGGAGAAGAAGATGTCGGCGAAGCTGGGCGCGATGACGACCAGAAAGCCGTAGTCGGTGAGCGCCCAGGCGGCGTGCTCGCGGGAGCTGCCGCAGCCGAAGTTCTTGCTGGCGATGAGGATCTGCGCGCCGGTGTAACGGGCGTCGTTGAGGATGAAGGCGGGGTCGGGCTGGCCGATCTTTTCTTTGGGAACGGCGGGGCCATCGTGCAGGCGACGCCAGTCGAAGAAGAGGAAGTCGCCGTAGCCGGTGCGCTCGATGCGCTTGAGGAACTGCTTGGGGATGATCTGGTCGGTGTCCACGTTGGGGCGCGGGAGGGGAACGGCGGCGGAGGTGAGTGTGTTGATGGCGATCATAGGGTTCCTTCGGAACGGTTGTAAGTTGTAAGTTGTGAGTAAAAGCCAAAACAAACAACGGAAAAAGCGAAATACGGGGATTCTTCGCTGCGCTCAGAATGACAGCAAAACTAAGCGCTCAGGATGACAAACTAAACGGCTATGGTTTGAATTTCCAGGTGCGGATGTCGGTGAAGTGGCCGGCGATGGCGGCGGCGGCGGCCATCTGAGGGCTGACGAGGTGGGTGCGGCCGGCGCGGCCCTGGCGGCCTTCGAAGTTGCGGTTGGAGGTGCTGGCGCAACGCTCGCCGGGGGAGAGCATGTCGGGGTTCATGGCGAGACACATGGAGCAGCCGGGCTCGCGCCAGGCAAATCCCGCATCTTTAAAGATGCGGTCGAGGCCTTCGGATTCTGCTTGCGACTTGACGGCCTGAGAGCCGGGGACGACCATCGTGCGGACGGTGGTGGCGACCTTGTAGCCGCGAACGACGGCGGCGGCGGCGCGCAGATCTTCGATGCGACCGTTGGTGCAGGAGCCGATGAAGACGCAGTCGATGGGGATCTGCTGGATGGGCTGGCCGGGGGTGAGGCCCATGTACTCGAGGGCGCGGTCGAAGGCCTGGCGGTCGGCCTCGCTGGCGTTGGGATCGGCGAGCGGGACGGTGGAGTCGATGCCGGTGACCATGCCGGGGGATGTTCCCCAACTGACGGTGGGGGTGATGTCGGCGGCGTTGAGGGTGAGCTCGCGGTCGAAGGTTGCGCCGGGATCGGTGACGAGGGAGCGCCAGTGGGAGACGGCTTGGTTCCAGATGGATTCGTCGATGGTACTAGAAGCAGATCCCTCCGCTGCGCTACGGGATGACAAACCAATAGGGGTAGTGCCGGGGGAGAAGGGGCGGCCCTTGAGGTAGGCGAAGGTGGTGTCATCGGGGGCGATCATGCCGGCGCGTGCACCGGCCTCGATGCTCATGTTGCAGACGGTCATGCGGCCTTCCATGGAGAGGGCGCGGATGGCGGAGCCGGCGTACTCGACGACACAGCCGGTGGCCCCGGCAGTGCCGATGCGGCCGATGATGTGCAGGATGACGTCCTTGGCGGTGACGCCGGTGGGGAGCGCGCCCTCGACGTTGATGCGGAAGGATTTTGGCTTGGACTGCGGGAGGGTCTGCGTGGCGAGGACGTGCTCGACCTCGCTGGTTCCCATGCCGAAGGCGAGCGCACCGAAGGCTCCGTGGGTGGAGGTGTGCGAGTCGCCGCAGACGATCGTCATTCCGGGCTTGGTGAAGCCGAGTTCGGGGCCGATGATGTGGACGATGCCCTGTGAAGGGGATTGCACGTCGAAGAGCTCGATGCCGAATTCGGCGCAGTTCTTGCGGAGGGCCTCGACCTGGCGTGCGGAGGTCTGGTCGACGATGTGCAGGCGGTCGGCGATGGAGGTCGTCGGGACGTTGTGGTCAACCGTGGCGACGGTGCGGTCTGGACAGCGAACCTTGCGGTTGGCGAGGCGGAGGCCGTCGAAGGCCTGGGGCGAGGTGACCTCGTGGACGAGCTGGAGATCGATGTAGAGGAGCGCGGGCTCGCCAGCAGGTGAGGCGACGAGATGGGACTGCCAGACTTTTTCGAAGAGGGTGCGAGGTACGTTGTTCATTGTTTGGGTCATGGATTAACTTTCGGTTCAGAGATGGCTGGGGGTGGAATGATGCCGAGGGTTGAGGGCAGGACTTGGTGGGGCGTGCCGTCGGGATCGACCAGAATGGCGTGGGTGATGTT
>PLOU01000219.1 GCA_003142235.1 Granulicella sp.
CGGTTCCGAGTCTGTTGGAGAGAAAAGGCGATTTCAGCCAGTCCACCGTGAAGGTCTCGGGCGTTACTTATCCAGTCCAGCTCTTCAATCCTTATTCATCGAACGTGGGCAAAAGAACGCCGTTCTCGTATCCCGGCTGCTCCATGGGCGCTGCTGGCACATCATTGAGCACTACCTGCGAATCGATACCTGCCGCTGACCAGGATCCAATGGCCCAACTCTATTACTCGATGATGCCGGCGCCCGAATTCGCCACCGACAACGCGGTTAGCAGCGACAGCGACAACTATCAGAATATAGCGGAGCAGAGCGACAAGTTCCACGGCTATACACTGCGTGTGGACCAAACCGAGAACAATCAAAACCACACCTATGTGGATCTGTATTACAACAATTTCACCGAACTCAGCTACACGGGTTTCGGCACCGCGGTCACCACGACCGCGACCGCGGCGGGTTTAACCACCGGGAACCCCGTTCCTATCCAAGGGCGGTACCAGGCCCGTACGAACAAAGGCCTCGGCTTCGACCACGACATTACCCTGAACGAGAGATTACTTCTTGACCTGAACTACCATGTAATGAGTTATTACGCCGGAACCTGGTCTCCGGGCGCGGGGATGAGCCCCACCACGGTGGGATTTCCGTCAAGCTACGGAGCTCAGATGCAGGTTCCCTCGATTCCACAAGTCACCGGCTTCACCTCCTCATTCGGCACCGGTTCTATGGGATCGGATAGCAACTCTCAAGGAAATGCTCCCCTCGACATCAATCAGGACATGAACGTGAGCATCACGCAGACCCAAAAGAACCACAATTTCCACTACGGCTGGGAATACATGATCCAGCAGGAGGGGAACTCCTCTTTGCCCACCCCGGGTGGAGTGTTCGCATTCCCCTCCGTCGGAGCCAACGGAAATTGGACGTCAAATTACGGTACCGGCGCCGGGACCAATGGCAGTGGCTCCGGCTCCCCCATCGCCGATTTTTATATGGGGCTTCCTGGCAGCACCAGCCAGATGCCAATTAGTGCCACCTCTTTCTTTTCGCAGCACTACACCGCGTTCTACTTCCAGGACGACTGGAGATATACGCCCAAGCTGACCCTGAACCTGGGCCTGCGCTGGGATTATGAGCGTCCAACCACCGAGAGATTCAACCGTTTCTTCAGCCAGTACAATCCCACCGCCCCGCAAACTGCCGTAACCGCCGCGGCGCTGCCGGGCTATACGGCAGATTATGGCGGCAGCGGTTCAGGTTCCACCGCAGCTTCAGCACTCTTGCTTCAGCAGTGGGGGGCCGCGCCTGGCGCATTCCAGGTGATCGGTGGACCTGAGTATGCGGGCGTCAATGGAACCAGCCGCTATGAGACTGCCCCACGTTACAAGTACTTCCAGCCGCGCATCGGTTTCGCCTACCAGTTGACGAACAAGACTGTGCTTCGCGGCGGAGTGGGACGCTTTGTTCAGGCCGACTTCAATCCGGTTGCCAATCAGACCGGGTTCAGTTCCTCCAGCCCCTACTGTCCATCTGCCTGCAGCAACTACAATGCCGTGGGCCAGACCTGGGACAATCCGTATCCGAATGGGCTAGTTGCGCCCGTCGGCAACTCGATGGGACTCCAGACCAACGTAGGAGCGCCTACAGCTTCTTCGAGTGCCCCTACCTACACGGCTTTCAATATTGGCCGTGTTTACGTGGACACAGCCACTCTTGGCGTGCAGCGACAGATCAAGGACTACCTGTTTGAGGTAACCGGCCTCTTCAACGCAACCCATGGTCTCGCTCTGGGCATCCCCATCAACCTTCCGAGCGCGGGGGCCTGGTATGCAGAAAACACGCCAAACTTCACAGTCACCACGCAACCCGCTGGTGCACCGCAACCTAATCTGCCTGGCGCTACGCCCCTCGCCAATCCATTCAAGGGTGTTGCAAACGTCTGGGCTACGGAGTACGGCGCCTCAACGGAAACCGCATCCCAATTGCTTCGCCCCAACCCCAGCGCCGGAGACATATACTTGAACGCGGGCGATGGCAAGGTCTTCTACTATGCGCTGAACACGAAGGTGGAAAAGCGGTTCACCAACGGATTCAGCGTCCTGCAATCGTTCAGCTATTCGAAGCAGATCTCGGAGAACAACATCTACAACCAGAACGATAGCCAGGCGGTCGCTGTGAAGATTGAGAAGCGGCTGGCCACTGGCGATCAGCGGTACCACTATGAACTCGCACCAGTCTATGAACTGCCTTTCGGGCGCGGAAAGCGCTTCCTGAACAATCACGGATATGTAATGGATGAACTGGTTGGCGGTTGGGAGTTCTCGGGTATCTACAACTTCCAGTCGGGCGTGCCCGTCGTTTTCCCAACCAACAGCTCATTCTTCCAGGGCACGGATCCGAAGCCCGTCGGACCAAAGTCACATTCGAATTGGTTTGACACGACCAAGTTCGCGATCTTCCCCTCAAGTTCCGTAACCAACGCAACGCTTGCAAATACTACGATATATCCCGCATGGACAGGTGTTACAGGCATGCCCGGCGCAGGATTTGTACCTGGCAGCACTGGAGTCAAGAACGGCGTGTACAATGACTTTGCCACATGGAACACATACAACCCGACAACCTTCGGGGATATCCGGCAGCCATACACAACCTCTTTCACTCTGGGCGCCCGGAAGAGCTTTGTGCTTGTCGGGCCTGTTCGCTTCCAACTCCGGCTGGATGTGTTCAACGCACTCAACCACCCGCTGTTCGCCTCTGTCAATACAACCGTCGGCAACACCTACTTCGGAACGCTCGGTTCAGGGGCAACTCTGTCGCAGACCAACTCCCCCCGGCAAGTGCAGCTTTCCGGAAGGCTGTCCTTCTAGCGGGTCTGCTGTCAAATTGCACTCACAAACAGGCCACTCCCTTTTGGAGTGGCCTGATTTATTACCTAACCTGGATAATTCGCCTCAACACGTCAGCCTTTCAGGCTCCTGCGCATGGCTTATATGGCGACGCCATGACTGGTATCATCCGCGGACCGGGCCAGGATGAGGCGCTCCAGCACCAAGAGCTTGTTGGCGGGCGAGTTGCGCAACTCCAAATCCGCCTTGGCGACCAGGCGGAGGGCGCGGGTGGGGTCGCGGCTCCGGTCGAGACCCCCCTCTCAAAAACGATAGCTGGCGCACCCGGCGCGACAGGCAGAGGCCCGTCCGTATGACCATAAATTGGTTCAAATGGCCATGCAATTGCCTTTTACACTTGACAAAGGACTTGGCGCCCACTAGCATCCTCTCCGGTTGTTAAAAACCCATTAATTTGGAATCGAGGACCTATATGTCCGCAGCTGCGCGCCGCGTCTCCCTGTTGTCCGGCATCTTCCGGGGAATCTTCGTTTTAGCCTTGGTTGTCTTCACCTGCAACATTGGCGCGTTTGCCCAGCTCTCCGCCAGGGCTACCATCACCGGAACCGTGACGGATTCCTCCGGCGCGGTGGTGCCGGGCGCGGCAGTGACCATCACCAACGATGCGACCCAAGTCTCCATGAAGACCCAGTCAAACGGCCGAGGCGTCTTTGTGGCGCCCGAACTGAACGTGGCGACCTACTCCATCACCATTGCCAAGAAAGGTTTCAAGAACTACACCGTCACCGGCATTGAACTGCACCCGACGGAGACGGTCCAGGTGAATGGTTCGCTCACGGTTGGCGCTGCCAGCGAGACCATCACGGTGGCGGCAACCTCCACCGACGTGGAGCTGTCCTCTCCCCAGCTTTCGTCCTATATCTCCACCGAGCAGGTGAGCTCGCTGCCCATGAATGGCCGCAACTTCGAGGGTGTGGCGGCGTTGGCGCCGGGCGTGGTGAACACCAGCCAAGGCTCGGCGCTAGGCACCGGCGGCCGCAACACCAGCAGCGTGCTGGTGATCAACGGCATGTCAGTGTCCCGCACTTTCTATGCGCTGGACGGCGTATGGAACGAGAACACCGGCAACATGACGGCGAATGCGATCACCCCCAACCCCGACTCGCTGGCAGAAGTTCGCGTACTGCAGAACGACTTCTCCGCGCAGTATTCTCTGATGGGCTCGTCGGTCATTCTGGAGCAAACCAAGAGCGGCACGTCGAAATTTCACGGCACCCTGTGGGAGTATGTGCGTAACAACGATCTGAATGCAAAGAACTACTTCGCGACCTCCATCCCGCCCTACCATCAGAACATCTTCGGCGGCAACGTGGGCGGCCCGATCTATATTCCAAATCACTACAACACCAATCGCCAGAAGACCTTTTTCTTCTGGGACGAGTCGTATGTGATCCTGCATGTGCCCGGCCAGAACACCAGCGAAGTTCCCACACCCAATCAGATCGCCGGCTGCTTTGCCTCCCCGATCAAGGACCCGGTGTCGGGCACCAATTTCCCGCTGGCGACGACAGGCACATGCGCTGGCCTGTACCAGATCCCGGCAGCGAGAATCAACGCGAGCTCATCGGCGTACCTGAAAGCGCTGTATCCGGCGCCCAACTATCCAAACTCAGGCAACGCCAACAATTACATCAACAACCAGCCGGTGACTACCTATCAGCGGGACGATGAGATCAAGATCGATCACTTCTTCACCCCCAAGTACCACCTGTTGGCGGAGTACCTGCAGGAATACCAGAATTACTCGGCGAACACGGAGAGTCCAGGCACGACTCCGATCAGCTATGAGACGGACTTTACCAACAACAAGATAGCGCAGGTCGCGCTGACCCAGACCCTGTCGCCCAACATGGTCAACAGCACCAACGTGGCCATGAATATCTACCTTCTGAACCTGATGCTGGAGGGGACCACGGACATCAGCCAGCTCCCGGGTTTCAGTGAGACCCTCTTCTATCCCAACGCCTTGTATGCCTCCCGCACTCCTCAGGTGTCGTTTGCCGGCGGAGCGGCGTCGCAGGGCATTCAGTCGGCGCGGCCCATCCCCCACGCCTCCGATCTTGACGATACTGTCAGCGACAACTGGAGCTGGCTCAAGGGAAAGAACTACTTTACGGCGGGCGTTACCTTCGTCTTCAACACCAAGCGCCAGGTTTCCGGCCAAAACACCAATGGGAGTTTCAACTTCAACGGCACATTCAGCAAGCCAGCCTCCGGCTCGGTGCAAGAGGACGACTCGATCGCGGACATGGAGCTCGGCTATATAAACACCTTTAGCCAGACCAGCAACGCGCCTCACGGCGATATGCATGCCTTCTCCTGGTCGCCGTACTTTGAAGACCAGTACAAGTTCAATAAGAACCTGACCCTTACCGTGGGCCTGCGGATCTACCACATGCCGCTGCCCTACGGCGTGCCCAACTCCGAGACCAACTTTGTGCCCTCAGCCTACAATCCCACTCTGGCGCCGACCGTGAACGAGAAAAGCGGCGCAACCAACCTCCTGACAGGCACCGCCTACAGCAACGGCCTGCTGTACAACAGCGGCTTGGCGGGCGGCTTGCCGGTCAACTTCTCCAACAACCACATCTGGTACTTCGCGCCCGACGTGGGCTTCGCCCTGGATGTCTTCGGCGATGGCAGGACCAGCCTGCGCGGCGGCTATGGTATTAGCTACACGCGCATCTTCACCAACCAGGACTGCTCTTTCCAATGTATTGCGAATCCCCCGGTCTTTACCAACGAGAGCCTGACCAGCCTAGTATTCCCAGTCACCTCGACCTGGAGCATTGCGGGCGGCACGGGGGGGGTCGTATCCGTCCAAGGGATCAGCGGTGCGGACGCGAACATCCAGGCCTCGCCGGTGGCCAGCTACTCGCTCGGACTCCAGCATGAATTTCCCCACAGCATTACCGCCGCAATCGTTGGAGCGGGAACCCGTATCCAGCATCAGTTTAGCTCAATCAACCTGAACGCTCCGCCGTACTACACATCGCCGACAACTGGCGTGCACTATGATTTCAATCCGCTGATCAACAGCAATCCTGCAAACGGTTCCGGCTCTCCCGGCGACAATCAGTATTATTGGGCGCCGTATCAGGGTTATGGCGGATTCACGTTCTGGACAACAGAACTCTGGCAGGAGTGGAACGGGCTGGAGGCCCAGATCAAGCATCCGGTGACGAAGTCGCTGAACGTCTCGGTGGCTTACACCTGGTCGCACAGCACAAGTAACAGCACCATCGACGTGCATAACTTCAATCGCTACCACGGCAACACATCGGGCTTGAACTATCCTGACTCGCTGAATATTACGCTGCTCTATCAACTGCCGTTCTTCCAGCACAGCGGCAATCAACTGGAAAAACTGACGATGGGCGGATGGAGCATCAACGACATCACAACCTTCCGCAGCGGAAATTCATTTGATCCGGGCCTGAGCGTAGCCTTGCAGGGCAATGCGTCCCGGCCAGACGTGGTTCCGGGTGTCTCGACCAACGGACCGAAGACCTGGAAGAACGGCTCAAGCCAGCAGTGGTTCAACACGTCAGCCTTCTCCTGCCCAGGGAGTACAACAGGGGTCTCATGTGTCACTATGACCGCGGCTAACTTCGGCCTCTATGGCAACGCCATGACGGGCATCATTCGCGGGCCGGGCCAGGAGATATACAACATGGCGCTCTTCAAGGAGTTCCACATCACCGAGGCGAACTACTTTGAGTTCCGCGCTGAGGCGTTCAATACCTTCAACCATACCAATCCCAACAACCCGAATGCGACCCTGGGCAACGCGAACTACGGAAAGGTAACCGGTGCGGCCGATCCCCGCATCATGGAGGTCGCGCTGCGCTACAAGTTCTAGGAGTGCGTTCCGCTTCCAGGGCTGAGTACCTTCGACAGACACAATCCAGCGGGGCATCTCTCAAATGAGGGTTGCCCCGTTGGCGTTAAAGCTCCATGGCGAACTGGTGGGTTGTCGCGTGGGTCGTGGGGGTGGGTTCGGTGGCCAGGGCGAGGATGAGGCGCTCCAGGACGAGGAGCTTGTTGGCCGGTGAGCTGCGCAGTTCAAGGTCGGCCTTGGCGACCAGGCGCAGGGCGCGGGTCAGTTCGCGGCGGCTCTTGTAGCGGCGTGCCTGGCGGATGAGGTCTTCGGCGGCGAAGGGCGGCATGCGGAAGCCCTGCCACAGGGCCGCCCACAGGTCGCGCGAGTCGCGCACGTTCTTCTCCAGGATGACGAGCATCTGGCGGAAGGTGCGGGCCAGCATGTAGAGGTGGCCGATGGCCGCGTCCTCGCCGCCGTCGGAGGCGTTGAGCAGGCCGTGGAGGAGAAGCAGGGCGCGGGTGCGGTCGCGCTGGCTGATGGCGTCGGTCAGTTCATATAACGAGCGCTGCTTGGCGGCCAGCACCATCGTCTCCACGTCGCCCAGGGTGATGTGGTTACGGGCGATGGCTTCGTTGGGGGCGGCAACGTAGAGGCAGAGCTTCTCCATCTCGCCGGCGACCAGCATCATGTCCGCGCCGAGGGCGTCGACCAACTCGCGGGCGGCGTCGGGGTCGAAGCGGATGCCGCGCGATTCGGCCTCGGAGGTGACCCAGCGTATGGCGTCGACTTCAGAGACGCGGGCCAGCTCGACCAGGCCGCAGGCGTCGCCCAGCGTCTCGCGGATTCGCTCGTAGCGCTCCTTGTCCTGATAGTCCATTCGTCGCAAATCCGTGGGGATGCGCAGGTGGTCGGCAACGAAGAGCAGTACGGCCTGCGGGTTGGGGCTGCGGAAGTAGGTATCGATGGCGGCGAATTCGGCCTTTTTGGAGCCGCGACCGTATAGCAGCTTGAGGTTGCGCACGAAGAGGACCTGAAACGGCGCCATCAGCGATGGCGTCTGCGCGCAGTCGAGGACCTCGAAGATGGGGGTGATGGCGAGGTCGAAGTCGTGCAGTGAGAAGTCGCGGGTGGCCTCCGGCGCGAGCGCGGCCAGGACGCCCTGGCGGCAGCGCTGATAGAGGAATGCCTCGTCGCCGATGAGGACATAGCCGGGACGCAGAGTCGCGGGCGCGGCAATCTCAGCGAGGAAGCGGTCTGTCGATGCGAAGCTCTTGAGCGAGGCGGCGCGGGACGGGTTGGCGGAGGGCGCGGGCATCAGAAGGACTCCAGCATATTGTCGACCAGGGCGTGGGCGAAGCTGCGGGCCAGGCGGTTGATGGCGGCAGGGTCCTCGCGGATAAATCCGGTGAGGTCCTGCGTGGATTGGTACTGCTCGCGATAGCTGAGCGCGTCGTTCCGGTAGAGGACGCGGCCGTCGCGCGCGGTGAGGACGACCTTGACCGTCAGGGTGACCAGGTAGCTGGAGGTCTCGCCGCTGGTGGAGTCGTAGGTGAGCGGCACCGAGGTCTGGGTGAGAATCGTTCCGCTGAGGACGGCGTCGGCGTCGGCGGTGTTGCTGGTGAGAACGCGGTAATGGGTGCGCGTGTCCAGCTCGTGGACGACCGCCTGGGTGAGTGCCATCTCGCTGCGGTAGGCCTGGGAATGCGTGGCGAAGACAGGCACGGCGATGGTGCGGACGTTGGCCGGGATGTGCGTGGCCGAGCCGGCGGAGTGGTAGCCGCAGCCGGTGAGCAGAAGCGCAAGGGTCAGGGGGACCAGGCAGGAGAGACGGCGCGCCGCGGTGGGGGACAGGATGCGCATTCGAGGTGGTTCTATTGTCGCACTCGGAGGAGGGATTTCAGGTGGGCGTCTTTGCAGTGTGCCCAATTATTCAATGTGGGGCGGGCGTCACCGGGTCAAGCAGAAGAGGCGACCCGAAGGCCGCCTCAATTGTTCTGGATGGGGTTGATCTATGCGGGGCTGGGGCGGCCTTCGCCGTAGCCCGGCTTGCGGCCTGCCTCGGGCTTGATGACCTTCTGGCCCTCGCCTGGGCCGGGGTCTGCATAGGCCAGCGGCGACTTGAAGGGCGGCAGCTCCTTGCCCTCGATGATGAGGTCGATCTCCGCCCGGTCGAGGGTCTCGCGTTCCAGCAGCGCGGCCGCCATGCGGTGCATGATGTCGGCGTTCTCCTCGAGTATCTTGTAGGCCGATCGGTAGGCCTCGTCGACGAAGGCTCGCACGGCCACGTCGATCTGCTTTGCGGTGTCGTCGGAGTAGTCGCGCATCTGGGCGATGTCGCGGCCCAGGAAGACCTCCTGCTCCTTCTTGCCGTAGGTCAGCGGGCCGAGGTCGCTCATGCCGTACTCGCAAACCATCTTGCGGGCAAGCTCGGTGGCGCGGACGATGTCGTTGCCAGCTCCCGTCGTCTTGCGGTTCATGAATATCTCTTCGGCGCAACGACCGCCCATCAGGATGGCGAGCTGCGTGTCGAGATAGTCCTTGGTCACAGTGTGCTTGTCCTCTTCGGGCAGGTGCATGGTAACGCCCAGCGCCATACCGCGCGGTATGATCGTGACCTTGTGCAGCGGGTCGGAGTTCTTGCGCTTGGCGGCGACCAGGACGTGGCCAGATTCGTGGTAGGCGGTGTCCTTCTTGTCGTCGTCGGAGAGCAGCATGGACTTGCGCTCTGCGCCCATCAGGACCTTGTCCTTGGCCACCTCGAAGTCGAACATATGGACGGACTTTCGGTTGTAGCGCGCGGCGGTGAGGGCGGCCTCGTTGACCATGTTGGCCAGGTCGGCCCCGGAGAAGCCCGGTGTTCCGCGCGCCAGCACGTTGAGGTCGACATCCTCGGCCATGGGGACCTTCTTGCAGTGGACGCGCAGAATCTCTTCGCGTCCGCGAATGTCTGGGCGATCGACCACCACGCGGCGGTCGAAGCGGCCGGGGCGAAGCAGGGCCGGGTCGAGCACGTCGGGACGGTTGGTGGCGGCGATCAGGATGACGCCGTCGTTGGACTCGAAGCCGTCCATCTCTACCAACAACTGGTTGAGGGTCTGCTCGCGCTCGTCGTGTCCGCCGCCGAGACCCGCGCCGCGGTGCCGACCCACGGCGTCGATCTCGTCGATGAAGATGATGCAGGGGGCGTTCTTCTTGCCCTGCTCGAAGAGGTCGCGTACGCGCGATGCGCCGACGCCGACGAACATCTCTACAAAGTCGGAACCCGAAATCGAGAAGAACGGGACGTTCGCCTCGCCGGCAACCGCGCGGGCCAGCAGCGTCTTGCCGGTGCCCGGAGGCCCGACCAGCAGAACGCCCTTGGGAATACGGCCGCCTAGGCGCTGGAACTTCTGCGCCTCGCGCAGGAACTCGATGATCTCCTTCAGCTCTTCCTTGGCCTCATCGACGCCAGCGACGTCCTTGAAGGTGATCTTCTTTTGCTGCATGGAGAGCAGGCGGGCGCGGCTCTTGCCGAAGCTCATGGCTTTGTTGCCGCCGGACTGCATCTGGCGCAACAGGAAGAACCAGATCAAGAGTATAAGCGCGAAGGGCGCGATGTTCATCAGCACAGTGACCCAGGCGTTGGAGTTCGGGTCCTTGATGGTGATGGCGACGCCGTGGTCGTTCAGAATCTTGTACATGTCCGGGTAGTTGGCCGGAATGGTGGTGCGGAACTGGTCCTTATTGGTGTAGTGACCCACCAGCGTTGAACCGTCGATGGTGACATCGGCCACCTTGCCTTCGTCAGCCTTGGCCAGCAGGTCGCTGAAGGTGACAGCCGTCTCATGCACGGCGCCCATATTTTTGCCGACAAAGGTCCACAGGCAAACGACGCCCGTGATCAGGAAGACCCAGATAACAAGTTGCTTGACGGTCGAGTTCAATCGCGTTTCCTCATTCTTCCGGCCGGAAGCGCCCGGATGCATCGGCGCGTCGGTGCGGCCATCGACCTGGCAGGCATGCGCTTGTGCGCCGGAACCTGCTCTTACTTTAGACGCTCCTATGGACTGTAGGGTTCCAGGTCTTCGGCAGGAGTTGCCATCCCGGCCCGGCGTTGGTCCGCGTCAGATAGAAAGATTCTACTCTGAGTGGGCGGAACGATGCAGGGAAACGGTAACAAACGCGAGGGAATCCACCACAGAATTGTCCCAATTTGACTACTTCGCAGCGTTCTCCACGCTTCGCGTAACCACTTCGCAGCGTTCCCCACGCTTCGCGTAAAGGCGCGTACCAAGAGGTCAGAGTGTTTAGCTGTTCTTCGGGCCCTTTGGCGGCGCTTCGCGGAAGAGGCGAAGCTCGCGCGCAGAGCGCTCGGCGCGCAACTGGCTAGGCAGGTGGAGGCTGGAGCCGCGGCGCGCGGAGACAGGGCGGTCTACGGGGTTCGAGTCTGGCAGGAGGCCGGCCAGCGCGAGCAGCCGAGCAGTCTCGTCGAAGCTGAGGCGCGCGCCCAGCGTCCGTGCGGCGGCGCGCACCACGCGGCGGCGCAGCGCGGGATCGAGCGCGTGCAGGCGGTCGATCTCAAGGGAAACGGAGCTGGCACCGGATTCGCCGGGCGCGGTGCTGACCGCGCGGCCCCCTCCGCGCACCGGCCGGCCCGGCAGCAGGAGTTGCGGCAGGATGCGGCTGAGTTCAGACTGCCAGCGCGCCTCGTCCTCGCGCGCCAACTCGGCCAGGTTGGCCAGCGCCTGGTCGATGGCGGGGTTGAACTCCCTCAGCAGCGGCAGGACGGAGTGGCGGATGCGGTTGCGCGTGAAGGCGTCGTCGGCGTTCGTGGAGTCCGTGCGCCAGCCCTGGTTGCGCGATTCAAGAAAGGCGACAAGCTTGGCGCGGCGGACGGCGAGCAGTGGGCGCAGAATCCTGCTGGTGCGCTCGGGCCCGTGATCTGCGGGCTGCGGGCCTTGAGGCGTGATCTGTGGGCACTGAGGCGGGAGCTTTGAGCCAGAACTTGGGCTGGATTCGACCAGCAGGCAGGGATGGATGCCGCTCAGCCCCTCGGTCCACGCCCCGCGCAGCAGCTTCATCAGCACGGTCTCTGCCTGGTCGTCGAGCGTGTGCGCGGTGAGTACCGAGTCGGCGTGGCCCTCGGCAATGAGCTGCCGGAAGAGCTCGTAGCGAAGGTTGCGCGCGGCCTCCTCAACCGTCTCCGGCTGGCCGGTCTGGCGCGCGTGGGCAACGCGGCCGGGAACGCTGGCGTGGCGAATATGCAATGGGACTTCAAGCCGCGCGCAGAGCGCTTCGACAAACGCCAAGTCCACGTCCGCCTCGTCTCCGCGCAGGCCGTGGTGGACGTGGATCGCCGACAGCCCCACGCCGAGCGCGTTGCGCGGCTGCGCGTTGGCGGTGTGCAGCAGAAGCAGCAATGCCACCGAGTCCGCGCCTCCGGAGACGGCGGCGCAGATGCGGTCTCCGGGGCGGATGTGGGTGCGGTCCAGCCTGGGCTCGGGGTTTGCCATTGTGACTTATGGTACTGCGCGACGCCGGCGCGGAGGTGGTTGGCGGCATATTTACGGCTCAAGTCGCGGCACTCTTGTTATACTTCGTTGGCTATGCGAGTATTTGTGATTCTTCCGGCGGCTGGGATTGGGACGAGGATGTCCGTGGGCAGCGGTGTGGGCGGTGCGTCCACTCCGAAGCAGTTTCTAACCATTGCAGGCGTGCCCGTGCTGGTGCACTGCCTGCGCGCGTTCCTCGCGGTCGAGCGCGTTGCGGCCATCTATGTCGCGGTGCGCGGGACGGAGATGGAGCGCGTGCGGGCGCAGGTGGCGGAGTTCGGACTGGGCCAGAAAGTCCATGTGGTCGAGGGGGGCGACCAGCGCCAGCAGTCGGTGTCGAACGCGCTGGCGCTGCTCGTCGCCGAGAATGGCTGCGGCGGCGACGACGTAGTGCTGGTGCATGATGCGGCGCGGCCCCTGATCGACGCAGCCACCATCGAGCGCACCATCGACGCCGTCGCCGAGCACGGCGCGGCCATCGTCGGCCTGCCCGCGGTGGACACCATCAAGCAGGTGGAACGCACGGCGCACGGCGCGATTGTGACCGCGACCATTCCGCGGGAGAGGATCGTGCAGGCGCAGACGCCGCAGGGAGCGCGCTGCGGGCTGCTGCGCCAGGTCTTCGCCGAGGCGGAGGCCGACGGCTTCGTGGGCACCGACGAGTCCAGCCTGCTGGAGCGCGCCGGGATCGAGGTGGCCGTGGTTCCGGGAACGGCCAGGAACCTCAAGATCACCCAGCCCGGAGACCTGGAGCTGGCCGAGTTCTACCTGCGAACGGCTGCGGGCGGTTCTTCGGAGGGGGCGAATCGATGAGTATGCGCATCGGGGTTGGCTTTGACTCGCACGCCTTCCAGGCGGGCATTCCGCTCATCATCGGCGGGCTGGCCATCGAGCACACCGAGGGCCTCGCCGGCCACTCCGACGGCGACGTGCTGCTGCACGCCATCACGGATGCGCTGCTGGGCGCGGTTTCGGCGGGCGACATCGGCAGCTTCTTTCCGCCCAACGATCCGCGCTGGAAGGGCGCGGACTCCAGCGTCTTCCTGCAGACGGCGCTGGAGGAGGTTGCAACCGCGGGCTATCGCATCGTCAACATCGACACGGTGCTCATCATGGCGCGGCCCAAGATCGCGCCCATCGCCGGAGAGCTGCGCGAGCGCGTCGCCCAGCTGCTGGGCGTCAAGCCCGGCGAGGTCGGCATCAAGGCCAAGACTCCCGAAGGCCTGGGGTTGGAACACACGGCCGTGGCGCACTGCACCGTGCTGCTGGAGAGCCTGAAGGCGCCCGATGCGCTGGCGCATATGGCCGCAACCGCGGAGGCTGGCTCCGAAGAGGAGCTGAACGCTGTCGTCGAGGGGCTGATCGGCGGGCGGCACGACATGACCGCGCTGGGACGCAAGAAGCCGTTCGACACAGACGATCTAACATAAACGCGCGGAATTTTTGCAGCAGGAGATTGCGATTTGAGCGGTGAGGTGGGAGTTGATTTTTCAGCCGTAGTGACGGACATCCGTCTGGAGTCGCGCGACGGCGCGGCGGTGCGCTGGCGGATGACGCTGGATCGCACCGAATTTGCCGCGGGCGACGTGGGCGTGCTTCATGCCGTCTCGCGCGGCGGAACGCGCATCCAGGTTCCTGTGCTGGCGGTGGTGGCGGACGAGGCGGGCGACCTGTGGCATGTGGTGGAGAAGCCGCTGGCCGCCGGTACCGATGTGGTGGGTCGAGTCACCCGCTGAGCGGGGATTATTGCGCGGCTGATGCGGCTTTACGGGACTGGGCTGCCGGCCGGATGGAATGGACAACGATCTTCTTCAGGCCGCGCAGGGTTTCGTTGACGGACTCGGAGTCGGGAAAAGCGTAGAGCAGGTCGGGCGCGATGCACACTATAGCGACGATGAGGCCCTCGCGAAGATGGGGCACCCGGGTCGGTACAGGCCTGAATCAGGCGAAGAGGCAGAACATTGGGGAGTCGAGGGGGATTGTCTGGGTGGGGCCGCCGATGCGGCCGGAGGCGGAGTCGCGGCGGAAGATGGTGATGGAGGCGGAGTCCTGATTGCCACAGAGGAGCCAGCGTTCGGAGGGGTCGAGGGTGAAGTGGCGCGGGGTCTTGCCGCCGCAGGAGATGCGCTGGACGAGGGTGAGCGCGCCGTCGGCGGAGGCGATACTGAAGACGACGAGTGAGTCCTCACCTCGGTTGCTGGCGTAGAGGAAGTTGCCGTCGAGCGAGATGGCGACCTCGGCGGCGGTGTTTTTGACGACGGGAAAGCTGGGGGCGATGGTCTTGACCGGCGCGCCGGTGTTGACCAGCAGGCCCTGGGGATCGGTGCGCGAGCTGGTTGTGGTCCAGAGGAAGCGGTCGAGGGTGGAGTCGATCTCGTTGATGGAGTATAGCCAGCGGCCGTTGGGATGGAAGGCGATGTGGCGCGGGCCGGAGCCGGGACGGTCGTTGGAGAAGAGCGCGGGCGGGCCGAGGCGGGCGGTGGCCGGGTCGATGGCGAAGACGGAGATGTGGTCGGAGCCGAGGTCGTTGACCAACAGAAAGCGATTGTCTGGCGAGAGATGGACGGAGTGAGGGTGTGGAATGTCCTGGCGGGCTGAATTGGGGCCTCGCTTGCCGAATTTTGGGTTCTTGTAGTCGATTCGTTCGACGGGTTCGGAGAGCGCGCCGCTGGGCAGGACGCGGTAGCTGGCGATGGAGGAGCCGTAGTAGTTGGCGACGAAGGCGGCCTCGCCCGTGGCGTCGAGCGAGATGTAGCAGGGGCCGGCGCCGGCGGAGGGCACCTGGTTGATGGGCCTGAGCGCGCCAGTCGCGGAGTCGGCGATAAGAAAGCTGGTGATGGAGGCGGAGGCGTCGTTGACGGCATTGACGGCGTAGAGGCGGCGACGGCCTACGGTGTTGGGTGAGAGGGCGAGGAAGGACGGACGCAGGGTTTCAGCGGCCAGGACTGGTTGCGTGAGAAGGCCGGAGGCGGGGTCGAAGCGGGAGAGATAGATTCCCCTGGCGACGCCCTTTGCGGTGTCGGTGCCGAAGTAGACGAAGACGGGCTGTGGGGGAACGGTCCGCTTGTGGAAGGGAGCGAGGAAGGACTGGGCTGCCGCGAGGCGCGGAGCGACGGCGAGCGCGGGAAGAGTGACGAGAAATCGGCGACGGGAGAACATGGACGGTGACTCCGAGGGCCAGTTCAGCGGTGCGAATTTATGCGGCGGGTTCACCGGGGAGGCGGATGCCAAGCTCCTTCTCGGGCTGCTCGTTCTGGTGGATGATGGGGAGGCTGGGAAGCCGCGTGGTTCCCCCGGCCTCGCGCACGACGGCGTTGGCGTGGTCCAGGACCTCGTCGACGGTCATAGTGTAGATCTCGCGGCCATTATCGTAGCCGGACTCGATGGCTGTCTTCAGATAGCGCCCGGCGATCTGTGCGGCGAGCGCGTCGGTGATGACATTGCCGGTGCGGCGTTTCTGCTCGACCCAGGCGAGGTTGGGCAGGGCGATCCAGACGGGCTTGCCGTTGACGGCGAAGCGAATGTCGGTGGCGTCGGCGTGGCGCGTGGCGATGGCGACGATGGTGCCCTTCCAGACGCAATGCAGCGGCTCGCCGGTCCAGCGATCAGTGACGGTGAACTCTTCGTACATGAGATTAGCTTAGTGGAGCGGGTGGGCTGGGGCAAGGATTGATTGGTGCGCGCGCGATAAGAGACGGTGTCGCGCGGGGCGCGATAGCCCACGCATCGCAAAAGCCCGTTGGCGCACGCGGCCTCCTCCTACTCAATCTCGAATGTCTGGTTGGCTACGGCATGTAAGAATGAAGCGGAGTGGACCTCTTGCGGGATTCATTCAACAGCGGGGCCAAGGGGTGCCATTCGATGCGTCGTGTTGCGCTGATCTACAACCCAATGAGTGGCCAGCATCCGGGACGGCGCGCGGCGCAGATCGCGGATGTGGCGGCAGTGTTGCTCGGGGCGGGGATTGAGGTGCGGACGATTGCGACCGAATCGCCGCAGAGCGCGGGAAGGCAGGCGCAGGAGGCGGTGCGCGCGGGGTGCGACACGGTGCTGGCGTGCGGCGGCGATGGCACGGTGCATGAGGTGCTACAGCGCATGGTGGGCGGCGAGGCGGCGCTGGGCGTGGTGCCGATGGGCACGGCCAACGCGCTGGCGGCGGACCTGGGACTGCCGGATTCTCCGGTGAAGGCGGTGAAGATGCTGCTGGCGGCGACGCCGGTGCGCATATCCGTGGGCCATCTCTTCTATCGCAGCGTCGAGGGCGGCGAGCGCTCGCGCTACTTCATTGTGGCGGCGGGAGTGGGCGCGGACGCATTCTTCTTCTCGCGGCTGGACTCGCGGCTGAAGCAGCGCTTCGGGTACGTTGTGTACCTGGTGGAGGCGCTTCGCCTGTGGGCGACGTACAAGTTCCCCATGTTTACCGCATCGTTCACGGAGAGCGGACGCGAGACGCCGCGCGAGGTGGAAGCGTCGCAACTGCTGGCGGTGCGCATCAGCAACTTTGGCGGGCTGGTCGGGAACCTCGCGCCTGGCGCCTCCATCAGCAACGGCAAGCTGCGGGTGATCGCGTTCAAGACGTTCAGCCGGGTGCGCTACCTGCGATTTTTGACGGCGGTGCTGTTTGGACGCCATCACTACGCGCGCACGATTGAGCTGGTGAAGTGCATCTCGGTGGAGTGCCGCAACCGGAAGGGCTCGGCGGAGCAACTGTTTGTGGAGGCGGATGGAGAGCTGCTGGGCACATTGCCGGTGCGGATCGAAGTGGAGCCGCAGGCCCTGAACCTGCTGATTCCGCCGAAGACGCTGAGCCGGATCACGGACCCGTGAGACGCGAGAGGATGGGGCGTCCGGCGGCATTCAAGCTCGCCGGACCAGTCGCATCAAGTGTGTTGCAAGTCGGGTATAATTTCGAACTCGTGCCGGGAGAGAGTGTTCGCGAGCGTTGACGAGAGACGCTGCGGCGGTTCTGCTGGCGATCTGGACCACGAAATACGAACTCCATTGCTAAGGAGCAGAGAATGACGATGCGCGACGCTGCCGCTGAGAACCGATTGAACCGACGGACTTTTTTGCAGGGTGTGGGGATGGTGGGGCTGGCTGCCGCACTGCCGCAGGTTGTGGCCGATGTGCAGGTTGCCAATGCGCAGGCTGCCGATGTGCATGGCGCCGACCTGAAGACGCCGAGCGGCAAGCCGCTGCGCGGACTGTATCCGATCATGGAGACGCCGTTCACGCCGGACGACAAGCTGAACACCGACGCGCTGGCGGCGGAGGTGAAGTGGCTCAACAAGGGGCGCGTGGCCGGGATGATATGGCCGGCGTGGGCCAGCGGATGGGCGACGTTGTCCGACGCGGAGCGGATTGAGGGCACGGAGGCGATGCTGGCTGCGGGCAAGGGCGGCAGATCGGCCATTGTGATCGAGGTGCAGAACAATGCGTGGGACATTCCGACCGCCGTCCGCTACGCCAAGCACGCGGCGGCGCATGGCGCGGACGCCATTGGCGCGATACCGCTGAACAACGGCTGGAACCGCAGCGATGCGGAGATACTGGACTACTACAAGGCCATCGCCGTGGCCACCGACCTTCCGCTGATTGTGCAGTCGCGAGGCACGGTCAGCGTGGACCTGATGGTGCAGCTATTTCAACAGATCCCGACCATGAAGGCGACCAAGGACGAGGTCGGCAATATTATGGAGCGCGCGCCGCAACTGATCGAGCGAACCGGCAACAAGCTGGCGGTGTGGTCGGCGGGCGGAGGAACCGGCGACCAACTGCTGGAAAAGATGCAACTGGGCATTGTGGGACTGTGCCCGACTCCGCAGTACGCCGAGCTGCTGCAGCAGGTGATGGAACTCGAATGGGCGGGCAAGAAGAGCGCGGCCTTCGACATGTACGCGCGGGTGCAGACGTTTGCGGCGATCCCAGGCGCGACCGGGTACATGATGGTGGCGCGCGGCGTCTTCCCGGAGGGGACGAAGTCGCGGCCGCAGCCCATGGAGCAGGAAGCACAGCGTGCCGGAGCTCCAGCGGGNNGCCGGTGGCGGAGGCAGACCCGGCGGCGGAGCCGGTGCGGGCGGAGGTGGCGGCAGAGGCGGCGCACCACCGACAGACAAGCAGAAAGAGTATATCCGCTACGCGATCGATACCTACCTGAAGCCATACTTCCGGGGGTGAAGGTGCGGTTGCGGGATCTCGGAACATCAGCGCGTCTTAGCAGCGCGTCTCAGACGTGCAGCCATCGCGCTGGGCGCAATGCCCACTCATCGCGGTGAGCGCGATGAATGGGGCGCCCGGCTATTCCAACCGGGAGTTCCCCTTGCTTTGCCGGGGAAACTTTCGGCCTGCCGCACCCGTCTCCCCAATATCGTAGGCCGGCTGCGCCTCTCAGTTTGCCACGCACTTCTCTCATCGGATAGACTTGCCCGCCATGAAGCTAAAAGCCCTTCTGCCCCTCGTTGCGTTCGCCCTTCTCGCCTCCACCCTTCCGCTCTGGTCGGCGGATGCGAAGTTCACGCCGCCTGCATCGCCGCGCGTGACCTACAGCTTCAACTCCGACTGGAGGTTCATCCGCCAGGATGTTCCGGGGGCCGAGGTCCCGTCGTTCGACGACTCGCAGTGGGAGAGCGTCAGCACGCCGCACACGTTTAATGATGTCGATTCGTTCCGCGTCATCATCGACCACAGCGGAGGCGATCGCGGCACATACAAGGGAATCAGTTGGTACCGCAAGCACTTCAAGCTGCCCGCCGCGGCGGCAGGCTCCAAGGTCTTCATCGAGTTCGAGGGCATGCGCCAGGCTGGCGACATCTATCTGAATGGCCTGCCTGTTGGTCTATCTGAGAACGGAGTCACCGGATACGGCGTGGACATCACCTCCGGCGTTCACTTCGGCGACCAGGAGAATGTACTCGCGGTGCGCATGGACAACACCACTAGCTACCGGGAGCGCGCCACCAACACGGCCTTCCGATGGAACGCCAACGACTTCAATCCCGACTTCGGCGGCATCAACCGCCGCGTATGGCTGCACCTGACGGGCAATATCTACCAGACCCTGCCGCTCTACTACGGCCTGGGCACGACGGGAACCTACATCTACTGCACCGACTACAACATCGCCGGGCATAGCTGCACGGTCAACGTGGAATCGCAGGTACACAATGCGACGGCCAACCGGCAAGTTCCCAAGGCGAACGTTACGCTATCGGCCACGGTGGTGGACAAGGACGGCGTGGTGCGGGCCACGTTCACGGGAACGCCAGTGGATATGCTGGCCGGCGCGAAGACCGTTCTGACCGCCACTGGCCCGTTGACCGGCGCGCGCTTCTGGAGTCCCGACGACCCGAATCTCTACGACGTCTACACCGCGCTGACCGTCGACGGGAAGGTGGTCGACGTCACCAAGATCACCACCGGCTTCCGCAAGGTGGAGTTCAAGGGCGGGGTGGGCACGGGCGGCGTTTATATCAACGACAAGTTCGTCTACCTCAAGGGATTCTCGGAGCGCTCGGCCGACGAATGGGCCGGCGTCGGCGTGGGCTATCCGGAGTGGATGCACGACTTCACCGCGCAGATGATCCGCGACGACCACGCCAACTACATGCGCTGGATGCACGTCACGCCGCAGAAGGAGGACGTGGAATCCTTCGACCGCTTCGGCATCGTCGAGGTGGCGCCGGCCGCCGACAAGGAAGAGGACGCGCAGGGCCAGCAGTGGGAGCAGCGCGCGGCGGTGATGCGCGACAGCATCATCTACCTGCGCAACAACCCGAGCATTCTTTTCTGGGAGGCGGGAAACACCGGAGTCACCGGGCCGCAGATGGAGCAGATGGTGGCGCTGCGCAAGGAATACGATCCCCACGGCGGACGCGCCATGGGATGCCGCTCCCTGATGCAACCGGGCGCGGTGGCTGTCGCGGAGTGGTGGGGCACCATGCTGGGCGGCCCGTATAACGACAGTGCGCGCGACCGCATGCCCATCGTCGAGACCGAGGACTTCCGCGATGAGGGAGCGCGCCGCTTCTGGGACGACTATTCGCCTCCGTACTACAAAGCGAAGAAGGGGCCGAACGACACCTGGATGCCCCGCTCCGACTATCTCTATACTTCGGAGAGCTTCGCGCTGGCGCAGATCAAGCAGTATTGGCAGTTCTATTCCAATCGCATCTCCAACTCCGATCCGGCACACGCCAAGTTCGCCGCCTACGCATCCATCTACTTCACCGATGAGAACGCCGACGGTCGCCAGGACTCCAGCGAGGTCTCGCGCGTCAGCGGCAAGACTGACGCCGTGCGCCTGCCCAAGGAAGCCTACTTTGCCGAGCAGGTGATGCAGAACGAGAAGCCCGACATCCACATCGTCGGGCACTGGAGCTACCCGGCCACCCAGCCCGACGGCTCCAAGACGGTGAAGACGATCGATGTGGTCGCCAACAATGTGGACAGCGTCGAACTGTTCGTCAACGGCGTCTCCAAGGGCAAGCTGACCCAGCCCGAGAACGGCTATCTGTATGCCTTCCCGAACATCGCGTTCGAGCCCGGCACCATCAAGGCCGTCGGATACAAGGGTGGCGCTTCGGTCGCAACGCACGAACTGACCACCGCCGGCCCGCCCGCGGCGATCAAACTCACCCTGCACACCGCGCCCGGAGGCGTGCGCGCCGATGGCGAAGACATCGCCCTGATCGACGTTGAAGTGGTGGACGCCAAGGGCCAGCGCTGCCCAACCGACGACGCCCGCGTTGACTTCACCTGGAGTTCGGTGGGGCGGACCGTCTCGGCCACCGGCCCCGCCATCTGGCGCGGGGGCTACAACAGCGGCAAGATCAACTCCACCAACAACCTGTATCTCAACACCGAGGACGGGATCAACCGCGTGGCCATGCGTTCGACGCTGATTCCGGGAACCATCAAGCTGACGGCCACGCGCGCAGGCTTGCAACCCGCGACGGTCTCCTTCGACACCAAGCCCGTCACGATTACGGACGGACTGTCGCAGGAGGAACAGATAACGCTGTCGCCGGTCGCAGCAAAGTAATTCATCGGCGAGGCGAACCGCCGCGCAGTGAGGGGCGGGGCTTCTTGTGGGGCAGGGCTTCGGCCCTGCCCTGGCTCCGCATCGCTGTGCAGCATTCAAAACGACTCTATGCTCAGATAGTCAGAAGCCGTCCTGGATCCGGACTCGCGTGAAATGCCTCTGCGGCCTGTTCCGCGGAGGCGCTTTCGCGTAAACTTGCTATGCAGGAGAGTTGGCAGAGCCCGGTTGAATGCACCTGACTCGAAATCAGACATAGTCGCAAGGCTATCGGGGGTTCGAATCCCTCACTCTCCGCCAGCTTCCGTCCTCCGAACTGATCCCACCTGAAATCTCAGGTTCTCTGAGCCATGCAATCTGCCACCCCGTCGCAGGTTGCATGGTTCAGGGCTCAGTCCGTATGCCCTGGTTTTGTGAGCGATCGATGAGGTCTAATTGCCTCAACCGTTTGGCGCGGAGGAACAGTTGGGATGTGACTGAATTAGAGCGGTCCCAGACCGGGGTTGCCCGGAGCGGCAGTGGGATTCGCCGCAGGGGCTGCGCCTGGCGATGGCGGTGCACCTACGGGTCGCGGCCCGCGTCCGCCCCCACTGCTGGTGAAGAGAGGCCCCAGGTTGAGCGCGGCGGCGGTGTCAGGGTGGGCCGGATCGAAGTCCTTGAAACCGTCCACGATGAAGCTGGCCACGTCGAGCTTGTTCTGCTTGATCCCCATCACGATGCACTTGGCGAACTCGTAGCCGCCGTATGCGGTGGAGTGGGTGCCGTCGGCGAGAAGCTTGCCTGCATCGGCACCGGCGGACTCATATAAGGTATCGCTCATGCTGTACAGGTCGATGAAGGCGACGTGCTCCTCCTGGGCGACCTCGCGCATGGCCTGCGGATAGCCTCCGTGGCCGTGGGTGGGCGCTCCGGTGCCGCGCGCGCCGCGGTCCATCGCCGTCACCAGCACGGGGGTTGCGCCACGCAGGCGGGCCTCGGCGATGTAGACCTTCAGATAGGCCTTGTAGGTGGTCTCCGGCTCGACGTAGGTCTGCGGCCAGCTCGCCTTGGAGTCGTTGTGGATGAACTGGAGGAAGAGATAGTCTCCCTTCTTCATCTGGCTGAGCATCTTGTCCAGGCGCAGCGCGTTCATGAACGACTTCATCGTCTCGCCGGACTGCCCGTTGTTGGAGACCGCGACGCCGGGCTTGAAGAAGACGGGGAGCAACTGTCCCCAACTCACATCGCCGCCTCCATCGCGGTCGGTGACGGTGGAATCGCCCGCGATAAAGACGGTCGGCGCGTCCGGCGCCGAGGCGATCTCGATGGAGCGCAACGCGGCGTGCGGGCTGACGACTTCAACCGTCAGCTTGTCGTCCCAGTCGCGCGAACTGCTGGGGTCGAACTGGTCCAGCGTCACCTCTTCGCGGCCGGTGGCGTTGGTGGGCAGCTTGGGCAGATGCGGCGTGCGGACGTTGGTGGTGAAGGTGCGCTCGACCACCTGCCCGGCGGGAACATTGACGCGCTCCAGCATCAGGCGGCCCGACTCGGCCTTGAGCGTGGTGGTGGTCGCGGCAGTGGAGTCGCCGAAGGTGACCGTCACGTTGAAGTTGCCCTCGGGAACCTTGGCGGAGAAGAGAAATGGCTTCTCGCTGGTTGTGGTGTTGCCGTTGTCGCCGGTGGCGACCTGCGCGCCGGGTTCGTAGCCGTAGCCTGCATCGTCCGCGTAGACGGTCGTGGGCGCGACCCGCGTGGTGCCGGGCTTGGCGGGGCCGGCGCTGAAATCAAACTTCAGATCGATGGGCGCAGCCAGCGGAGCAGTCAGCGATGGAGTCCTTGGAGCTGGCCGTGACGCGGCCTGTGCCGCGGCCGGTGGCGCTGCGGGCGGCACAGCCTGAGCCGCGGCCATCAGCGACAGGGACGAGCAGACCAGGGCGGTGCAACAGACTAGAGCGATACGACGGATGGTTTTCATGGGGCGGATGCCTTTCGGAGCGAGCGCTGACAGAATTTTCGCCGCAACAGCATCGCGGCGGATGAAGGCTGCGACAGTTTACATTTTCACTGCAATGCCCGGCCAATCCGTTTCGAGCCTTTCATGGTCTGTGTGGGCGAGCGGAACCCGCGAAAGCGTGAATGCGATACAGTCTTCAGGGAGGCGTATGACAGAACGGATTCGCATCGGAATCGATCTGGGCGGCACCAAGATCGAAGGGCTCGCGCTGGATGGGCGCGGCGTGGAGATTGCGCGGATGCGCATCGCGACGCCGCAGCACGACTACGCGGCCACGGTGCGGGCGATTGCAGCGGTGGTGCAGGAGCTGGAGCGGCGCGTCGGCGGCGGCGCGCGCGAAGCAGCCTCGGTCGGCGTGGGGATTCCGGGCACGATTGTGCGCGCCACCGGGCTGGTGAAGAATGCGAACTCCACGTGGCTCAACGGCCAGACGCTGGAGCGCGACCTTGCGGCTGCGCTGGCCAGGCCCGTGCGCTGCGCCAACGACGCCAACTGCCTGGCCGTCTCCGAGGCAACCGACGGAGCGGCGGCTGGCGCGGGGCTGGTCTTCGCGGTGATTCTGGGCACAGGCTGCGGCGGTGGAATCAGCGTCAACGGAGCGGTGCGCGTGGGGCCGAACGGAGTCTCCGGCGAGTGGGGGCACAATCCTCTGCCCTGGGCCACGCCCGAGGAACTGCCCGGGCCCGAGTGCTACTGCGGCCAGCGCGGATGCATTGAGACGTGGATCTCCGGCACTGGGCTTGCGCGCGACCATCTGCGAATGACCGGCAAGCAGCTCAGCGGGCCGGAGATTGTCGCGGCGGCGGCGGGCGGAGACGGGGCGGCCGAGGCCAGCATTGTGCGGCTGGAAGACCGCGCTGGGCGCGCGCTGGCGTCGGTGGTCAATCTGCTCGACCCGGATGTGATCGTGATCGGCGGCGGACTGTCGAAGCTGGACCGGCTCTACGCGCACCTGCCCGCGCTGATTGCACGCCATCTCTTCGGCGGCGGCGAGCTTGCGACTCCGGTGCTGAAGGCGAAGCACGGGGACGCCAGCGGGGTTCGCGGGGCCGCGTGGCTGTGGCCTGCGTAATTCACGGCCTGCGTGCGAGGGCGATGCGCGGGATTTGTTGCAGGTCATCGAGGAAGCGGAGTCCGTTCCAGTCGGTGAGCAGCGCGGCGACGGCTTTGCGCTGCCCGTGGCCGATCTCCAGTGCGAGCAGGCCGTTGGGCCGCAGCGCGGCGCGCGCCTGGGGAATGAGTCGGCGAACGATGTCGAGGCCGTCCGGCCCGGCGAAGAGCGCGGCGGCGGGTTCATGGTTGCGCACCTGGGGATGGAGCGATGCGCGGTCGGCGGTGGGGACGTATGGCGGGTTGGAGACGATAACGTCCAAGGGAAGTTCGTCCGGAGGAAGCGCGTCGAGTAGATCGGACGCGACGAAGCGGATGCGGCTGGCGAGCGCGTGGCGCGCTGCGTTCGACGCGGCGACTTCGAGCGCAGTGGCGGAGAGATCGACGGCGGTGAAGCGCGCGTGGGGCAGGTGGTGGGCGAGCGCGATGGCGATGGCTCCCGAGCCGGTGCCAACATCGAGAATCCGCAATGATTGCTTGGAATCAAGCTCTGCCTGCTTCATCTCGTTGATGACTGCTTCGACGAGTTGCTCGGTCTCGGGTCGTGGGATGAGGACGGCGGGCGTAACGCGCAGCGCGAGCCCATAGAACTCCTGTTCGCCGGTGATGTACTGGATCGGCTCATTGGCCAAACGGCGCTGGACCAGCGCGTCAAACGTTGCCTGCTGCGCGGGGGTGAGCGCGCGTTCGGGTTCGGCGAGCTGCGCGGCGTGGGAGATTCCCAGCGCATGGCGCAGCAGAAGCGCGGCGTCGCGGGCGGCATCGGCGCACAAATCAGGTGACGCGTCGAGCTGGCGGGTGGCGCGCGTGAGGGCTTCGCGGAGGGTCATAAAACAGGTGCGAGGTTCAGGGTTCGAGGTTTAGTGGGCGGCGACGATGCGCAGGATGTTGCCGTCGGGATCGGTGACGGTGAGCATCTCTTCACTGCGCGTCTTGCCGTTGGCGTCGGTTGTGGTGGAAGTTGCTCGCTTGAATGCAACCTGTTGCCGAGTAAGCTGCGCCGCGGCCTTGTCGAGGCTGGGGGTGGTGAGGACGATGCTGGACTTCGAGCCCAGCGGATCGGCGGGAACGATCTCGACCATCTGGCCGGATGTGCCGGGAAGGTTGAGCAGCATCGGGTTGGTCTTCGATGCGGTGAATCCGAGCTTGGTGAGGTAGAAGTCGCGCGCGGCGGCGGGGTCCTGCATGGCCAGCGTGACGACGGTCATCTTGTCGGCGACGCGGTCGGGGCTGAGGTGCTGGCCGATGTCCAACATGTGTCGAGAGGTGGGCATGTACTGGGTGTACTCGATGTTCTGCGCGAAGGTGGGCTGCTGCGGGCCTCTGATGGTGAAGAGCAGGTTGCCCGCGCCGGCTGTCTCCACGGCGCGGGGCGCAAGGCCCTCGGCGGCGTAAAAGTCGTGGGTGGCGTTGATGTCGGCGGCCTCGAGGCAGAGATGGAGGAAGCTGGAAGTGCTCTGCGCGGCGCTCTGCGGCCTGGCCGGGTTGGGCGGGACGGCCGGGTAGAGCTCGATGAATTGCTTGTCGTTGATCTTGACGAAGGACTGCGAGACGCTACCGTCTCTGCCGGTATTGGCGAAGGCCTGCTGGTAGCCCAGCTTGTTGTAGAAGGCGAGCGAGGCGGCGATGCTTTGCACGCGGATGGCGATATGGGCGATTCCGTTGAACGGCGGCGTCTGGGTTGGGGCCGCTGCGGTGGCCGCTGGAGCGGGCATTGCCGCGGGCGTCGCCTGGGCTGCGGCGCAGGCTGTGAGACTTGCGGCCAGGGCGACGAGTGCGATGCGCTGGAGCGCGCTGCGTGCGGATGCGAACTTCGGTTGGGTCATCTTCCATTCCTTCGGGTGCGGGCTTGGTCTGACTATTTGTCCTCTCAAGAGTACACTCTGAACGGAGCGGTGATGCAGGGCAGTTCAATGTTGGAGTCTTTTCCAATCGAAGGATGAGCCTGAAGGTGCGAAGGGTAGGCGAAGCTGGGTTTTGTCCTTTCTGGTTTTGTATTTGAGTTA
>PLOU01000013.1 GCA_003142235.1 Granulicella sp.
AGGGAAGATCTGCACAAGTCTTCAACATTCCCTCAGGGGCTAAAGCCCCCGTGATTTAGTGGCTCTTACGGACGGGCTGAAGCCCGTCCCCTTCAAAACGCGGGCTTGTGCAGAGCTTCCTTAGGTGAGGCGGGTGAGGAGGGCGGCGACGGTCTCGTCGGGGGTGAGGGCGGCGGTGTCGAGGGTGAGGTGGGCGAGGCGGAGATAGATGGGATGGCGCACGAGGAAGCGGGCCTCGGCGGCGGCGGGGTCGGCGAGGAGGGGGCGGAGGGGCTCGGGGAGGGTGGGCCCGGCTGAGTTGGCGGCGGTGTTGGTTTCGACACACGTTGCGGAGGCGGGCGTGGGGTTGAGGGCCTGCATCATGCAGCGGTCGAAGAGCGCGGAGAAGGGCGCGTCGAGGAAGATGGTGGATGTGGCGGGAGTCTGCTCCAGGAGGAGGCGGTTGGTGAGGACCTCGGGCGCTCCTCCGCCGAGGGCGAGGACGAGGCGGTTGCGGCCGAGGGCTGAGGCGAGGGCGGCGGACTCAAGCTGGCGGAAGCGGGCTTCGCCGTGGGTGGCGAAGATGGAGGGGACGGAGAGGCCGGCGCGCGACTCGATGTAGGCGTCGAGGTCGAGGAAGTCCCAGTTGAGGCGGGCGGCGAGCAGGCGGCCGACGGTGGTCTTGCCGGCGCCCATGAATCCGGTGAGGACAAGGCGGCGGAGATGCGCGGGCTGGGCCGCGGCGGTATGGGGTCCGGCGGCGGAGTGGGCGGCGGGTTGGGCGTTCATTGCGGCTCCTTGGGAAAAGGCAACGGCAAAAGCAAGGACAACGACAACAGCAAAAGCGAACTACAGAGATTCTGGCTTCGCCAGAATGACGGCTTCAAATGAAGCGTGGAGCAAAGAAAAGCCGCGACCATTTGTGGGGTCGCGGCTCAGTGGATTTGGTGGATGCTCTGTAGGGCGATCTTTTTTTATCGATACAGAGCCGCACGCAAGCCCGGCTGACCCGCTCCCTGCCACCAAGGGCAGGGATAGGTAAAGTAGTAGCCGGATTGGAACGAGCGTGCTTTCATCCTGATTGTGAGAGTACACCGGAGAGAGATTGGTTGCAAGGGGGAGGCGCGAAAGTTGTACGGGGTGATTCCCATCCGGTCAGTCGATGGATGCGTCTGGGTTGATGTAATCGTCGTCGATGGAGGCGAGACTGGAGTCTTCCTGGAGTTTGGCCTGGATGTTCTGCCAGACGCGGTCGCTGGGTTCGGCGACGGGCTCAAAGAGGCTGCGGGCGGTTTCGGCGATGATTTCGAGGTCGCTGACCAGGGCTGCACAGTCGGGGTTGGCGGCGAGGAACTTTTTGAGGCGCGGGTCCTGGCTGACCTTGCCGTCGCCGGAGGCGAAGAGGTCGGGGAGGATGTGTTCAAACTCATCGGGTTTGAGGTTGTCGAAGTCGATATTGACGGGGAGGGTCATTGTGCGGACTCCGCGGGCGCGGACGGCTGGGACGACTGGCTGGGGTTGCGCAGCAGTTCGCGGAGCTTGAGCCGGGCCTTGTGCAGTTGAGATTTGCTGTTGCCAATGGAGCAGTCGAGCATGGTTGCGATCTCGTTGTGTTCGTATCCCTCAACGTCGTGCAGGATGAAGACCATGCGATAGCCGGGGGGCAGGGCGGCGACGGCGCGCTCCAGTGTGACGCGGTCGACCGAGCCAACCAGGACGGGGTCGCGGCTGCCGAAGTCGCGGCGCGGGGCGTCTTCGCCGGAGGGGCTGATGGTCTCTTCGAGCGAGACGAGGTTGAGGCCCTTCTTGCGCAACTGCATGAGGACGAGGTTGACGGTGAGGCGATGCAGCCAGGTGGAGAAGGCGGATTCGCCGCGGAAGCTCTCGATCTTGCGGAAGAGATGGAGGAAGGCGTTCTGGGTCATGTCCTCCGCGGCACTGACGTTGCCCAACATGCGCAGGCAGAGGGTGTAGACGCGGCGCTTATGCAGGTTGTAGAGCTTGGCGAATGCCTCGGCGTCGCCGCGCTTGGCGGCTTCAATGGCCTCGGCCTCGCCGGCGATGGGCGGGTTGCGCTTGAAGAGGCCGGGATTGGGTCTTGCGGGGGGAGCTTGCGTCATCAGTTGGCCTTGGCAACTCATTGGTGCCGGCTCCGGGGTTCGGGGAACGCCCAGACTCTCGCCTGATTCAGCCTAGCGCATCTGTCGGGGTTTAACTACTGCATGGGTTGGATGCATGGCGGGGGGGGGGTGGTTGTGCGGGGCGAGTGCGCAATGCGCGCGATGAAACAGACAACGACGAAATGCGGGGGATAGCGGCGTAAAACAAGCAACCGCAGGTCCTTCGACTGCGTCTGGCGCAAGAGTGCGCCAGACTTCGCTCTGGATGACAACGAAAACAAGCGACCGCGTGAAACAAGCAACGGCGAAATACGGAGATTCTGGCTGCGCCAGAATGACGACTCTCAAGAGATCTGCGCCAGAATGACGGGGATAAATTCAGGCGCCGATGAAGCGGGCGTAGAGGGAGCGGGCGAGGGTGATGTCGGTGGTTCCCTGGACGATGGCGCGGCCGTCGGCGAAGAGAATGAGGGTGAGCGGGCCGCGGCGGAAGCGGAGGATGAGGTCGTTGGAGCGGAGGTCGGTGATGTCGGCGTGGGCGGCGAGGCGGGCGCGCAGAGCGGTGAAGTCGATGGGGCGGTGGTGCTCGTGGATCTGCACGGAGTCGCGGCCGCAGAGGGTGATGTGGGCGCGGTCCTGGCCGGCGAGGTGGGTGAAGATGCGCTGGCCGCAGACCTGGCAATCGGGGCGAGGAGTGGCGGCGGAGATTTCGGAGCGGTCTAAATAGCCGTGGTCTGCCGGGGAGCCGAGGCCTGCTGGGTTCCAGAGGTCGAAGGAGAGGAGGGTCCGGCGCATGAGGTGAGGCTGGCCGGTGAGGAACTTGAGGGCCTCGGTGACCTGGATGGAGGCGGCGAGGTTGACGGCAGTGGAGAGGATTCCGGCGGTGTCGCAGGTTTCGACGTTGCCGGTGGGAGGCTTGGGGAAGATGCAGGCGAGGCAGGCGGTGGGAAGGCAAGACAAATGCGGGGGTCCCTCCACTGCGGCGGCAAGTGCGCCGCCTCCGGTCGGGATGACGGGTTCCTGGGCGGGGAGGATGTTCATGGTGGCGGCGTAGGCTCCGATGGCGGCGGCGTAGATCCAGGGGGTGCCGCGCTGGACGGCGAAGTCGTTGATGAGGTAGCGGGTCTCGAAGTTGTCGGTGGCGTCGAGGATGATCTGCGGGGCGGGCTGGCCGGTGGGGACGAGCAGTTCAGCGATGTTGGTTGGCGTGAGGTCACGGATGCGCGCGTGGACGGCGACGCGGGAGTTGAAGAGGGCGATGTGGCGGCGTGCGGCCTCGGCCTTGGGGAGGGAGTCGCGTGCGTCGGCCTCGTCGAAGAGGACTTGGCGCTGGAGGTTGGAGGGCTCGACGAAGTCGCGGTCGATGAGGGTGAGGGTGCCGACACCGGCGCGCGCGAGCAGCGCGGCGGAGGCCCCGCCCATGGCGCCGCAGCCGACGATGGCGACGTGCGAGGCGGCAAGGCGTTGCTGGCCGAGCGGGCCGATGCCGGGAAAGAGGACCTGGCGGGAGTAACGGTCGGCGTCGGCGATGGGCGAGTTATCTTCCGTCGAGACTGGTGAGGACACGGTTGCACACTCGTTTAAATGCATCGTTCTTCGTAGTATAGGGAATTGCGGGGGACTCTTCATGGAGGCTTGCTTGCGCGCGGTTTGCATCCAAATGAGTGGAAGCGATCCGAGGCGGACTGAGGGAAGACAGAGGGGAAGATTTATTGCGCATTCGAGTTGATGCTGGAAGCAGAAGGGCGGAGGTGGGAGGGGGCGGCTGGTGCGCGCGCCTGCTCGCCGGCGTTCTTGTTCTCGCATGGGCTGGATTCTGTTCGGGGCAGAGCACGAATACGACTGCGAATTCAACGGCAACTGCAAATTCAACAACAACGGCAACCGCAACGGCAAATTCAACGGCAACGGCAACCGCAACTGCAAATCCAACAACAACGGCAACCGCAACGGCAAATTCAACAACAACGGCAACCGCAACGGCAAATTCAACGGCAACTACAGCGGCGGGGGCGACGGCGAGCCTGGTGGCGTGGAAGGGGTTGCGAGTTACGGCGGTGGAGTTTGAAGGGGTGAGGTTCGCGGCGAGCGACCCGCTGCCGGGCTTGCTTACGCAGAAGGCGGGCGAGGCGCTGGCGCCGGCCAAGGTGACGGCGAGCGTGCGGCGGTTGTTCGCCAGCGGGCGATATAGGGACATTCGCGTGGAGGGGGTGCGCGAGGGCGCGGGGATGCGGCTGATCTTTGTTGGCGTGCCGCGCTACTTTGTGGGGCGGGTGACGATTGTGGGAGTGAAGGACGAACGGCTGGCGTCGCTGCTGGAGTATGCGACGAAGTTGCAGCCGGGGACGGATTTTACCGAGGCGGCGATTCCGGCGGCGACCGAGGGAGTGCGGCAGGCGCTGGCCAGCAATGGGTACTACGAGCCGGCGATTGCGGTGAAGACGACGGTGGATGAGGCGGGCGGCCAGATGAACGCGGAGTACACCGTGCAGGTGGGGCCGCAGGCGCGGGTGGGGAAGATTACGGTGGGGGGCAATGATCCGGGGATGACCGCGGAGGAGGTGCGCAGCAAGGGAAGGTTGAAGCTGGGCAGCAAGGTGACACGCGAGACGACCAGCAACGCGCTGACACGGCTGAGGGCACAGTACGAGAAGAGGGACCGGCTGGAGGCGACGACGTCGTTGCGAAGCGAGACCTACGACAAGGCGCGCAGGCAGGTGGACTACAACTTCACCGCGAACCAGGGACCGCTGGTGAAGGTGGTGGTGGAGGGCGCGAAGTTCTCCAGGGGGCGGATGAAGCTGCTGTTGCCGATCTACCAGGAGGGGACGATCGACAACGACCTGCTGAACGAGGGGACGTACAACATCAAGGACTTCCTGTTTCAGGAGGGCTACTTCGACGCGACGGTCTCGGTGAAGGTGGTGGGCGCGGACTCTGGGACGATCGTGGGCGCTGCGACGCGACCGGGCACAGGCACAAACGCGGAGACGGCGCAGGAGAGCGTGGTGTACTCGGTGGTGAAGGGTGGGAAGCACAAGGTTGGGTCGGTGACGATTTCTGGCAATCACTACTTCGACACGCAACTGCTGAAGGAGCGGATGCGGGTGCAGAAGGCGGACGCGTATCTGCGCACGGGGCGCTACTCTCCGGCGCTGATGAAGGCGGACGTGGAGTCGATCCAGGCGCTGTACCGGGCGAATGGGTTCGATAAGGCGACGGTCTCGACTGCGATCACGGACAACGACACGGCGAAGCCGGGGAAGAAGCTGAAGGAGGGCGAGATTGCGGTGGTGGTGACGGTGGCGGAGGGGCCGCAGCGGAGGTTCGGAAGGGTGACGCTGGCGGGCGTGGACCCGGGCCGTGAGAAGGCGGTGAGGGCGCTGCTGAACGCGCAGGAGGGCCAGCCCTTCTCGCTGATTACGCTGTCGGGCGACCGGGACGCGATGTTCGGCTACTACCTGAGCCATGGATTTGAGCAGGCGCGAGTGGAGGTGAAGCAGCAGGCGGAGAGCGCGGACGCGGAGAAGACGGATGTGGTGCTGCATGTGACCGAGGGTGAACAGGTGTTTGTGGACCGCGTGCTGGAGTCGGGGATTGTGCATACGCGGCCGTTTGTGGTGTCGCGAGAGACGACGTTCCATGCGGGCGATCCGCTGGATGAGAGCGCGCTGCTGGAGACGCAGCGCAAGCTATACGGGCTGGCATTGTTCAACGAGGTGACGACGGCGGTTCAGAACCCGGATGGCGACGCGCCGATCAAGAACGTGCTGCTGCAACTGAGCGAGGCGCGGCGGTGGAACGTGACGTACGGGTTCGGGATGGAGGCGGAGACGGGCACGCCGGAGAATGGCAAGATCAATCCGGCGTCGGCGATTCTGCTGGGGCTCTCGCCGAATGCAAGCTACTCGCAGGAGGGCAAGACGGGAGTGAGCCCGCGGATCTCGCTGGACGTGAGCCGGATCAATCTGCGCGGGACGGACAACTCGCTGACGCTGCATTCGTCGTACGGGTTGCTGGAGGAGGTGGCCATACTGACGTTTCTGAAACCTCACTTCCATTCCAGTCCGCAGTTTTCGGAGAGCGCGTCGGGCGGCTACTCGAATGTGCAGAACATCACGACGTTCCAGGCATCGACATTGCAGGGCGACTACCGGATTACGCAGAAGGTGAAGCGGACGGACACGGTCATCTACGACTTCGAGTTTCGCCGGGTTGCGGTGAACCCGGCGACGTTGCAGGTTTCGGCGAACCTGATTCCGCAGTTGTCGCAGCCGGTGCGCGTGGGCGGGCCGGGAATTACATGGTTCCACGACAAGCGGGACCCGGGGCCGCTGGACGCGACCAAGGGGTCGTACACGTCGGTGCAGGAGTTTTTTGCGACATCGAAGTTTGGCTCGGAGGTGAACTTCAGCCGGACGGACGTGACGAACTCGACGTACTACGCGTTTGGCAGGCACAAGTATGTGCTGGCGCGGAATACGCGGCTGGGATTCGAGAGTTCGTTTGGGGCGAACCCGAACGTGGGCAGCGCATCGTGCATTACGAATTACCAACCGGCGGCGCCGGCCGGAAGCGCTCCGGTCAACCTTCTGGATACCAATGCGAGCTGCAATGCGGTTCCACTGCCGGAGCGGTTGTACGCGGGCGGAGCGACCTCAGACCGCGGCTTTCCCATCAACGGAGCGGGGCCGAGAGATTTGCAGACGGGCTATCCGGTGGGCGGCAACGGGGTGATTGTGAACAGCACGGAGTTGCGGTTGCCGGCAGCCACGCTGCCATTTCTGGGAGACAGCCTGAGCTTCGTGCTGTTCCACGACATGGGGAATGTGTTTGCGCATGTCTCGGACATGTTTCCCAGCATCGCGCACTTCCACCAGCCGAACCAGGAGACGTGCGCGAATGTTTCGAACGCGTTTGGGACGTGCAACTTCAATTATTTTTCGCACGCGGTGGGCGTGGGCGCGCGCTACAAGACGCCGGTGGGGCCGATCCGGCTGGACTTCAGCTACAACCTCGATCCGCCGGTCTATCCGGTGATCTACGACTTCAACGGGAGCCTGCCGTATGAGGGGCAGGCGAGCCACTTCAATTTTTTCTTCAGCATTGGACAGGCGTTCTGACGGATGAGCAATCTGAGCCACAGATCGGGCAGAGCTAGCAGGCGATGTGGTCTGGCGCTGGCGTGTGTGCTGACGATTGCGATGTTCTGTGGAGTGGTTTGCTCGCAGCAGGCGGCGTCAGAGAAACAGGGAGGGAACGCGAATGCGGCGGGCGCTGGGGAGCGGGTTGCGCTGGACCGCGTGGTGGCGGTGGTGAATGAGGACCTGATTCTGGGGAGCGACCTGGACGAGGAGGCGCGCATGGTGGCGTTTCAGCCAATTCGCGTTCAGGAGGTGGCGACTCGGGAGCAGTTGATCGAGCGGCTGATCGATCGCGATTTAATTTTGCAGCAGATTCGTTTGCTGCCGCAGGTGGCGATTGAGGACGCGCAGGTGGATTCGGAGCTGCGTGTGCTGCGCAAGAACATTCCCGGGTGCGTGGCGTATGGCTGCGAGACGGACGCGGTCTGGGAGAAATATGTAGCGGCGCAGGGCTTTACGGTGGAGGAGTTGAGAGAGCGCTGGCGGCAGCGCATGGAGGTGCTGCGGTTTATCGAGGCGCGCTTCCGCATGGGGATCCGCATCTCGCAGGCGGAGATGGATGCGTACTACACGGGGACGCTGATTCCGGCGTACCAGGCGGAGAAGGTTACGCCACCGGCGGAGACGACGATTGCGGACAAGATTCAGGAGATATTGTTGCAGCAGCAGGTGGACAAGCTGCTGGATGACTGGCTGACCTCGCTGCGGGCGGAGGGAAGCGTGCGGATTGTGAAGCCGGGAGAGGAGCTGCCATGAGCGCGGACGAGAAACAGCCCGATGGCGGCGAGAAATTGTTGCCGGTGAAGCGGCGGCGAAGTATTGCGTGGCATGTCACGCGAGCCGGTTCGTGGGGCTTCGCAGGCGCGCTGGCATTGGTGATTCTGATGGTGGGCGGGATTACCTGGGTTACGGCGACGGCGTACTTTCAGCGGCGCGTGGGGCGGGAGATTGTGTCGGTGCTGGGGGACGCGACCGGCGGACGGGTGGAGGTGGGCGGCGTCAAGTTCAGTTTGTGGCACCTGAAGATCGAGGTGGATGGGCTGGTGATTCATGGGACGGAGGGGCCGGGCGAGGCGCCGTACCTTTCGGCCGGGAAGGTCGAGGTGCGGATGGGGATTTCGAGCTTCTTCTCGCACGCGACGGGCGCGGGGCTGCGGTCGCATGTGGGGCTGAAGCTGCTGCGCGTGGAGAGGCCGCAGGTACACCTGATGGTGGACAAGGACGGGAAGACGAACGTGCCTACGCCGAAGCATCCGTCGACGAGCAAGGAGCCGGTGGCGGACACGCTGCTGGACCTGCGCGCGAAGGAGGTTGCGCTGGTGGATGGGGTGGCGCTGGTGAACGATCGCGCGATTCCGTTCGATGTGGCGGCGCGCGATCTGGACGCGGAGGTGCATTACCTGCCGGCGACAGACCGCTATGGGATTGCGCTGGGGGTAAACGATCTGCGGACGCGGGCGGAGGCGCAGGCGGAGGCGCGGTCGAGGCTGCACCTGGACGCGGAACTGGGACGCGATGCGGTGGAGCTGAAGGGGCTGGAGTTCGATACGGGCGCGACATCGGTGCTGCACGCGACGGGGACGCTGACGCACTTTGCCGAGCCGCAGTGGCAGGGCGCGGTGAACGGGACTCTGGACCTTAAGCAGTTGACGGTGCTGACGGACGTGGAGGGGTTCACGGGCGGGTCGGTCGATCTTGCGGTGAGTGGGCACAGCTGCGCGGTGAGGCCGGTTGGGACGCAGGCGAAGCCGCGGTTCTGGCTGGGGCGGCGGGCCGGGACTTCGGAAAAGGCGGGTGCGGCGGCGGGCGTGGCGAAGGCTGCGGTCGATCCGGAGTGCAGGGAGGGCTACCTGCTGGTGGGCAATGCGAAGCTGCACAAGGCGGGATTTGTGAATGAGTACGTGATCCTGCACGATGTGGACGGCGCAGCGCGGGTGCATATTACGCCGAGCGAATTGCTGCTGACGGAGATGAGCGGATTTCTGCCGGGGGGCGGGAGCGCGGCGGGCGAGCTGCGATTTGCGGATTGGCTGGGTGATGCGTCGCACGTGACGCTGACCTCGACGGTGACGCGGATGCCGCTGCGCACGATTATGGAGGTGACGGAGACCGGGGGCTACGGCGACCTGGGCTTCGATACGGCGGTGACGGGGCCGGTGCTGGTGGAGTGGGTCGGACAGCCGGTGAATGTTGGGGAGACGGTGATCGTCGACGGACAGCTCGTCTTCCAGCCGACCGGAGTGGCGCGCAAGGCAGCGCTGAACAATGTTCCCGTGAGCGGCGTGGCGGACGCGCGCTATGAGGGCAAGCATGAGACGGTGAACATTCGCCACACTTCGTTGCAGACGCCGGGGTCGACGACCGAGGCGAGTGGAGTTCTGGGGGTGGAGGATGGCGATCGGTTGACGAACCTGAAGGTGGATACGACGATCCGCGATCTGGGCGAGTTCGACCAGTTGCTGCATACGCTGGGATTTGAGGAGAACGGCAGGAAGGGGACGGCGGCGATTCCGGTGGCGCTGCATGGAGGGATGACGTTCCACGGGACAGCGATGGGACCGGCGCACGATCTGGATGTGAAGGGACACGTGCAGGGCTCGCAGATCGATGTGAAGCTGGGGAGTGACTCGGGTACGGGGCTGGGGATTGGAGAGGACACGGTTGTGGATTCGGTGGTGGGGGATGCGGAGTACTCGTACGACGAAGGGCTGGCGATTGCCAATTCAACGATCCGGCGCGGGGGCGCGGTGCTGAATGTGGCGGGGAGCCTGCGGCCATGCAAGACGATCACGCGCAGAGGCGCGGCGGATTATGTGTGGGACGAGGGGACGAGCGTCGATGCGACGTTGAGGCTGGCGAACGCGGAGGCTGCGGACGTGCTGCAGATGGGTGGGCAGCAGCAGAGGATCGCGGTGACGGGGAAGATTGCGGCGAACGCGACGGTGCGGGGGACGCTGGGCAATATGGATGGGACGGGGAGGATTTCGCTGGCCAAGGGAGTGGCGTATGGCGAGCCATACGATTCGGCTGTCGCAAATCTAGCGGTGCGCGGGCAGGAGATTGACGCAAGCAATGTGTTGCTGACGATGCATGGAGCGCGGATCGCGGGCGAGGGTGGATACGATCTGCGGTCGGGGCGGCTGCATGGGCACATCGAGGGCGACAATCTGGTGCTGTCGAAGTTCCGGACTTTTGCCAAGGCGAGTCCGAATGCGGATGGGACGCTGACGTTTGTGGCGGATGCGAATGGGACGATGGAGCAGCCGGGGTTGAAGGCGACGGCGAAGCTGGCCGGGGTTGTGCTGAGCGGGAAACCGCTGGGCGAGATTGCGGCCCAGGCGCACAGCGAGGGCGGCGAGCTGTTCTATGCGGCGCAATCGACGCTGGTGGGGGCGAAGGTGGATGCGTCGGGGCAGACGCGGCTGACGGGGGATTACGAGACGCAGGCGAGGCTTGCGTTCTCGGGGTTCGACGTGGGGAC
>PLOU01000150.1 GCA_003142235.1 Granulicella sp.
TTCCTTGCCCATTGCGATTCTCCGTGTACTGCAAATTTGTTGTCAGCCAATCCTGTGCGCCGGTCATGCAGGCCAGCGCGAGTCCATTCTTCGTCTACTTGTCCTTGACTTCCTTGCCCTGCACCTTCGCAATGACCTCTTCCGACACCGACCGCGGCGCCTCTTCGTACTGTTTGAACTGCATCGAATAGTTGGCGCGGCCCTGCGTCGCTCCGCGCATGTGCGTGGCGTACCCGAACATCGTCGACAGCGGCACCGTGGCGCGGATGGCCTGCGTATTGCCCACCATCTCCATGCCCTCGATGCGCCCGCGGCGCGAGTTCAGGTCGCCGATGATCGCGCCCATGTAGTCCTCGGGGACGACAACCTCGACCGCCATCACAGGCTCCAGCAGCACCGGCTTGGCCTTGCGCGCGGCCTCCTTGAATGCAATCGAGCCGGCGATCTTGAAGGCCATCTCATTGGAGTCGACCTCGTGATAGCTGCCGTCGTAGAGCGACACCTTGACGTCGACCATCTCGTAGCCGGCCAGCACGCCGCCCTGCATCGCCTCCTGAATTCCCTGGTCGATGGGCTTGATGTACTCCTTGGGAATGGTGCCGCCCTTGATGTCGTTGCTGAACTCGTATCCCTTGCCAGGCTGGTTGGGCGTGATGCGGATCTTGCAGTGCCCGTAGTTGCCCGAGCCGCCGGTCTGGCGGATGTACTTGCCCTCGGCCTCGGAGTGCGAGCGGATTGTCTCGCGATAGTTCACCTGCGGTTTGCCCACGCTGGCCTCGACCTTGAACTCGCGCATCATGCGATCGACAATGATCTCCAGGTGCAGTTCGCCCATGCCCGCGATGATGGTCTGCCCGGAGTCGATGTCGGTGCGCACGTTGAAGGTCGGGTCTTCCTGCGCCAGCTTGGACAGCGCCACGCCCATCTTCTCCTGGTCCGCCTTAGTCTTGGGCTCGACCGCAACCTCGATAACCGGCTTGGGGAAGTCGATGGATTCAAGCACTACCGGGTGACGGTCCGAGCAGATCGTATCGCCGGTGATCAGGTTCTTGAGCCCCACCGCGGCGCAGATATCGCCCGCCAGAATCTCGGTGATCTCTTCCCGCTTGTTGGCGTGCATCTTCAGCAGGCGGCCGATGCGCTCGGTCTTGCGCGTGCGCGGGTTCAGCACCGAGTCGCCCGTCTTCAGCGTGCCCGAATAGACGCGGATGAAGATCAGTTGGCCGACGAACGGGTCGGTCATGATCTTGAAGCCGAGCGCGGAGAGAGGCTCTGCGTCGTCCGGCTTGCGCACGATCTCCACCGCCATGTTCTCCGGGTCGTGGCCGATCATGGGAGGAATGTCGAGCGGGCTGGGCAGGTAGTCGACGACGGCATCCAGCAGCGTCTGCACGCCCTTGTTCTTGAACGCCGCGCCGCACAGCACCGGGAATATCTTCATCGCGATGGTCGCCTTGCGGATGCCGGCTTTGAGCTGCTCCTCGGTCGGCTCCTGGCCTTCGAGAAACAGATGAAGAAGCACGTCGTCGGAGTCGGCAACCGCCTCGATGAGATCGTGGCGTGCCTTCTTCGCCGTCTCCAGCAGCTCAGCGGGAATCTCTTCCACCGAGTACTCCGCGCCCATTGTCTCGTCGAGCCACAGAATCGCCCTCATCGTGACCAGGTCGATCACGCCTAGAAACTTCGCCTCCGCGCCGATCTGAATGTTGATCGGCACCGCGCGAGCGCCCAGCCGGTCGACGATGGTAGACGTGGCGTAGACCGCGTCCGCGCCGGCCTTGTCCATCTTGTTGATGAAGCAGATGCGCGGAACCCCATACTTGTCGGCCTGGCGCCACACCGTCTCGGACTGCGGCTGCACGCCCGCGACCGCGTCGAAACATGCAACCGCGCCGTCCAGCACGCGCAGGCTGCGCTCCACCTCGGCGGTGAAGTCCACATGGCCGGGCGTATCGATGATGTTGATGCGATGATCCAGCCAGGTGCAGGTCGTCGCGGCGGAGGTGATCGTGATGCCGCGCTCCTGCTCCTGCTCCATCCAGTCCATGGTCGCAGTGCCCTCATGCACCTCGCCGATACGGTGCGTGATGCCCGTATAGAACAGGATGCGCTCGGTCGTCGTCGTCTTTCCGGCGTCGATGTGAGCCATGATCCCGATGTTCCGGCAATGGTCCAGAGCTACAGTGCGTGCCACGTTGTCTATCTCTCACTCTGCAAGGCGTGCCTTGCGTGTCAATCAAAAACTCGTCTCAAGCAGGCCAGGTTTGCTGTTCCCTGTTCCCTACTTCCTGTTTCCCGCTTTACCAGCGGTAGTGGGCGAACGCCTTGTTGGCCTCGGCCATGCGGTGTACATCTTCCTTCTTCTTCATCGCCGCGCCGCGACCGTTGGCGGCGTCCAGCAGTTCGGCGGTCAGCTTCTCCACCATGCCCTTCTCACCGCGCGCACGGCCAAAAGTCACAATCCAGCGAATCGCCAGCGAGGTGCGCCGCTCCGGCAGGACCTCGATCGGCACCTGGTAGTTGGCGCCGCCGACGCGCCGGCTCTTGACCTCAAGCAGCGGCTTGCAGTTCTCGATCGCCTTCTTGAACAGCTTCAGGGCCTCGTCGCCGCCCTTCTGCTCCAGGTTCGTCATCGCTGAGTAGAAGATGCTCTGCGCGGTCGACTTCTTGCCGCCCCACATCATCGAGTTGACGAACTTCGTGACCAGCGTCGAACCATAAACCGGGTCGGGAGCAACTTCGCGCTTCGCAATGTAACCTTTTCTCGGCATCTTCTCTCTCTTCTCTTCTTCCCTCAGCCCGGGGACATCTCACGCGCTGAGCCTCATTCATCTTGTTTGTCATTCCGCAGCGCCTTTTGTTGTCATCCCGCAGCGCAGCGGAGGGATCTGCTTTTGCCCTACTTGCCCGCAGCGGCCTTGGGACGCTTCGCCCCGTACTTCGACCGGCTCTGCTTGCGTTCCGACACGCCGACCGAGTCCAGCGAGCCACGCACCACGTGGTAACGAACCCCGGGCAGGTCCTTCACGCGGCCACCGCGGATCAGCACAATCGAGTGCTCCTGCAAGTTGTGTCCGATGCCCGGGATGTAGGTCGTCACCTCGATCCCGTTGGTCAGGCGGACACGCGCCACCTTGCGCAGCGCCGAGTTCGGCTTCTTGGGGGTCTGGGTGTAGACGCGGGTACAGACGCCGCGGCGCTGCGGCGAACCCTGCAGCGCGGGGCTGGCGGTCTTATAACGGGTGGGCGTGCGGCCCTGCTTGACGAGCTGATGGAACGTAGGCACTCGAACTCCTTGAACTTCTACTCAACAACGTACGGCCGGAAGCCGTTTCTATTCCACAATCCACTCTCAGACCGAGAGGAAGAGCCCTCTTTCGCGAATGCTTCGTGCGACGTACGCACAAAAAGGTGAGGACACTGACGTGCCTCGCGCGAAGATTGTCCCTTGCTTCCCGTCTGTAACACTCAAATCAGACGAACAACAGACGACGGTGGCCTAGCGTCCCTTGCTTCCCGCCCTCAACAAGCAGCCCTTACCGGAAGATGGAGTTGACTCCGTTTCGCTGTTCCGCCCCGCATAGCCCATCCAAGGTGGAGGGTGTCGCAGGTACGATTGCGAGGATGTTGCGCCGCGGTGGTACCGGCCCATGCCATGCTGCCCGTGCATGGGCCCGCGGATTTACTACCTGTCCATTGTATCGCAAGCCAGTGGAAAGCCCTTGCGGCCCTGCCCCAGTCTGCCCAACACACCAACCGCCTCCGTGCAACCTGCACGGCAACGGGTTCCCTATTCACGCGGAACCTTCTAACGATACCAAGCGCGCGGCGCAGGGTCAAGCTCGCCGGGGATAAATCTCAGCTCCCGCGCATTGTCTGATATCAGCCACCGGTCGCCTGCCATCGGACATCGGTCGCCCATGAATTCGAGCAATGCTTGGCACAACAGAATCTCGCCGCTTCTGATAGACTCTTTCTTGTCGTGAAGTTGGTGGTTCTGGTGTACCCTTGGTCTCCCAATCGGCCCAGGACTGAGTCCACAGCAGCGACAAGGTAGAACCAGGCGAATTAGCAATTCATGAGCGGCTCTGCCCAGAGCAACTCCCCGCGCGAATCCGCCTGTTCTATGTGACATTTGCTCAAGTTGTTGCAAAACAACCTGGGGACGTAGCTCAGTTGGTTAGAGCGCTGCCCTGTCACGGCAGAGGTCGCGGGTTCGAGCCCCGTCGTCCCCGCCATAAAC
>PLOU01000062.1 GCA_003142235.1 Granulicella sp.
TGCCGGCCGTTTAAATCTGCGTTAACCTTCAGTTCGCCGGCCCTCGGTACACACAAACCCCGAAGAACGGTCCTGCCGTAAATGCAACGCGCAATGGCAAAATCTTTCTCAGCGCGAGCGAACAGACAATTTCAATCGAGGAAACAGTAAATTACCTGGAGGGGGCATTGTCAACAGAAGACTTCAAAACCCTCGAAATCGGTATCGCGGGAAGCAGCCCCCGGTGGGTCGCCAATCGCCATCCGCACCACCCCGCCAGCGCCAGCGCCGCCAGCACCCCCCCCATCCCCACCCACCTCATGCCCATGCGGCGGCGCAGCACAACCCGGCTGTTTTTGACGTTTTCCGCGAATTCGGCCCACTCCGTCTCCGCCGGCTCGCCGACCCCGCTCTGCCGGCAACTTTCCTCGAAACGCCTCATCCAGGCGTCTTCCTCCAGCCCCAGAGCGCCCAGGTAGCTGCGCACAAATCCCCGCCGGAAGACGCCCCCCGGCAGATCCCCCAGCGCTCCCGCTTCCAGAGCGCGTATATGCCTGGCCGGCACCTTGGTCGCCGCGCAGATGGCCTCCACAGCCACACCGCGCTCTTCGCGCGCCCGCCGCAACTCCTCGCCGAATGCCGCCGCTCCGCCCTCTTGCGCCATGCTCCTCGCCCAAACCCAGCCGCTCCAACCATAAGCGATCGCAAGCGCCAAATCAAAGATTTTTGGCCCTGCTTCGCCTCCCCGGAACCTGCCTCGCCCCTCCCCCGCCTCCCCATTCCCGCCCATCCTGAATCCTGTCCGCGTCACGCGCCAAGTGAGCGCACTCCGCAATCTTCAGATAACTCCTGCCTCGCCGCCTGTGCCGCGCCTGCTCGAAACATGGCTTGGCCTTCCGGATTGGCCCTCGCACCACAGGCTGTTAGACTTGGTTCGACATTCATTCCACGCCGTGTGGATCGCGAAACGTATGGGCGCATCGCTAATTCCCGATGATTTAGAGGCTAAACAGAGCCATCGCCGATTTCGCATCGCGGGAATGCCGCTCGCGGCGATTGCTTTCCTCATCCTCACTGCGGCGGTTTCCCTTCTCGAATCGCATTGCTACTACCTCGTTGGCGGCGATGAACTCCTGGAACTGTGGGGCGACAATGCCTCCAGCCTCACTCAACTCATCCATATCCAGAGGACATTGCCGCTTGCAATTGACCCGTTCTTCTACCACGGACTCACGTTCCTTGGGATTCGGCTCTTCGGCGTGAACCCACTTGTACTAAGGCTACCCTCTGCTCTCGGCTTTCTGCTGATGCAGGGTTGCCTCTTCTATTTTGTCCGTCGAATTGCATCGGAAAGGGCTGCGGTCTTCGCTCTCGCATTTCCAATGTTTACCGTCGTGTTTTGGTATACGGAGCAGGTCCGCCCCTACGGGTTGCTGCTTGGGCTGTTCGGTCTGGCAATGCTCAGTTGGCAGAGGGCAGTTCGCCGCCAGGCGCATCGCACATGGGCGCTCGTCGTCCTCGCTCTCACCATCGCCGTCGCGATCAATACACACTACTACGGTGTTCTGCTTCTGGCGCCTCTCTGCGCTGCCGAACTCGTTCGCGCACGCCAGGGCCGGCGGTTGGATATTCCTGTGCTTCTGTCGATGGGCGCGGGCATGGCCGGTGCCGTCTTCCTTCTGCCCTTCTTGAAGGGGGCCGCCGGTTTCCGCAGCCACTACCAGACCGAAGCCGTTCCCCCTCTGGTGATCACGCAAAGTTATAACTTTATTCTACTGGGCCATAGCGCTTTCAGCACTCATGCAAACCACCTTCTGGCCATTGCTTTGGCTTTGCTCATTGTTCTGGTTCTCGGGAGCTGTGTCCGCCAGATGCGCAGCAAGACGCTCAACCTGCCGGATGCTGAATTCGTATTTCTCATCACGCTTGCCGCCCTGCCTTTCTTCGGTTTCCTTCTAGGCCGTTTCGTAACCCACACTATGGAGCCGCGCTACGTTTTCGGCTCAATCATCGGGATCGCCGCGCTTCTGGCGATCGCTCTCGTGCCGATTCTCCGCAACAATACAATTGGCCGCATCGCCCTTTTTGTGCTCTTTGCCGCGTTTGTCTGCAAGGGTGCAGTGGGCATTCGCGCTGTACAGAGAGCCCGGCAGGACGCGCTGTCGTATCTCATCCTGTCGCCGGAGGTAAAGGCTGCAATCACAGCCAGCCCCAGCAAGTTACTTTATCTACAGGATATCGACCTGTTTGGATTCATGGCGTACTACGAGCCCGATGCCGATGTGCGCTCGCACATGGCGCTCGTCTACTCAAGGGATCAGGAGATTCGCTGGAACCATTCCGATGCGAGTTCACTGACAGCGCTCCATCTGAAGTCTTTTACGCCCTACATCATCCTGCCCTATGAAGGTCTCACCACGCAGCCCGGTGAATACGTCTTCGTCGTCGAGCAAGGGGGCTGGAACTGGATTGAACATGCCTTCGCGTCAGAGCATGTGGAGTTAAAGTATGTAGGGAAATTAGGTGGCAACGATGTGGTATCGGTGCGCTTTCCCCATAGCGCCGCAGCCACATCTCCACCCAAGGAGTCCTTGACTACGGAAAGTGAGCAGATACAAGGTCCCCTCCAAATACTTGGCCAAGATAGGTGATCTGGGCATGAGAGGCCGATAGTGCTTGATCGGTCCAGTCCCAGTTGTGATATAGCAAGAAGAGTTGGTCCGTTCCGCTCCTGGAAACCGATTCGTATGGCACGACATTTAGAACACCGTATGCCCGCATATTCGCCGACGTTATGGATAAATGATCGGAATGCTGATACAACATCTCCTCGTCTTGTGAGTAGATCAATGTGATGCGGGATCGAATATCAGGGTTTGGCGAGTAGTAACCGACCACCTGGAACACGCCGGGATTCTCAACATAAATCGGATGCCCTGGGAACATTGTCAGGTTGCGCTGCGTCTCAGGGGTGAGGACGAAGGACGCCATGGTTCCCCGTGCCTGCACTATCTCTGACCGAATATGCAGAACTCCGGTTACAGCAATAGCAACAAATAGCGATACAAGAACAATGCGACCGATTGTTTTCTTATGCAAAAGAGGCGCAATCAAAATGGCCAGAAGCGCTGCTATGCCGATGATTGCAGGCAGAACAAAACGTGCCTCCATGAGCTTCGTCACAAAACGCGACAGGAGGTAGCCGAAAACTGGTAAAGCCGCAAGCAGCACCAGAAAGACTACCTCGGCGCGTGGAAGCTGGATAGTTACACTCGACCGCTTACGCAAAAACTCGCAGATCAGAACAACGAGGAGTACAGCGAAGACAAGGACTATGATGTGTTGCATAGGCACGATATATTGCATCGGCACGCTCAAATCGACATAGCCCAGCATCATCCAAAGATAAGTATGCGTGATGAAGTGATAACTTACGTCACTCATGTAGTGGGCATGTAACGGTGAAAGCGCCCTCGCAACGGGCAGTAAGATGAGAATTCCGGCCATCCCTGTACCAATCGAGAGAAGGACAGGAAGATCCACGCGCCGGCGATCGAGTATGCGAATAGATTCCGCAGCACAAAACGGAATAAATAACAGAACACCATAGTATTGCGTGTTTACTGCCATTGCCAACGATAAAGAAAGAATGACAAGAGCTAGTGTTCTCCGCGAGTCACGGTGCGTGGCCGTTTGCCAACTGAGCATAGCAAGAGCGGACAAACCAAGAAGCAATCCGTATGGCCGGCCCTGGACGGCGTAGCTCGATACACCCATCAGAGCGGGAAATGCCAGGGCAAACGTCGCGGCGTCTTCGCTGGCAATCCTGCGCACAAAATAAAAGAGACACGCCTGCATCAGCAGGTAGCCGCACATTGAGGGGAGCCGAATCGCAAACGCACTCTCACCGAAAAGACCAATAGAAGCGTGTGCGGAGATGCTGTATACGAGTGGATCGAACACTACAGGTCTCGTTACTTGTAAGTGTATAAGCCGCGCGAGGCTTGAAATTCTAACAGTATAAAAGACGCCGAACTCATCTGCCCACAGAAGATGATAGTGCGACCGAATAAGCATGATCGTTGCGGAAAGAAGGAGAAACGCAATCGCAGAGAGTGGCATCCCTGCTATACGAAAACGGCGATGGTTCTTGTCTGCCGCTGAATCATTAGGAATTATCGATATGCTCATATGTCTTATCTGGAATCTCCTTTTCATCCACCAATTGTCTCGAATTCTACCGCACATGAGGGTATTGCAAGAGCCACGCAGCATTTGAGGTCGAAAACAGAGCGCTCCTGTGCCACACTGGACTTGACCTCGGTATCGGGGTCCTTCCTTTCGGTCCCCTGCTACACTCGGTTTAGCCGCATGCGCATCCCCTTCCCAGAACGCGTCCCCGTCAACCGCGTCGCCATCTTTGCGGGAGCGCTCTTCGCGGTCCAGTGGTTTCAGGGCACGGCCCTCTACTTCAGCGCCGGCTGCGTCGCCTTCATTCTCATCGCCGCCTTTGCCTTCAACGCCGCCGGTGGACTCACCCGCAGCTCCGGAGCATACGTCTTCTTCTATTCCACTCTGGTCGTCATCGTCGGCCTCTGCTATAAGGCCTACCTCGGAGAGCCGGCTGACTCCAATCTCCGCGACCCGCAAACAGACATCCTGGCCTACGTCGGCAGCATCGCTGCCATGCTCGCCGCTGTTCTCCTCAGCCGTCGCCTCTCGCGCAAGACCGGCCTCATGCAGAACATGCTGAAGGAGTCCGGAATGTATCGCGCCGCCGTCGGATGTATCGTCTTCGGCTTCTTCGGCATCTCCATCATTGCCTTGCTGGGCGAAGAAGGGGCCAAGATCAACTCCGCCTTCAACCAGCTCAATCAGTTGCTCCCGCTGAGCATCATCATCGGTGTCATGTACGAGATACGCCACAGCCACGGAACACGCAGCATCAACCTGCCCATCACTCTCGTCTCCGTCTTCTATTTCATCAGTTGGGGGTTGCTCGCCTTCTCCAAGTCGGGTTTGCTGCTGCCTCTCGTCTGCTGGGCCCTCCCCGTATGCGCGCTGCGGTATAGGCTCACTGCGCTTCAGGGGTGTTCCTGCATATTTGCCGTCTTCATCATCTTTCATTACCTGGTCCCTTATGCGGACTACGGACGCAATTTCAGGAATGGCGCCCTGACATTCACTCAGCGAATTGATCTCACAGTCAGCCTCCTCGAACACCCCGAAGATACCCGGCAAAAGTACCTGGATGCCACGGCTAGTAATGGCGGCGGATACTACAACACGCCCCAGGGATTCTGGGACCGCCTACAGTTCATCTCCGTCGACGACGGCCTGATCAATCTCACCGATCAGGGCCACGTTTTTGGCCTGTGGCCCATCAAAGCCACCTTTCTGAACGCGATTCCCCATGTCATCTGGCCCGACAAGCCGGACATTCGACTCGGCAATAACTACATGCACGAGATCAATGGCGAGCCGCTGGACGTGGGGGACACTACCACCGGCATCTCCTTCAGCCCCACCGGGGAGGGCTATCACTGGGCAAAATGGGTTGGCATCTTCGTCGTTGCCCCTCTCCTCTGGCTCCTGCTGTTCGTGGTCCTCGACTCGCTCATCGGGGACATCCGAACCAGTCCCTGGGGCCTCCTGGTCCTGGCGCTGTTGAGCCACGTCGCGCCAGAAGGCATGCTCTCCGGCGTAATTGCTTTCCTCACCTTCGGAGTGGAAACCATCGTCTTTTGCGCCTTGTTTGCCACCTTTGTCGCACCGTTCTTCGCCATCACAGTCCTCGGCCCGGATCGGCGAGTGAGCGCTCCTCAGCCCTCATTCCGACACTTGCCATATCCCACCAGGGAGGAACCGTGACAGTACCTCGCAGGTCTCCGGCAAATCGGCTGCTCAAAGCAGGCTTTCTGCTCTCGATCGCCCTCTATGTCGCCGTGATCCTCGCCAAGCCGGGCGTCTTCTTTGCCGACGACAGCTACTTCTACTTCCAGGTTGCGTGGAACTTCGCCCACGGCATGGGCAGTACCTTCAATGGCGTGATGGACACGAACGGATACCATCCGCTATGGATGCTGATCTGCGCCCTCGTCTGCAAGCTGCTCCACACCAAGACCGCGGCCATTCACGGCATCGCAGCGGCGCTCTGCCTCTGCGATCTGCTGATGCTGTTGCTGGTCCAGCGTATCCTGGCCAGGGTGGCGGATAATGTCTGGTGGATCGCCTTCGCTCTGCTGGTGCCCTTCAGTTTTCTCTCCCAGCTCGGCACGGAAGGCGCTCTCAGCGGATGCCTGTTGGCTGCAACCGTCCTGGCGCTCTATTGCTTTGTCTGCGCGCCCACATCTGGCCGCGCTTTTCTCTTCAACCTTGTCGCCGCCCTCGCCGTCCTGGCCCGCCTGGACAACATCTTTATCATCGGCTTCCTCTGGCTGGCGGTTTGCCTGGCTGCACCGGTCGCGGTGCGCGCATCGGTATTTCGGCTCCAGATCTTTTGCATCCCCGTTTATCTGGTTCTGTGGGGCGGCTATCTCGCCTCAAACCTCTATTTCTTCGGCATCCTCCAGCCCATCAGCGGCATGGTCAAGAGCCATTCCGCTCTGCATCTCCGCCTGGGAAGCAATCTTCCCCATACTGCCTGGCACATGCTTGCCATCATCCTGCCGTGCATGGTCCTGCTCGGATGGAAGAGACGCGATCTCTTCTTTCGCGCCGTCGAGTTTCCCTTCGCTCTGGGCGTGCTTTGCCATGCCTGCTACATCGTCTTCCGAATGTCGGACGAGACCCGCTGGAGCTGGTACTACACAAGTTGGGTACTGCTGGCGTCGCTGCTTCTAGCTCGCGTCACTTCGCTTCTTCTTCCGCATCTTGCCAGACTCCTGAAACTCCCCCGCTCCGCCCTGGCCATGTGCCTGGCTTGGGCCTGCCTGCTGGTTCTCCTTGTCGGCTGGGTGAAAATATCCTTTCTCCACATCTATCGCGATCCTGACTCCGGACAACCACTCTTTCTGGAGCAGGTCGCGCAGTCCAAGGGACTTCATACGGCCTTCTCCTTCGACAAGCCCGGCCAGATTGCCTACTACACCAGCATCCGTGTCATCCCACTCGACGACCTGATGGGCAACATGGACTTTCAGCGACAACTGATTGACCGGGGAATCAACCGATACGCCGCCGACCATGGAGTCGATACTTTTATCGGCCCGCCGGTCCCCCTGAACCGCGACGGATATAAGTATTTCTGCCAGGTGATCTACCTGGACTCCATACTCTTTCACTGCATCCAGACCGGGCCGCAAACCTGGATGCCGGTAAGCGTCGATGTCTACACGCGCGTCCCCCATGCCTATGTCGGCACCTTGCAACTCGACCGGAAACAGTTGCTCTGGACCCAGCAGGGCCAGGTCAGTTTCTGGCGAATCGGCTCCGCAACTGCGAACGCAGCAGAGTAACCCCTTGAACCTGGCCGTAGCCTTGCATCCCTATACTGTCGGAAGCAGGTTCGGACTATGTTACACATGACCCCGTTGCGTCCAGAACTACAAGACTGGCGATCTATAATGAAGAGGGTTGGATTCTTCATCCGCTAGAACGGCGCTTCCTTTGCGTAGATAGATTCGGTAAGCGGGGGAGCCGAAATCGCCACCGAAATGTCGCTCGATTACCGGTACATACATGGTGCGCAGATATGACGCAAAGAGTGGCCAGGTATTTACCTTGTCGAAGCTGGCGATCCTACTTTGATACCATTCATTTCCTAGGACGATCACGTTGGCTGGATGGGTCTGCTGGTGTGCCATAAACCAGTTCCTGTAGTACTCCGCTGCCGGACTGCTCTCAGGAGCAAACAAAAGCACGTCGCCGGTCACCCCTGTGTTTTGCACAAGTCTCATGCGGTAGAGAGCGTTGATGCAGCCATTGATCACATCCAGGCACTGCACCTGTTGCTGTAGCTCATCGCCACCCAGTTGAGCCAGGTCCCGGTCAAGACTGAAAGTGAGCTGCCCACCAAGTTGTTCTTGGAGCGCACCACGATGCATCAGCGCAACATAGTAGGGCACAACCACCAGAAAGAGAGCGGCGGTTCCTGCCACTCCCACTACGCGCAGGCGGGTCTCACTTCGGTTCATTGCCTCGCTTAGCTCCCATCCAATCCAAAGAGCGAGAAACAACACGAACATATACCGTTGGTAGATTGTTCCTTTACCCTGTGCGAAGTATGAGAAGGCTCCGGCCGCCATAGCGAGAAAGAGTGCCCAGCGCTCCCATTCAACCTTGCCTCGCCGTAAGATCGCCGCCACAAGACCAAGTGCGACCAGAGGCATTAGCGCTATGGGCATCAGATGCCGCAACAGGTACCTGATGCCAGCGTATCTGGTGCGGCTATAGGTTGGCCACACGGTCCGGACTATGAAAAGAAACCCGTGAACGGCATGGTGCTGCCAAAGAAATCCTGCCATCAACAATGCAATCGCCAGGTTTCCCGTTAATCCCCACAATATGTACCGGCCGGCATACTCTTTACGACGCAGCATCAGGACTGAAGCCATGGCCAATAGTGCGATATCCAGAAGCAGAGATCCAGGTTTCAGCGACACTGCGAGACCGGTAAGCAAACCGAATGGCAGCATGAGGATTGGCGCAAGATGCCGCATAGCGAGAAAAAACATCGCGGTGGCAGCGACCAGCAGCACGAGCATGACCTCCTCTCGCTGAACTGCAGAGTCGGGCCCCTCAGATCCATGCATTGCAATAAAAAATGTCGCCGCAAAGATACCGGCGAACCAACGGCGTGAACCTCCGATAATCATCCCACCCAATGTTAGGATCGCCAGTAGAAAGAACTCGTAGATACGCCATGAAAGATCGCTCCACCCGAATATTGCAATGGCCCACCCTTCTAGCACATAGCAACCGGGCATGTTAATGTCGGGGATCTCGGTGTATGGGTGCATCCCGCGCGTAATCAGAAAGTAAATGTAGCGCATGACGGGAGCATCCCAAATCAGCGTCCAACGCAGCGAGTCCGCCACATAATAGGCAAACAGCCCAAGGAAAATAATGCTGGTTGCCCAGCGAATTCGCAGGAGCGAGCGGTCCGATAACATGTAAGACAAATTGCCTCCCGCATCAGTGTCGATATGCTGCTATAGTATCCGGTCCCTTGCTGGACCAAACTACCACATCCGGGCTGCGCATAAACGGGAACGGCCGCATATGGCTGTCGTCCAGCATCCCTCCGCCCGACGCCATGTTCAGCAGCATCACCAACAGGCACGCCCGGCGCAGCCACAAGGGGAGCCGCGCCGGCTCGCCCACCACCAGTTTCGAGACCATCAGCAGCAGCAGAAACGCGTTCAGGCATAGCAACTCGTTCCAGCGGTTCTTGTCCCATCCCAGCAGGTGCAGGCTCAGCGGGGCCAGGGTCGCCAGCAAGACCCCTGCATAGAGCCAGCGGTACCGTCCCGGCATCCATCGCCGCAGCAAAAGCAGCGTCGCCCAGGAGAGAACCACTGTCGTCGGGCCGAAGAGCAGCAGGCTCTCCACCTGCGCCGGCAGATAGGTTGGCCGCCGCCATACCGTCTGCATGATCTCCATGTTCTCTCGCGCGGTGCGGGGCAGCACCTTCAACATCTCTGCGTTCACCGGACGGTTGGCCGTGCGCGCAATCGACTGGCTCAACTGCTCGGTCTGCGCCGCGGAGATCGAGCCATGCCGCGCCAGAAACATCGTCAAACCAAGCCCCAGCGCCAGCAGCAGCGCCGCGCCTACCCACGCCAGCCGCCGCTCGCCTGCGCTTTTGGCCGTGACCCCTCCGAACAGGACGCTGACCACCAGCAGGGGAAGAAACGCGAAGAAGAACTGCTCGTGGATCAAAATGCCCAACACTGTCGCAACCGCCGCCGCCGCCAGCCGCCAGCCCGTCGAGCGCACAAACAGCGGCAGAACGCACAGCAGCGCCAGGGAAATATCGAAGTAGCCGTTCAGGTTCGCCAGGTAGCTCACGCTGTAGCTGGAGGCATACACCGCCAGCAGTTCACCCGGAGGCGTTCGTTCCGCCAGCTTCGAACTACGCGCCAGCAGCGCAATCAGCGCGAACAGCAACAGCAGCAGNNGTGTACGACCACGCGTTCGGCTCGCGGATCCCTTTGCAGAACGCAATGGCCCCGAGCCCCGCCGCGCTCCACAGCCAGAACCGCCGCTCGCCCGGCGCCTGCGCGCCCCGCGCCGCGCTCGACCCGTACTCCGCCACTCCGTCCTTGCTATGCGGGCCATCTGAGAGGTCGCGGTTCATCGTGTCCTTTTCCTGCTCGATCTATAGTATCAACGGACAGACCGCGCAAAATTTGAAGGGCGCAGTTAGCCCGCAAGTTCCATGAACCTTGCGGAGTGTCGCGCGGCGCGCTTCAAGCGACGATACTGGTAGGAGAGCGCTCACCATGTCCCAGCCACGGCACACCAGCATTGCGGCGCAGAACCACAACAGCCACGGGAATCCATCCGCCCCCGCCGCGCCCAGCCTCTTTCCCGGCCGCCAGTGGCAACAGGTGCTGGCGCGCGACACCGCCGCCGACGGCCAGTTCTTCTATGCCGTCAAATCCACCATGATCTACTGCCGCCCAAGCTGCCCCAGCCGCCGCCCCGCGCGCCAGAACGTCCGCTTCTTCCCCACCGCCTCCGCCGCAGAACAGTCCGGCTTCCACGCCTGCAAGCGTTGCCGTCCGGAGCTCGCCACGCCGCGCCCCGATCCCCAGGCCGGCCTCATCGCCCGCGCCGCGGACTACCTCGCCCGCCACGCCACCGAACGCACCCGCCTCGCCGACCTCGCCCGCGTCACCGGCGTTGGCCGTCTCACTCTGCTGCGCGCCTTCCGCCGCGTCCTCGGCGTCAGCCCCGGCGAGTTCGCCCGAGCACAGCGCGTCGCCCACTTCAAGGACGCCCTGCGCCCAGCAAAGCCTCCTGTCGCTTCCATCATTACGCCTTCCGCGAATCCCGCCGCCACATCCGCCAACAAACCCAAGCCCGCCGCCAAGCGCATCACCGACGCCATCTACGAATCCGGATTCGGCTCCTCCAGCCGTCTCTACGAGTCCAGCGCCAACTCCCTCGGCATGACTCCCCGCACGCTGCGCGCAGGCGGAGCCGGCCTCCTGATCCGCTACGCCACCGCCCGCAGCCCGCTGGGCCGGATGCTGGCCGCCTCCACCGACGCAGGAATCTGCGCCATCGCATTCGGCCGCGACGACGCCGAACTCCTCGCCGATCTCCGCCAGCGTTTCAACCGCGCCCAACTCATCCCCGCCAAGGGCAACACCGGATGGCTCGCCGAAGCCCTCGCCTTCGTCCTCAGCCAGACCACGGAACACCCGCTGGCCGCCACCTTCCCGCTCGACGTGCGCGCCACCGCCTTCCAGCAGCGCGTCTGGCGCGCCCTGCAGCAGGTCCCGCGCGGCCAGACGCGCAGCTACTCCGCGTTCGCCCGCCAGCTCGGCAAGCCCACCGCCGCCCGCGCCGTCGCCGCCGCCTGCGCCGCCAACCCCGTCGCCCTCGCCATCCCCTGCCACCGCGCCATCGCAGCCGACGGCAGCCTCACCGGCTACCGCTGGGGCCTCGAACGCAAACAGAAGCTCCTCGCCGCCGAAGCCCGCCTATAACCATTCGCACCTTGAACCTCGAACCTTGAACCTCGACCCTGTACATTAATCCCATGGAAGTTCTCACGGAGCCGGCCGACTCCGCGCCAATCGATGAGCGCGCGCTCTACCGGCGCATCACCCGCCGCCTCATCCCGTACATGTTCCTGCTCTACATCGCGGCCTACGTGGACCGCGTCAACGTTGGCTTTGCGGCTGCGGACATCGAGCGCCAACTGCACTTCAGCAACACCGTCTACGGCGCCGGCGCGGGAATCTTCTTCCTCGGCTACGCGCTCTGCGACCTGCCCAGCACCCTCCTCCTGCGCCGCGTCGGCACCCGCCTCTGGATCGCACGCATCATGATCTCCTGGGGCTTCATCTCCGCCTCCATGGTGTTTATCGCAACGCCGCACTCCTTCTACCTGCTGCGCCTTTTGCTGGGCGTGGCCGAGGCCGGATTTGTGCCCGGCATGTTGCTCTACCTCACCTTCTGGTTCCCCTCGCACGAGCGGGCGCGCGCCGTCGCCATGTTCATGACCGCGACCTCACTGGCTGGCGTGGTCGGCTCGCCCTTGGCCAGCGCCCTGCTCAAGCTCGACGGCTTCCACGGCCTCAGCGGATGGCAGTGGCTCTTCCTGCTGGAAGGCGTGCCCACCGTCCTGCTCGGCGTCTCCGTGCTCTTCGTCCTGAAAGACTCGCCCGACAAGGTCTCCTGGATGACGCCCACCGAGAAGCTCTGGCTCAAGCGCGAGCTTGCGCAGGACCAGGCCCGCTACGGCGCAACCGTGCATCACAATCTGCTGGACGCCTTCCGCCTGCCCGCCGTATGGCTGCTCGCCGCCGTCTACATCGTCATTCAGATCGGCGTCTACATCGTCAATCTCTGGATGCCGCTCATCCTGAGCAGCCTCTCGCGCGCCGGTGCCGCGACCGCCAGTGCAAGCCTCATCGCGCGCTACGCCACCTTGCCCTATCTGCTGGCGGCAATCTTCACCGTCGTCATCGGCCGCACCTCCGACCGCACGAATGAGCGCCGCTGGCATATCGCCGGATGCATGATGCTGGCCGCCGCGGGCTTCGCCTGGGCCGCGCGGGCAGACAACATTCCCGTCGCGCTGGTCGCCATGTCGCTGGTCGCCATCGGCCTGTGGAGCACAATGGGCCCCTTCTGGGCGCTCACCACCCGCATGGTCGGTGGCGCGGCCGCAGCCGGCGCGGTCGCCACCATCACCACCATCGGCGGCTTCGGCGGCTTCCTCGGCCCCTACTTCACCGGCCTCATGCGCGACGCAACCCACAGCTTCGCCGGCGGACTCTATGCCATCGGCGCGCTCGCCCTCTGCGCCGCGCTGCTCACGCTCGCCGCCCCATCCAAACCCCAAGCCGACCGCTCTTAGCTGATAGCTGATAGCTCTTAGCTCACAGCTCATAGCTTATAGCTCAAGAATCAAAAGAAATATCAATCGCCGGCACATCACTCCAAGGCCACATGCCCCGCCCACGCATCCACCGTCACGAACCGCGTCGCCGCGCCATTCTCCGACGCAGCCAGCCTCGAAGTTAGCAACCGGTCCACCGCCCTCACCGTGTCCATCCGCGCCGCGCCCATCGCGCAATGTCCGCCATCGTGCAGCAGCAGGTTCGACCCACGCCCCCGCCGCCGGTTGCGCGCAATCCCCTCGTCCAGATTGGCAAGAATCCCATCTATTCCAATGGGATTCCAGTCGTAGCCCGTCACATTCCACATCACCGGCGTCAGTCCCAGCTCGCGCGCCGCGCGCAGCACGTACGGTCGCCGCGCTCCAAAAGGAGGCCGGAAGAACTTCACCGCCGCGCCGGTAATCTCCTCCAGCGCGGCGTTGCACTCGGCCAGCTCCTGCCTCACCCGCGCCGCCGGTTCGGTCGAAAGCCGCGGATGGCTCATCGTGTGGTTGCCCAGAACGTGCCCCGCCGCCGCCACCTGCCGCACAATTTCCGGCTTCGCGCGCGCAAAATCTCCCATCGCAAAAAATGTCGCGCGAACGCCATGCCGCGCCAGTACCTCCAGCAACTGCGGCGTGGCCGCATCGTTCGGCCCATCGTCGAACGTCAGCGCAACCTCGTCCGCATTCTCGCCCGCGATCAGCGTCCGCCTGAAGATCTGCGACGTCGGCCACAGCGAGGCATACGCCAACCCGCCCGCCGCAAGCCCCAGCACCGCCGCACCCGCCGCTCCGTACGCTGCAACCTCCGCAATCCCTCCCGTCATCACACCTTCTTCCCCACCGCCGCGCTGGATTTAGCCGCCGCACTGGACTTCAGCAGCACTGCGCCAAATTTCAGCAGCGCATAGACCTCCTCCGCATGTCCCGCCGGAGTCACCTTGGGAAACACATGCAGCAGCCTCTGTCCCTTTCCCGTGCCCGGCGCGATCACATACGTCGTCCGCTCGACCCCCGTCACCGGCTTGCCGTACATTGTCTTCTTCTTCAGCAGGTCGAATCGCTTGATGAGCACCATCTCCGGATCAGCCAGCAGATCATACGGCAGCCCGTACTTATCTTTGAATTTTTTCTGCTTCGCCACCGTGTCGCGCGAGATGCCCAGCACCACAATCCCCGCCTTCTTGAACTTGGCAAAGATGTCGCGGAAGCCGCACGACTCCAGCGTGCATCCCGGCGTATCGGCCCGCGGATAGAAGAACAGCACCACCGGCTTCGCCGCATAGTCGCTGAGCGAGACGCTCACCCCATCCTGGTTCTGCAATGTAAAGTCCGCAACCACATCGCCAGCCTGCATCTGCATCCTCCTTGCGGATTATGTTCTGGATTCACTCTTGATCAAGATGCATTCCCAGGAGATCGTCGCGTTGAGAGACTGAGTCGCCGTCCCGCAATCTGCAAACGGTTCTGGCTAAGAAATAGCAGTTCCCAGCCGCAAGAAATATCAGGCAGAAGCGAAGGAAGTTATCTACAAGGCTATTATCGTGTCGAGGAAAACACACTCCCGCGAGAAAACCGAGCATCACAGCTAAGAACGCATACACGTAGGGATAATTGATGAAATTGGTAGTGATGCTGTCAACATTCTTTGTCCAAAGTCGCTTCATGCCATCCGCCTTTCTTCTCGACACTTAAAA
>PLOU01000107.1:0-3227 GCA_003142235.1 Granulicella sp.
GACTCTCCCCCCTATGCCGATTTTGCTTACTGCTTTAATTCTACGCCGTGGAGGGAAACTACTATGCCAACTATTTTTAGGATTTATGTGGTTTAGTTGGTGCGAGTTATGGGGATTTTGGGGCGTTGAGGGTCTTGACACGCGATTTTGCTGGGGTTTTTGCGTGGTCGAATCCCACCCATCGCAAAGCACTCGATGTATGGGGCACCCAGTCAAGTCCTAAAGATGTATAATAGCGGCCTGTCATATCCAGAAATCGAGGATGCTATGAAACCGACTTTTATCGCTATGGCTATAATTATTTCATTCTGCGTCTCTGCGTCGGCACAAAGATCGTGTACCTCGCAGACAAATGGAAACACAACGTACACAAATTGCTCGGACGGTACGTCATATACCACTCAACGAAACGGCAATACTGCATACACAAACGGTAGCGACGGATCGACCAGTACTGCGCAGACGAACGGAAATACTACCTATACAAATCGTAGTGATGGATCTAGCAGCACATCCCAGCATAACGGCAACACGACATATACCACCAATAGTAACGGTACTTCGAGCACAACTCAGCGAAACGGTAACACTGCATACTCCAATAGAAGTGATGGTTCTAGTAGTACCTGCCAGAAAAATGGAACTACTACAAACTGCAACTCAAATTGATGATGCACTTCTTGCAAGCATGATCACCTGCGCGAACATCATGCATGTTCTCTTCTGTTAACGAGAACGCGGGTGAAGATTTCGTCGACCTGGTGCGCAATACCCACCTTACCGACGATAAACCGTCGCGAATATGGTGTACCCGGCGGGTTTTAACTAACCAAAGTATGGCAAGAAAAGGATACCCCGCATGAGTGCCCTCAAAATGTATTCGCCTGAGTGGATTGCCGAAGCACAGCGGGCACCCGCCCTATTGCAAGCAGCATTAGCCGATCCCGACAATAAAGTGACTATGGCTGCGGCTGTTGAGTCGCTGGAAAAACTCGGTATCGTTGTGCCGATTACCCCGAAGATGCCCCACCTTAACGACGATTAAACCATCACGAAGATGGAGCACCCTGCACACGACTCCGAAGGGCTGTTTGTATAGGGTCGCACTCGCTTCCGCGGATGGTTCAGTTTCCTTTGTCGCAGGACCTCCCGTGATACCTATTTGTCTGGGCAATATTGTTCAAAGCCGTCTAAATCGTAGTATCGGGTACTCGGTGCGTCATGACAGGAGATGTCCCTAAGTTTGGGCCAATATTCCCTACCGCCTGCTAATGCGACAGCATCTATCCCACGGGGCTTTCCACTAGACTGAATGGCGTGGAGACCCTGCCGTATTGTCTCCATTAAATATCGTGCCTCCTGCCCCGGTGTCCAATCAAACACGATTCTACCATCCCTCTTTACGAGAATCTTTGGACGGTCAGGACGCGCATCTTCTGGAATCTGCTTTGTTACTTGGAATGTGGGATCGTCAACTAGATGCATTTTAATCGCTGTCAGAATGTTCCCGGCGACGATTTCCCCGTGCTGAAGTACTTCGCTGTCGGTTTCGTGTGTGGTGCTTTGTGCATTCGCCGAAACACATAGCAGACCTATAGTCGCTACTGCGATCATCCGGATCATCACGTTACTCCTCTGCAACCGAGACTATCTTAGATGTCGAGGTTCTTGACGTCGAGGGCGTTCTCTTCGATGAAGCGGCGGCGGGATTCGACGTCTTCGCCCATGAGGGTGGTGAAGATCTCCTCGCAGGCGGCGATGTCTTCCAGGCGGACCTGGAGGAGCGTGCGGCGGTCGGGATCCATGGTTGTCTCCCAGAGCTGGGGGGCGGTCATCTCGCCGAGTCCCTTGTAGCGCTGGACTTGATATTCTTTTTTGCCCTGCTCGATGACGTACTCGAAGACCTCGCGCGCGGTCTGCTTCTCCACCGGCTCGTGCGAGACTTTGCCACCGCGCTTGGCGGGCTTGGACTCGACGATGGTGGCGGGAACGCTGGCGGGTGCGTCTGACTCTTCGCTCCCGTCTTCGGAATCGGAATCGGAATCGGCGGCGATCTCTTCGGCTTCGGAATCCGCCTCGGCCTTCGCGGTCTTTGCCGCGTACTCGATGAGGAAGGGCGGCTGCATGCGGTCCTTGAGCTGCGCGTGCTTGGCCAGCATCTGGCGGCTCTCGACGGTGGAGGCGAGCGCCCAGTCGATCTTGCGTATGGCGCCCTGCGAGTCGGTGAATGCGACGGAGTAGAGCTTCTTCTCCTCGTCGAATAGGATGTCGCTGACCTCGCGGAAGTGGAAGGGCTTGATGAGGTCCTTGAGGCGGCGCTGTATTTCTTTCAGTTTCGCGGGCGACTCGAAGTCGACGCGGCGCGCGGAGTCCTTGCCCTCCTGCGCGAAGATCTCGGCGAAGGCTTCGGTGACGGGCCGGTTGCGCAGGCGTTTTTCCACCTTGTCGAAGAAGCCGAGGTACTCGTTGAGCTGCGAGATGAACTTGGTGAGGGCCTCGCCCTCGATGCGCGCGCCGCCGTCTCCGTGGCGCAAGACCATTCCGTCGGATGCGCGCTCGACCATGACCTTCACGTACTCGCGCTCGTCCTTGATGTACTCCTCTTTGCGGCCCTTCTTGATCTTGAAGAGCGGCGGCTGCGCAATGTAGACGTGGCCGCGCTTGATCAGCTCCGTCATGTGGCGGAAGAAGAAGGTGAGAAGCAGCGTGCGGATGTGCGAGCCGTCCACATCGGCGTCGGTCATCAGGATCAGCTTGCCGTAGCGCAGCTTGGTGACGTCGAAGTCTTCCTTGCCGATGCCGCAGCCCAGCGCGGTGATCATGGCGCGAATCTCTTCGTGGCCGAGCATCTTGTCGTAGCGCGCCTTTTCGACGTTGAGGATCTTGCCCTTCAGCGGCAGGATGGCCTGGAAGCGGCGGTCGCGTCCCTGCTTGGCGGTGCCTCCGGCGGATTCGCCCTCGACGAGGTAGAGTTCGCAGCGGTCGGGCTGGCGCTCTGAACAGTCTGAAAGTTTTCCCGGCAGGCCGCCGCCGTCCAGCGCGCCCTTGCGGCGGGTGAGGTCGCGTGCCTTGCGGGCCGCCTCGCGCGCGCGCGATGCGTCGATGGCCTTGTTGATGATCTTGCGGGCGACGGTGGGGTTCTGCTCCAGGAATGCGCCCAGCCGCTCGTTGACGAAGGCCTGCACCGTGCCCGCGATGTCGGAGTTGAGCTTGCCCTTGGTCTGGCC
>PLOU01000107.1:3250-3397 GCA_003142235.1 Granulicella sp.
GGTCTTGAAGCCGGAGAGGTGCGAGCCGCCGTCCACCGTGTTGATATTGTTGGCGAAGGTGAAGATGGTCTCGGAGTAGGCGTCGTTGTACTGCAGGCCGATCTCCATGGCGACGCCGTCGCGCTCCGCCTCCATGTAGATGGGCTT
>PLOU01000107.1:3465-15874 GCA_003142235.1 Granulicella sp.
GTGTCGGAGTTGAACTCGGTGACGGTGAAGATGGAGCGGTCGGGCAGGAAGTGGACCTTGGTGCCGAGCTGTTTCGACGGCTTCATGCGGCGCAGCTTGCCGATGGGTGCGCCCTTGGCGTAGTCCTGCTCCCATGCGAAGCCGTCGCGCCATATCTCGACGTCCAGCTCCTCACTGAGCGCGTTGACGCAACTGACGCCGACGCCGTGCAGGCCGCCGGAGACCTTGTAGTTGGAGGCGTCGAACTTGCCGCCCGCGTGCAGCTTGGTCAGCACCACCTGGACGGCGGACATCTTCTCGCCGTTGGCGACCATGTCGTCGACCGGAATGCCGCGGCCGTTGTCGACGACGGTGATGGAGTTGTCGACGTGGATGGTGACGTCGATGCGCGTGGCGTATCCGGCCAGCGCCTCGTCCACCGAGTTGTCCACCACCTCGTAGACCAGGTGGTGCAGGCCCAGCTCGCCGGTCGAGCCGATGTACATGGCGGGACGCAGGCGTACGGCGGCGAGGCCTTCGAGCACGGTGATATTTTCGGCGGAGTACCCGCTGCCGTCTTTGTGTTCGGGTGCGGGCGCGGAGGACGGCGCGGGCGCGGAAGACGGTGTCGCGGGGGTGGGTTTTGCGTCCTGATTGAGCGCGAGCAGTTCAGGCTCAGGGCTGATTGCGGTCGATGCCATTCACACTCCATGCGGCGGTGGGGCTGCCGCAAAAATCAGGGTCCGGAAATGAGGGCCGGAAGCTGGCCCGAAGAGTTCACAAAAGGCGCTCCAAATCAGTGTTTTCAGCGAAATGCCGCCTTCTGATCCCTGTTTGATTATAGCACGTTTCCGGGGGGGATTTTGGGGATGGATTTCGGTGCAAAACGTGGGATTAACGGCGCGCCGGAGGGCGGCCTCGGAAGCAAGTTTGGGGGGCTGATCCGGCGGCGTTTTGTGGGCTGTCTAAAGCGGCCCGTTGGCGATCTCATCCGACCAGACGACGCAGCTTGCTTTGTCTGCCGGAGGGCATGGTGCGCGTTGTCTACCGGACGGCGATCTGGCCGTAGTTGGAGGCCGTCCAGGAAGTCGTGGTGATGGTCTCGACGGGGGGGCTGCTGCCGGTCTCGTCCGGCGTGAAGACGTCGATGGCCAGATGATTCGTGGTGGGAGCCAAGGTGACCACGTAAAGGTTGTCGAGGGCATCGACCGCCAGGCCGGAGAGGGAATAGGAGGCGACTGCGGTGAGCGTGCGGGTAGGGGCGGCATTGCCGGTGGCGCCGGGAGCGAACTCCAGGACCAGAGAGGAGTTGCTCGGCTGGTTGAACGACGCCACGTAGAGGTCCCCGGTGGAGTCGAGCGTCACGCCCAGCGGCGCGCTGATCTGGGTCATTGTGCCGGAGAGGATGCTGGCGGGCGCGACGTTTCCGGTGGCTGTGGAGGAGAAGACCAGAACGTTGTCGCCGGCGGTGTTGGCCACATAGATGTTCTGCGCGCTGTCCACGGCAATCGAGCTGGGGGAGTTGAGCTGGGTCAGGCTGCCCGTGATGAGCCGCACCGGCGTCGATGTGCCGGTGGCGGTTGCCGCGAAGACGAGGATCGAGTTTCCGCTGAGCGCATAGATTTCGCCGGTGGCATCGACGGCGATGGAGGTTGCCGGCGCGGTGAGGCTGGCAGAGGTCAGTGTGCGTGTTGGCGTGGCCGCGCCGGTGGCGGCGGGCGCATAGACCAGAATCTCGTAGAGCATGGGCGGAGCGGCGACGACGCTGGCCGAGACGTAGAGATTGCCCGCGGTGCCGACGGCCAGAGCCTGGAACGCGGTCTGCATGGGGACGGAGACGGTGTTGGCTGGAGTGACGAGCGCCTGCCACGTCTCCCCGTTGAGCAGTGGCAGCTCCAGCACGCTGCTGCCCGCCACGCCCGTGCTGTTCTGCACCACATAGAGGGTGAAGGAGGGCCCTGTCTGCTGGATTTGGCCGCATCCGATCGCCAGCAGGAGCAAGGTGGCTGCAGCGACGGGAAGGAAGCGATTCAGGGGCACGGTGTTCTCCTTGGAGCTTGTTTCATTCGATCTGCGAAGAGCCTGTCGTGGCGGCGGACGGATTCTTCCATTACCTTACGCTGCGAGGGAATGGATCGCAATTAATTTTCAGCTTGGATCATCTTGAAAGTACATGGCTTGCAATACCCATCGAAGAGATGGGCGAAGGCGGGCGCGCAGGGCGTGTCCTGGCGGGCGCAGGCGGGCGAATAGCTATCATTCCGGCGCGGAATCGGCTACACTTGAAGGGTTGTCCAGAAACGCCAAGGAAACACAATGCCAAAGTTGAAGACCCATACGGGCGCATCCAAGCGCTTCACCAAGACCGCGTCCGGCCTGTTCAAGCGCGGGCAGTCGAAGACGCGCCACATCCTCACCTCGAAGGCCACCAAGAGCAAGCGCCACCTGGGCCAGTCGGTCCTGGTCTCCAAGGCGGACACGCCGAAGATCGCACGGATGCTTCCCTACGCCTGAGGTTTGGGCGCGAGTTTCACTGAGTCTTTCAAGTCGAGCCGCTGCGGACGTCGGATTCGGGGCCTGAGGTTAGAGGCCGCGGAGACGGAGTCCAAAGCAAAGGGCCAGTCAATGCGTTACGGCCCCTGGGTTTTGCGCGAGCGGACCCACCGAGACCTGGAGTTGCATAGCGCGTGAAGAGGAACCCTTTCCTCCAGCCGCTTAACTGAAGTACGCAAAAGGAGAACAGCGATGCCCCGTGTAAAGCGGAGTACAAAACGCAGCGACCGGCGCAAGAAGATTCTGAAGCGCGCGAGTGGCTACTTCCTCACCAAATCCAAGCTGTACCAGGCGGCGCAGGAGGCCGTGGAGCGCAGCCTGAAGTTCGCCTACACCGGGCGCAAACAGAAGAAGCGGCAGTTCCGCGCGCTGTGGATTGTGCGCATCAACGCGGCCTGCCACGCCAACGACATCAGCTACTCGACCTTCATCAACGGGCTGAAGCTGGCGGGCAATGCGCTGGACCGCAAGATCCTGGCGGAGATCGCGGCGCACGACGCGGCGGGCTTTGCCACCCTGGTGGGCACGGCGAAGGCCGCGCTGGCCAGCGCCAAGGCCGCGCGCGAGAAGGGCAAGCAGTAAGTTCAGCGTTGGTTGATTAGACAAGAGACACGGCCCTTGAGGCCGTGTTTTTTGCGCTGCGGGTTATTGTGCGCCGCGGCGCAGCAGGATGGTCTTGATGGTCTCGAACATGATGAGCAGGTCCAGGCCGAGCGACATGTGCTTGATGTAGTAGAGGTCGTACGCCAGTTTTTCCTTGGTCTCTGCCAGCGTGGCGCCATATCCGTAGCGCACCTGGGCCCATCCGGTAAGGCCGGGGCGGATCAGTGTGCGCAGGTAGTAGAAGGGAAGCTCCTCGGTGAGCCATGCGACGAACTCGGGGCGCTCCGGGCGGGGGCCGACGAAGCCCATCTCTCCGCGCAGGATGTTCCAGAGTTGGGGGACCTCGTCGATGCGCGTCTTGCGCAGGAAGGAGCCGACCTTGGTGACCCGTGGGTCGTCCTTGGTGGCCCACTTTGCGCCGCCGGATTCGGCGTCGGTGAACATGGTGCGGAACTTGATGACGTTGAAGATGCGGCCGCCCATGCCAACCCGGGGCTGGCGGAAGAAGAGCGGGCCGCGGGAAGAGAGCTTGACGGCCAGCGCGACGAAGGGAAAGATCGGCAGAAATAGGAGAAGTCCGAGCGCCGCGGCGGTGAGGCTGACCAACTGGCGGGTGAACTGAAGCGAGGGCACCAGGCGGAAGCCTTCGCTGTAGAGGAAGCTGGAGGGGCGCAGCCCTTCGAGCTGGATCTTGCCGTAGAGACGCTCGCGCAGGGTCCTGTCCTCCTCCACTTCGATGCCGCGGAAGCGCAGCAGGAGAAGTTCCTGGACGGGCAGTTCTCCGCGCTGGACCTCCATGGCGACGATGATGCGGTGCACCGGGGGATCGGCCTTGGCGATGCGGTCGAGGACGGAGATCCAGAGCTGTTTGCGCTGGGAGGGTTCGAGATCCACATCTTCCCAGAAGACGACCTCCATGCCGATGCCGGGTTGGGAGCGGATGGCCTCGACGATGGAGCGCGCGTACTCTCCGGCGCCCAGGACGTAGACGCGCTCGCGGAAGAGCTTCTGCGCGCCGACCCACTCGTAGCCCCTGCGCAGCAGGATGAGCGAGGGCGTAAGCAGGGCGAAGCCGAGGGTATAGACGAAGGGGCCGATGGCGACCTGGGGATCGAAGAGCAGAAAGGCGGAGAGCAGGAAGCAGTCGAAACCGAGCACCAGAAGGATGCGGAAGTAGATCTGCTGGCGGGCGGAGAGGATGCGCGGCTCGTAGAGGTCGAAGTAGTAGGAGAGGACCAGGGTGACCAGGGTGATGAGGGCGATCTTGAGCAGGCCCTCCTGGTACTCCAGCGCGATGAAGGCATCCGGGCCGAGCATCCACCAGGTCGCTGTCAGAAAGCAGGCGAAGACCACGCACGCCTCCGCCAGCAGCAGAATGATGGTGCGCGTGGGATAGTAGACGTTCAAGAAGCGGACCATTGACTGGGGCGTCCCCGGTTATTCTTCAATCTTGTCGTATCCGTCGTAGCCATAGTATCCCCCGGTCAGGGGAGGGTCTTCGACGGCGTTGAGGACAAAGCCAAGGACTTTGGAAGCCTTGAGTTCGGCGAGGGCGCGCTGGGCGACCTGGTATTTTGTGGTGCCTCCGCGCGCAATCAGAAGGACGCCATCGCAGGAGCGGGCGAGGTTGACCCCGTCGGAGACGAGGTTGACGGGCGAGGAGTCGACCACGATCCAGTCGAAGTGGGGCGAGGCCTCGGCGATGAGGTGGCCGAAGCGGCGGTTGCCGGAGAGGTCGGCGGCCTTGTCGCTGGCGTTGCCTCCGGGGATGAAGATCAGCGAGGCCAAGCCGGCGGGCAGGGGATGGCCGGTGTCGCCGGGAATGGGGCGTTGCATGATCTCTGTGAGGCTTGCCTTGCCGGCCAGATACTCGGTGAGGCCGGGGCCCGGCGGCGCGCCCAGCAGCTTGTGCAGCGAGGCGCGGCGCATGTCTCCGTCAATGAGCAGAACGCGGGCGGCCTTGTGGCGGGCAAACGAGATGGCCAGGTTGGCGGCGACGAAGCTCTTGCCCTCCTGCGGCAGGCCGCTGGAGACGAGGATGGACTTGAGCGTGTTCAGGTCGCGGAACTCCTGCATCCGCGATCGCAGGCTGCGGAACTGCTCCACCGCGGCGCCGCGCTGCTCCAGCGCGGGAAGCTGATGCAGCGAGGGGGCCCATCGCACCTGGGCAATGTTCGGCAGATCGAGCGCGGAGTCGGCATCGAGCGCGACGGCGGTCCTGGCCGTGGCGATTGGGATGGCTGTGGGAATGGGCGCAGCGATGATTGGCGCGACTGGAACGGGCGCGACTGAGATTGGCGCGTTGTCATGAATGAGCGCAGCGGCGGCGGGGTCGGTGATTGAGATTGGTGCGGCAGGGGTTGGCTCGGCGGGTTGTGCTGCCGGTCTGGGCTCCGCGGCAACGGGAATTGGCGCGGAAGGTGGTGTGGCCGGAGCGGGGTCGGCGGCGGGGCGGTTGGCAGACTCCAACGCTGCACGGCGCATGGCTTCGTAGATATTGCTCATCTCTCGTCGCCTCCTTCCTCCCGCCGCGAGTGCTTCAGCGAAGCTGGCGCGCGGTCTGTGGGAGCTGCAAAGCGAGAGGAGGAGACCATGTAGGACTGGGGGTCGAGATCGAGGTCGCGCACCACGGCGTGGATGAGGGGAGCGGGGACCTGGTGGAGCTGCTCGACGTAGGCCAGGATGAGGGCCTGCTCGCAGATGAGGTTGATGATGCGCGGGATTCCGCAGCTTGCGCGATGGATGGCGGCAACGGCGTCCGGGAGGAAGATGAGGTCGGAGGAGCCGGCGACGAGCAGGCGCTGACTGATGTAGGTGGAGGTCTCGTCGGCGGCGATGGCGTGGGTGCGCGCCCAGAGGGCGATGCGCTGGCGCAGTTGGCGCAGGTCGGGCGCGGTGAGCTTCTCTTCCAGTTCGGGCTGGCCGGAGAGGACGATCTGCACCAGCTTGCGCGTTGGTGTTTCGAGGTTGGTGAGCAGGCGGACCTCTTCGAGCTGCTCCCAGGTGAGGTTCTGCGCCTCGTCGATGACGATGACGCATGTCTCGTCGTGGCGGAAGCGCTCGATGAGCCAACGATTGAGCTGGATGAGCATTCCCGACTTGGTGCGGCCCTGGGGGACGATGCCGAAGTCGGCCAGGATGAACTCGAAGAAGTCGAGGACCTCCAGGCGCGGGTTGAAGACGAATGAGCTGAAGACGCGGCCGGGTTCGAAGGAGGCGAGCGCAGAGCGCAGCAGGGTGGTCTTGCCGGTGCCCACCTCGCCGGTGAGGACGATGAAGCCCTTGTGCGCGCTGATGCCGTACTCCAGCGTGGCGAGGGCCTCGCGGGCGTGCGGCGTCCGCACCAGGAAGCGCGGATCGGGGCTGTCGGCAAACGGCGTGCTGTCGAGATGGAAGAAGCTCTTATACATGGTTATCGGTGGGCTTCGGCGATCGGAGCATTGGTTGAGTTGCATCTACGGGGGGCTTGCGTCTAAAGAGCCGTTTCAGGCGGGCGAACTTGCCGGGCTTGCGGTCTGCCACATCGCCCGACCAGGCGATGACGGCCAGAGTGGGCAGTTTGGTGAAGGCCCAGACGTCGCGCTCGCTGCGCAATGCAGTGTCGCGGTACTCCAGCAGGGCGGTGAGCAGCAGGCCGAGGATAAGACCGGCGCCGAGTCCTCCGGAGGCGAAGACCCTGCGCTTGGGATAGGTGGGGCTGTCCGGAAGATTGGCCTCGTCCAGCAGGCTGAAGGTCTCTCCTTCCTGGCGGTGCTCGAGGTCGGTGGCCATCTGGGACTGGTTCAGCTTGGTCAGATCGCTGTCGTACAAGGCCTGCGAGGTCTGGGTGTCGCGGGTCAGTTCCTTGAACTCCGCCTCCACCTGCGGGCTGGACTGAATGCGCCCCTGGTAGGAGCGGATCTGCTTGTTGAGCTGCGCCTGTTCCGCGCGCTTGGCCTGGATTCCGATGTCGGCGGCGCGGATGCGCGCGCGCAGGTCCTGCGCGGCGGCGGAGTCGTTGCGGCCGGGCGCGGCGATTGAGGAAGGGGCGGAGGGCGACTGCGCCATCTTGCGCCGCAGGTCGGCGATCTTGCGGTTGACGGAGATGACGTCGGGGTAGTTCGCGGAGTAGCGGGAGGTAAGGTTGGCCTGCTGCGCCAGCAGGTCCTGCAGCTCCTTATCGTCGCTCTGCGGAGAGGCGGCGCTGGGAGAGGATGCGGCCTGCTGGGCGAGCATTGTCTCCATGTAGGACTTGTCCTGCTCCATGCGGCTGAGGGCCTGGGTGGAGGCATCGAGCTGGGTGTTGAGGGTGCTGAGGAGGTTGATGTTGTTGGCCTCATCCTCGGGCAGCATTCCGAAGTGCTCGCGCTGGAAGGCGGCCAGCTTTGCGTCCTGGTCGTCGAGGGTGCGCTTGGCGCTGTCGAGCTGCTCCTTGAGGAAGTCGGTTGTGCCCTCGGCGGCCTCCGAGCGCGAGCGGAGATTGGCCCCGGTGAAGAGCGTGGTGATCTCCGCGCATACCTCCTGCGCGGTGTGGGCGTCGCTGGCGGTGAAGAATATCTTGAAGCCGGGCAGGCCGTTGGAGCGGGAGATCTCGCTTGTGATGGGCTGGATGTCGATGCTCTTGCGCGCCAGCGTGATGCGGTCGTCCATGGAGAGGCGCTGGTCGGCGTAGAGGTTGAACTTCTCGATGATGGGCTGAATGCTGGAGCGGCTGAGGATCTGCTCCTTCATGGAGGCCAGGCGGCTGTTGATGTCTTCGGTGACGACCGAGGGGACAAAGTTCTCCGGGACTTTTTGCTGGTCGATGAGGACCAGGGTCTGGGAGACGTACTGCGGTGGGATGTACAAGGTGGCGACAACCGCGAGGACCGGCATAATGAACGTGGGGATGGCGATGAGCCACCAGTGGCGCTTGAGGATTGCCAGATAATCTTCGACGTTCAGTGCGCGATGGCCAAGCATTTCTTTCTCCTTACGAGTGTCCGCCAAGGCGGACCGCGGAGGGCGAGAAGGTGAGCCCGAAGCCGGCCACATTGGAGAGGCCGCTGAAGAGATCGACTGTAGTGGCCGTTCCCTGGTTGGACTGCTTTTGCAAAGTGTAGCTGGCGTAGGCGGAGAGTGTGCGGGCCAGGGCGCGCGAGACCTGCACGCCGGCCACGGTGGTGTGGAATGTGAAGGGAAGAGTAACGGCCGAGGGCAGGTTCGATGTCTGGGTGTAGGCCGCGGTGAGCGCGACCAGCCAGACGCGGTCGTAAGTGTGGCCGGCGGAGAAGGTGACGGAGTTGGAGATGGCGCCGCCGACCACGCCGAAGCCGCTGTTGGTGCTGCGCGAGTAAGCGACAGACGCGTGGGAGAACTCTCCCGTGTAGTTGGCCGAGAGGTTGGCGAAGAGGCTGAGCGCGGGCGTAAGGCCCGGGCTGTCGATGCTGGTCCACTGCGGGCCGGCGGCGGCAACGGCGCCCAGCTTGCGCGTGAACTGATGGGCGTACTGCAGGCTGGCGGTCTGGCTGGAGAAGCCGGGCTGCCGGATTCCGGAGCTTGTGCCGGAGTAGGTATTGCGCGCGTAAGTGAAGTTTCCTGCGAGGGAGTTGCGCGCGTCGATGCGATGGCTGAGGCCGGCGCTGGCGGAGTCGCCGTCGCTGTCCAGGCCGGCGGAGCTGGGGACGGTGGAGCTGCCCGAGTTGTTGAGGAAGCGGGTGAGGAAGTAAGAGCCGGAGGCGTTGAGCGAGGTCTTGCCGGTGATCTGGCGCTGCAGGCTGAGCGAGCTGGTGTTGGCGACGCGGTTGGAGAAGCCGGAGAGCACTCCCTGGCCGGGGTTGGCGCTGGTTGGCGCGGGTGTGATGCCCGTCGGCACAGGGATAACGCCGAGATCGCCTGCGCCGGGAATGCCGGATAGTCCGGTGGAGGCAGTCTGCGGCATATAGTTGACGGCGTCCGAAAGCAAGAATATCCAGCGGTGCGTGTTGACCGCTTGAGAGAGCGAGAGGTTGAGGTAGTTGTAGGAGGGCTGGCCCGACGTACTCCAGGAACGCCCGCCGGTGAAGACAGCGCTGAAGGGGTCGAGCGGACTGTTGGTGATGAAGGCGAGGTCTCCGTTCAGGCCGGTGGAGGAGGCGACGCCTGCGTTGCCGAGGTAGTTGGAGGTGAGACTCTGGGAGGCGCTGAGGGCGTACTGTAGCGTACCCGCGGAGCTGGGAAGGGCGAAGCCGGTGGAGATGGGCGCGGCCGAGGCGGCGGGCAGTGCCTGAGCGCCGGACATGGCGGGAAGCGCCAGCAACGGCAGAAGCAGAAGGAGGGTTGAGGCGGTCTGGGAAGCGGTCTGGGAGGACTTGATCATGGGACCACGATGGTGTCGCCTGGGACGAGCGAGACGCCCTGCATGTCTCCCTTCTTGACGGCCAGGGTGTAGTCGAAGGGGACCTTCTGCTGCCTGTCCCCGCGCAGGATGTAGATGTGCTTCTTGTTGGCGTAGGGGGTGAGCCCGCCAGCGGTGGCGATGGCCTGTAGCACAGTCATTCCTGGAGAGATGGCAAGCGGGCCAACGTGCATGACTTCGCCGATCAGGTAGACGCGCTTGCTGTTGACGGCGAGCACGCTGACATCGACCACCGGATCGGTGACGTACTGCTTGAGGCGGTTGCCGATGTCGGTGGCGAGTTGCATGGGGGTGAACCCGGCGGCGATGATGTCTCCCACCAGCGGCAGCGAGACCTTTCCATCGGGCCGCACGGGGAGGGCGGGAGTGGAGAGGTTGGGCTCCTGCCAGACCGTGATCTGCAGGGTGTCTTCCGCGCCGATGATGTAGTTGGAGGCGACGTTGGATGGGCGGGCGGCGGGGGAAGCGGCGGTGGTAGGACGCACGGATGAGGACGAGGTTGCAGGGTGGTTGATGGCGGGCGCGGCGGCGGGTTTGGCGCTGGGCGCAGGCTTGTTGACTGTCTGCTGAGCCACGCCTGCGGCGAGCGCCGGAACCAGGCAGATCGAAAGCAGCGCGCAGCGCAGAGAGGTCATAGTTCCTGCCGATTCGTACGCGTCGTGGGATGCAGCCGCCTGAAACCGGCTTCGTGACTCGCTTCGTGACTCGCTTCGGGGGTCGAAGGCCGCACCCTGCCGGCCCATCCTTTGGGAACAGAGATCCATGGCAAACCACCTGTTTGGGCCGCTTCGAGACCACGGGCTCTTCTTGAGCCGCGTAACGCGCCCGTGGCAATTTTACACTCCTAAGGCGTGCCATTTGGCGGCCTTGCGCACCCAGGTACCTCGAAAGACGTAGACCGCAAAGGTACCTTTTGCGTGCGATAATCCGCTGGGCCTTGAATTGCCTTAGGATTACTTTGGGATTAGTTCTGGGCTTGCTTCTGGGATTGGTTCAGGTGCTGCGCGTGAAGTCGAATCCGATGCACACGGCCTCCGATGCTGCAATGCCTCCTGCCCTTGCTGCGAGCGGGCCGCTGCTGCTGGTCGTCGCGCTGCTTGTGCTGCTGTACCACGGTATCGCGGTCAAGCTGGTGACGGACTGGTACCAGCTTCCGGACTTTTCGCACGGGTTTCTGATCCCGTTTTTTGCGGCATTCCTGTTATGGGACAATCGGCGCGAACTTCAGGGCACGGCGATTGCGCCGAGCTGGGCGGGGGCGTGGCTGGTGGCCTTCGGGCTCTTTGTGCTGTTGCTGGGCGTCTTCGGTGCGGACCTGTTCCTGCAGCGCACTTCGTTTGTCCTGCTGGCGGCGGGCCTGGTGTGGACGCTGCTGGGCCGCCAGATGCTGGGCCGGGTGAAGTTTGTGCTCTTCGTGCTTCTGCTGGCGATTCCGCTGCCCACCATCCTGTTCAACCAGATCACTTTTCCCCTNNCAGTTGCCGGCGATGCAGTTGGAGGTGGCCGAGGCGTGCAGCGGGATACGGTCGCTGATAAGCCTGTTCACGGTGGCGGTGATCTACGGCTACCTTCTGGAGCGCAAGACGTGGCGGAGGGTGGCGCTGGCGCTGGCCAGCGTTCCCATTGCGGTGGCGGCCAATGGGGCGCGGATATTCGGCACCGGGCTGTGTGTGCAGTACTGGGACCCGGATAAGGCGATGGGCTTCTTCCATGAGTTCTCCGGCTGGTTGATGTTCCTGATCTCTCTCGGGTGTCTCTATCTGGTGCATCGTGCGATGGAGCTGGCGGCGGGGAAAGGCAGGCACACGGCATGAGGAGCGCGCGGCCCTGGTCTTCACAACTCTGGTTTGTGGTCCTGCTGATGTTGTCCGCGGCGCTGCTGCTGCACCTGCGCGGAGATGTGGACCGCGTGCCGCCAAGCAGTCCGTTGAGCGAGTTTCCCACCACAATCGGAACGCGAACGGCCACCGAGATCGTGATGGATGAGGATGTATTGCAGAATCTGGGCAAGGGGGAGTTCCTGAACCGGGTGTATATTGCGCAGCCTCCGATCGAGGGCAGTCCTTCGCCGGAGAACGCAAGCATAGGCGACCGCGCGTCGATCGGGCTCTTTATCGGATATTTTCCCACCCAGCGGACAGGGCAGTCGATCCACTCGCCGCAGAACTGCCTGCCTGGCGCGGGATGGGCCTTCGAATCGTCGTGGATCACGACACTGACCAACGCCGCAGGCAAAAAGTACCAGGTGAAGGAGTTTCTGATTTCGAACGGGACCTCGACGCAGGAGGTCCTGTACTGGTACCAGATGCATGGGCGCGTCATCGCGGGCGACTATACGGCGAAGCTGTTTACATTGGCCGACTCGATCCGCTACGGACGCACCGACGCGGCGTTGGTCCGCGTCATCACGCCCGTAGAGCCGGGCGAGGACAGGCTACAGGCGCGCGCGCGCACGATGAAGTTTGCCGAGCAGATCGCGCCACTGCTTCCAGCCTATATTCCCGATTGATGAGGCCGTGCTCCGCTGCCGGTGCTCGCATGGCCCTCAGCACGAAGAGCAGGTTTGCAAGAGACGGCATGAAAGAGAAGAATTGAAGGGAACGGCAACGGAAGATTGAGGGACACGCCAATGTTCAAACTACGCAAGGTGCAGGTTGCCCGGGTCTCGGTGGTGGTGGTATCGCTGGCGCTGGTCTTCACCGCCGGATGCAGCCGCGACCCGAACGTGCGCAAGCAGAAGTACCTGGAGAGCGGCAAGAGGTATGAGGCCGCCGGCAAGTACAAAGAGGCTGCCGTGCAGTTCCTCAATGCGCTGAAGGTGGACAAGAACTTCGGCGACGCGCACTACGAGATGGCCAAGACGTATCTGAAGATGAACACTCCGATGCTGGCCTACACGGAGCTGATGAAGACGGTGCA
>PLOU01000107.1:15897-23974 GCA_003142235.1 Granulicella sp.
GCAGGGGCAACAACGCGGATGCACTCAAGCTGATCCAGCGGGCGTTGCAGCTCGGTCCCAACCGGGCCAGCTTCCATACCGCGGCGGCGCTGTTGCTGACGGCCGACCCGGCGAACGAGGCCTCGGCTGAAGACGAGCTGGGCAAGGCGGCATCGCTGGACNNGCGGAGCTGATGGAGAAGAAGGGCGATCTACAGGGCGCGGAGCAGCAGTACACGGCGGCCGTCGCGATTGCGCCGGACAACCTTCGGCCGCGCGCCGCGCTGGCCGGGCTCTACTTCCGCGTGGGCAACAAGGACAAGGCGGAGCAGACGCTGCATCAGGCGGTGGTCGATTTGCCCGAGAACGAAGAGGCCGCGACGCTGCTGCGCGACTACTACGCCAAGACGCAGCAGTTGGATCGCGCCCAGGCCGCCTTTGCGGAGCTTGCCGCGAAGTTTCCCAAGAGCTTCGCCATCAAGATCACCTACGCGCGCGTTCTCTTCGACAGGAAGAACTATGCCCAGGCGTCGTCGGTGGTTGCGGGGCTGACCAAGACCTATGCAGGCAATCCCCAGGTGCAGATCCTGAATGCGCTGCTGTTGGTGAACACGGGCAAGACTGACGACGCAATCGCGCTGCTGAAAAAGGCGGTGAAGGACAACCCGAACGACGTGCAGACACGGCTGCTGCTGGCGCGGGTGGCGTCCGGCAAGGGAGACCTGCCGACCGCCGAGGCGAGCCTGCGCGAGGTCGCGAAGCTCAATCCGGGAAACCTGGATGCGGCCAGCGGTCTGGCGCAGATCGCGGTCGTGCGCAACGACGCTAGTATGCTCTCCGAGGTGGCGGACAAGACGATCCAGCAGCACCCCGACTATGTGATGGCCTATCTGTGGCGTGGGACGGCGGAGGCCAGCCGCAAGGAGTACGACAAGGCGGAGGCGGACTTCCAGGCGGTCTTGAAGGCGAGTCCGGACAATCCATCGGTATACCTGGAACTGGGCCAGATCCGTATTGCCCAGGGGCATCTTCCCGAGGGCATGGCGATGCTACAGAAGGCGCTGGACAAGGACCCGAACTCGGACCGCGCGCTGGGGATGCTGGCCTCCTACGACCTCAAGCAGAAGCAGCCGGCCAAGGCCCTGGCGCGGGTGCAGGCGCAGATCGCCAAGGAGCCGCAGAATGGCAACTTCTACTCCGAGCTTGCCGCCGTTCAACTGCAAACCAGGGACTTCAAGGGCGCGCAGCAGAGTTCGCAGAAGGCGATGCAGTTGAACCCGTCAAGCCTCGACGCGGTAGACATCTATACCCAGGCCGAGATCGCCCTGAACGACATCGATCCCGCGATCGCAACCTGGCAGGGTTGGATCGGTTCCCACCCCAACGACGCCCATGCGTGGCAGATGNNGCGCTGCAGATCGACCCCAGCAATGCGGTTGCATCCAACAATCTGGCGTATCTGATGGTGGAGAACGGCGGGAACGTGGATGTGGCGCTGACCCTGGCGCAGGCTACGCGGCGCGCCATGCCGGACTCGCCGCATACAGCCGACACGCTGGCCTGGGTCTACTTCTACAAGGGGAACTACTATGCGGCGCGGGACCTGCTGGAGGAAGCGCTGCGGTCGGCCCCGGACAACGCTTCGATGCATCTCCACCTGGGCATGACCTACGGCAAGCTGAACGACAAGTCCGACGCCGTACTGCATCTGAAGAAGGCCGCGGCGCTTGCGCCCAACAGCAAGACGTCGAGGGACGCAAGCGACGAGCTGGCCAAGCTGGGGTAGGGGCGGCGCGGCGTTCTTGAGTCAGAGCGCCGAGGCGGCCCTCTTCTCTTTTTCGGCGAGGTACCAGGCCACGGTCTTCCGCAGGCCCTCGTGGAAGTGGGCCTTCGGCTGGTAGCCAAGCTCCTTGCCGGCGCGGCTGATGTCGGCCAGCGAGTGGCGAATGTCGCCCGCGCGCGGCGGGCCATAGAGCGGCTTGCCGGTGAATCCGAGCTGGCCCGCGATGGCGGCGTAGACATCGTTCAGCGTGTGGCTCTCTCCGGTCCCAATGTTGAAGACGCGGCCCGTGGCCACCGTGCTGGGCGCCTGGCAGGCGAGCAGGTTGGCGCTCACCGCGTTGTCCACATAGTTGAAGTCGCGGCTGGTCAGGCCGTCGCCGAAGATGGTGGGAGTCTCGCCTGCCATCATCATGGTTGTGAACTTGGCGATCACGCCGGAGTAGGGCGAGTCCGCGGCCTGGCACGGCCCAAAGATGTTGAAGTAGCGCAGGCAGACGCCTTCCAGCCCATACGTCCGGCAGAAGGCCTGGATGTAGTACTCGCAGGCNNACGATGCGCCTCACCTTGGCGTCGCGCGCTGCAAGCAGCAAATTGAGCGTGCCGTTGATGTTCGACTCATGCGAGGTGAGCGGGTCCTTCACCGAGCGGGGAACGCTGGCCAGCGCCGCCTGGTGCAGGATGTACTCCACGCCCTCGCAGGCGGAGCGCATCCCGGCCGCGTCCTGCAGGTCGAGTTGCCGGAAGTCGATCCGGTTGCGAATGCCGGCGAGATTCTCGAGGCTTCCGGTGCAGAGGTTGTCGATGCCCCGCACATCGTCGCCCCGCTCCACCAGCGCGTGGGCCAGGGTTGAGCCGATAAAGCCAGCGATTCCGGTAATCAAATAACGAGCCATCAGTCTTTTTCTCCGCTTAGAACATTTTCTACGCTGTTGAGCTATGTTATAGAAAAGCTACGATATTTATTGTAAATTCGTAAGATCTTTTGCCCTGTGGGCTAGGCTGGAACGACTCTGGCGCGAATTGGTGAAACTGTCAACGCTCAGAAACACATGTTCGTCCTGTTCTATAAACAAGGCGATAGTTGCTCTCCAAAAGCTGTAGGAATTGAATCCTAACCGTATCCCGCTGATCCAGAGGAGACACATTGCAATCGTAAACGATAAAGTTGGGAGGAGATGTTTTAAGCTCAGATATCAATTCGCTTCCGATTGATTTATACGCTCCAGGAAAGTCGTCAATATAGTGAGCGTCGGCCCAGCGGGTCAGGGTATGGCTGTCAGCGATCCTATAAACACCTGGACGAAAGCCCCAAGTGAAGGTTACATCAGAAGGACTCTTGTGGTCCCTGATGAATAGTCCGGCCTGCTTCCATTCGTCAGGAGGATTGCGTGAGGCGGAATGGAAATAATCTATCTGTCCCTTCAGTCCAGCAATGCCAATCGGTATCAATACAATGTAAATTAATAGTTGTGAATGCTTGATGGATGAAATTAGTTTTGCCAAAACATCAATGGAGAGGCAACTAATAACGATCAGGCTCAACAGGCTGGGCAGGAAATAGTGTGCGTAATACTTGTCTGCAGCTCTTGCTCCACAGAGATCCGCTGCCAGCCACAAGAACAGCAGAAGGGCCGCACTTCGTTGACGCGTGTTGAAAAATGGTGGAATCGCACGGCGTATATTGGGCCACAGCCAGAATAGGAACCACGCTATTGCGCAGCCTAGGATGGAGCCAACTACGGACAAGCGATCCACCATTAGAAAAATGGATTCCAGTATCGGATGATGTATGGCAGCGGCATATTGCAGGTTGTAAAACAGCGTGGCATTGGCCATCTCCCGTACCGCTCCGTAAGGGGCGAAATAGGCCACTGCAATCCCCCACACAGCGAGGCAAGCGGTCCATGTGAGCGCGACCGCAGCTAAACGAGATAGCAGGCTTCGACTTAGATCTACGCACAGGACAAGTGTGATGGCTAGCAAAGAAGCGATGCCTATGGGTTTAAAAATACCGGCAATTCCTGCGCAAAGGCCAGTGAGAATCAGCCACGAGGGAGATAACGCTGCGTTTCTTGTAGCGCGCAGAAAAGAATAAATGCAGCAGGCAGCAAAGGGCAATATATATATTTCTGTTTGATTGCCGCCTGGCGTGTAATAGGGGATGGACAGAATACTGGCGGCCACAAAGGGGGCAGTCCACTTGGCGAGCGAAGCACATTGCAGTTCAGACAGAATCCGGTGGATTAGAAGGATGGTTGCAAATAGCGCAACAAATTCGAAAGCCGCCAAAGCAATGAATTGTTTATGAAATACCGCGGCCAGAGCGTTTACGGCAAAAATTCCCGGTGGCTTATCCTCCCATATTTGTTTGTAGGGGATTATTCCTCGGATCCACTCGCGGCCGATGTAGGCAAACAGTTCCGAGTCGGCTGGCCCCGGATCTTTTACGGTCCAGATGCGGCTCAACAACGTCAAGAGAAAAGCATAACTCCATGCAAATGTTCGAAAGCGATGTTTTGTAAAGCCAAACCGCTTGTTTGTGCTCTCTGTGGCTAACCTGGCTTCGGTCAAAACCTGGGGATCATCCCTTTGCATTTATCTGTCTCCAAAAATCGAGTCAATGCCAAATCCGGTGCCAGGGCCGGCAGCGGTCTCTTACGACGGGAAGTCTATCTGAAAATAGTTTATCCTGTCTCCAGATTTGATTGATGACGCTACCGAAGAGGCAAGAGCTTTTCCGTCGGATCTGTTGCTGATTGGCGCTTTTTATCTATATGCACAAGGCAAGGAGAACAGCCAGTGGATGGTTTGGCAAAATTCTGCGCCGATATGAGTCGAGATGGACGCAACATATTTATGAAAACAGGATCGTGAAAAAAGCAGTAATCCGATGCGATAATCGTAGCATGTCGAATACCAGCCAAATTGTTCTGCCGCGGATTGCTCTGGAGCGTTTTGCCCGCCTACAGAAACGCACCGCAAAAATCGGAGTCATCGGTCTTGGGTACGTTGGATTGCCGCTCTCGCTGTTGTTGTCGGAGGCGGGGTTCAAAGTGACCGGCTTCGACATTGACGCAAAAAAAGTGGACGATCTGGAAGCCGGCTGCTCGTACATCTTTCGCATTGCGGCCGCGGAGATCGAGGGCGCGCGGCAGAAGGGCTTTACCGCAACCACCGAGTTCGCGCGACTCTCCGATCAGGACGCCATCATCCTCTGTGTTCCTACTCCGCTCACGGCGCACCATGAGCCCGACCTGAGCTTTGTGGAGAATACGGCGAAGGCCGCGGCCCCGTGGATCCGCGAGGGCCAACTGGTGGTGCTGGAGAGCACGACTTATCCGGGGACGACCGAGGAGCTGCTGATTCCCGTGCTGGAGGCGGGCAACACCGAGGGGCTGAGGGCGCAGGCGAAGGGCGCGGCGGCCGAAAGCGGCGTCTTCTATGTGGCCTTCTCGCCGGAGCGCGAGGACCCGGGCAACGTGACGGTGGCGCGGCGCGACATTCCCAAGGTGGTCGGCGGGCACGAGGCGATTGCCACCGAGCTTGCGGCCACGCTCTATGAGGGGATCTTCACCCGCGCGGTGCGCGTCTCCTCCACCCGCGTGGCGGAGATGACCAAGCTGCTGGAGAACATCTACCGCTGCGTCAACATCGCGCTGGTCAACGAGCTCAAGCTGCTCTCGCTGCGCATGGGCGTGGACATCTGGGAGGTGATCGACGCAGCGGCGACCAAGCCGTTCGGCTTCCAGCCGTTCTATCCCGGGCCGGGCCTCGGCGGCCACTGCATCCCCATCGACCCGTTCTATCTGAGCTGGAAGGCCCGCGAGTTCGACTTCAACACGCGCTTCATCGAGCTGGCCGGCGAGGTGAACGAGGCGATGCCGGCGCATGTGGCGCAGTCCGTTGCGCAGGCGCTGAACCGGCACGGCAAGGCGATGAACGCCGCGCGCATCCTGATGCTGGGCATGGCCTACAAGAAGGACATCGACGACCTGAGGGAGTCGCCCTCGCTGACCGTGATCGAGCTGCTGCGCGAGCAGGGCGCCGAGGTGCTGTACAACGATCCCTTCTTCCCGGCGGTGGGCCGCGGACGCCACTACAACCTGAATATGAGGTCCACGCCGCTGACCGATCTTGCGCAGTACGACTGCGTGCTGATTATGACCGACCACTCCGACTACGACTACGCCGCGATTGTGCGCCAGTCGCGGCTGGTGGTGGACACGCGCAATGCAACCAAGGGGATCGTATCGGAGAAGATCGTTCGCTGCTAGATCGTTTGCATCCAACCGGCGTAGGCTGGATGAGGCCATTTCCGGGTTGCGCAGGCTGGAGGGGTTTGCATGGTGGATATCGGGACGATCAACGACGCGTTTCTGATTGTGTGCGGGCGCGGCGAAAAGAGGCTGTGGCGCTGGTGTGACACGGCGGTGGACGCAGAGGCCGAGGAGGCGTGGAAGCCGATCACTTCGGCCGAGGCGTATGGGAGGGTGCGCGCGCTGGCTGCGCGCCTGGCCCAGTGGGGCGTGGGCAACGGCGACCGCGTGGCCCTGCTCAGCGAGAACCGCTGGGAGTGGCCGGTGACGGACTTTGCGGTGCTGGCGCTGGGCGCGGTCGATGTGCCGCTGTATACCACGCTGACCGCCGAGCAGGTGGAATATATGTTGCGCGACTGCGGAGCCAAGGTTGCGGTGGTTTCTTCGTGGGAGCAGGTGGAGAAGGTGCGCGCGGCGGGTGAGTTGCCGGCGCTCGAGCGGATTGTGGTGATGGATGCAGTTCCTCCCACCCATCGCGATAAAACTGCGATGGATGGGGCACCCAGTGTCGTGGAATTTGCGGAGTTGCTGGCCGGCGCGGCGGCGATGCAGGCGCGCGACGCGGAGTTCGACGCGCAGGCGCGCACGGTGCAACCGGACGATCTCGCCACCATCATCTACACCTCTGGCACCACCGGCGAGCCCAAGGGCGTGATGCTGACCCATGGCAATATGGCGAGCAACCTCTGCTATTCGTCGCGCGAGTTTGCATTCAACGAGACGGACTCCTGCATCTCGTTTCTGCCGCTCTCGCATGTGACGGCGCGACACCTGGACTATGTGCTCATGCTGGAGCATGTGACGCTGGCCCATTGCCCGAAGTTCGAACGGATTTCAGTGGCCATGAAGCAGGTGCGGCCCACGCTCCTGGTGGCCGTGCCGAGGGTCTACGAGAAGATCCGCCAGGCGGTCGAAGGCAAATCGCACGGCGCGAAGAAGTGGATTCTCAACTGGGCGCTGGCGGTGGGGAAGAGGTTTCGAGATGAGACGATGGCGGCCACGAAGCCCGGCGGGTTGCGATGGAGCTTGGCGGACAAACTGGTCTTCGCCAAGATACGCGCGGCGTTTGGCGGCCGGATCAAGGTCTTTGTCTCCGGCGGCGCGCCGCTGGGGATGGACACGGCGGGCTGGTTCGCCGACGTGGGAATCCTCATCCTGGAGGGCTATGGGCTGACCGAGACATCGCCGCTGATTGCGCTGGATACGCCGAAGCGGCATCGCATCGGCACGGTGGGTGCGGTGCTGCCGAATGTCGAGGCGCGCTTCGCGCCGGATGGCGAACTGGAGGTGCGCGGGCCTTCGGTCTTCCACGGCTACTGGAACAAGCCGGACGAGACGGCGGCGGCGTTTACCGAGGATGGGTGGTTCCGCACTGGAGACATCGGCAAGATCGATGCGGATGGGTTCCTCGCCATCACCGACCGCAAGAAGGAGATGCTGAAGACCAGCGGCGGCAAGATGATCGCTCCGCAGCCCATCGAGGGCAAGCTGAAGGCGCGGTTGCTGGTGGGCAACGCCGCGCTGGTGGGCGACAAGCACAAGTTCGCCTGTGTGCTGATCTCGCCTAACTTCGCAATCCTGGAGAGCTGGGCGCGNNGTGGCGCGCTATCAGCGCATCGTCAACGATGTGAACGCGTCACTTGCGCCCTTCGAGACGATCAAGCGGCTGGCGGTGGTCGCCGACGAGTGGACGGTGGAGGGCGACGAGCTGACACCCAGCATGAAGCTCAAGCGCCGCGTGGTGGAGCAGAAGTACGCCGCCCAGATCGCCGAGTTCTACCAGGACGAGGCGACCTCGACGCGCTAGGCGGCTGCATTCGGTCCCGCTGGCGCTAGTCNNTCCACCAGCGCGGGGTCGAGGGTTGCGGTGACGATCTCTTCCTGGTTGTGGCTGGCCTGGGCGAGGATGCGGCCGAAGGGGTCGCAGATGAAGCTGCCGCCCCAGAAGTCTATTCCTGAGTTGCAGCCGCCGTCGGAGCTGTGGTCGCCGGGGCCGGGGAC